>JAABSG010000034.1 GCA_011390475.1 Geminicoccaceae bacterium | reverse complement strand
GGATAGCTGCCGATGTAGACCTGGTGGGTGACGAGCCCGCCGGATCGGCTCCAGCGATGCAGATGAAAGCCGGGTGGCTCCATGGTGAAGGCAGCATCACGACCGTCGAGGCCGAGGACGACCTGGTGCGCGACACCCGGGGCGACGCTCACCGGGATTCCCAGCCAGCGATAGAAGATCGGGCGGTGGACATGGCCGCAGACGATGCGGACGATGCGCTGGCCATGACGGGCAAGCAGTGCCTGCAATTCGGCGCTGGCCTCGAGGCCGATCTTGTCCATGAAGTCGATGCCGGTCTCGCCCGGTGGGTGATGCACCATGATCATGACCGGCCGGTCACCCGAGGCTCCGAGCTCGGTCTCGAGCCAAGCGAGACGATCGGCGCAGATTTCGCCATGCGGCTGGCCCGGCACCAAGCTGTCGAGGGCGACGAGCCGGAGCTCGCCGAGGTCGAGAGCGTATTGGCGAAAGCTCCCCGTAGCACCCACTTCGACAATGCCGTCGAGGGCGAGCATGGCACGGCGATCGTCGTGATTGCCGGGGATGGCAAAGACAGGCATGGGCAGACGGGCGAGCACGGGCGCCATGGCCGCATAGGCCTCGGGCTCGCCGTCATTGGTGAGATCGCCCGTCAATAGCACGATGTCGGGCCTCGGCGTGAAAGCCAGGACCGCATCGATGGCGGCCTTCAGCATGGCCAGCGTATCGACCACGTCGGCGAACAGCAGGCCGGGTGGACGGACATGGCTGTCGGACAGCTGGGCGATCAGCATCGGGGCCTCAGGGCAACAGGATGGTCGAGCCGGTGGTGTCCCGCCCTTCTAGAGCACGGTGGGCGTCGGCAGCCTGGGTCAGGGGGAAGCGCTGGTTGACTTCGATCTTTACCGCCCCCTTGGCGACCACGTCGATCAGATCGTTGGCGCACGATTCGAGGTCGGCGCGGTTGGCGGTGTAGCTGGCGAGCGTGGGTCGCGTGACGTAGAGCGAGCCCTTGGCCGCGAGAATGCCGATATTGACACCGGTTACCGGGCCCGATGCATTGCCGAAGCTGACCAGGAGGCCGCGCAGCTGAAGCGAATCGAGTGACGCCTCGAAAGTGTCTTTGCCGACGCCGTCATAGACGACGGGCACACCCTTGCCGCCGGTGATCTCCTTGACGCGTTCGGCGATATTTTCCTCACGGTAGAGAATGACGTGGTCGTAGCCGTGCGCTTTGGCGAGCGCTGCTTTCTCCTCGCTGCCGGCGGTGCCGATGACCGTGGCACCCAGGTGCTTGGCCCACTGGCCGGCGATCAGGCCGACGCCACCGGCAGCGGCATGAATGAGGATCGTGTCGCCGGGTTGCACGGCATAGGTCTGGCGGAGCAGATATTGCGTCGTCATGCCCTTGAGCATCATCGCCGCCGCCGTTTCGTCGGCGATGCTGTCCGGGATGGCGATGGCCTTTTCGGCCGGCATGAGCCGTTCGCTCGAATAGGCGCCGAGCGGTCCGGTGCCGTAGGCGATGCGTTGTCCGACCCGCAGGTTCGTCACCCCCTCGCCCACGGCCTCGACGACGCCCGCGGCCTCGAGTCCAGGCGTGAACGGCAGGCCCATGGGCGGCGGGTAGAGTCCGGTGCGGAAATAGGTGTCGATGTAGTTGAGGCCGATTGCGGTGTGCCGAACGCGAATTTCGCCCTTGCCGGGTGCCCCCACCTCACCGTCGGCGACCTCGAGCACCTCGGGCCCGCCATAGGCGTGGATCATGATCTTGGTCACCATGTCGTCTCCTCCCACTGGTCAGCGTGATGGCACCGGTGCTAGGCCGGATCGGCGGATCGAGCAAGGCGTCGCGCGCGGGCTTGCGACAGCGGCCCGGTCGCCCGATCTATGCCGATATGGACGAAGGCACAGCGGCTCCAGTGAGGGACAGGTCTTGAAATTCAATATCGAAGTCGAGTGCACGCCCGACGAGGCGCGGCGCTTTCTCGGTTTGCCCGAGGTGGCCGCGATGCAGGAGCGGTTGATCGAGGAGATGGAAGTCCAACTCAAGGAGACCATCCGGACGATGGACGGCAAGGCCATGCTCGAGCAATGGCTGCCCGTCGGCCTCAAGGGAGTCGAGCAGTTCCAGTCGTTCTGGACCCAACTCGCGGCGGCGGCTGCCGGAGTGCAGCGAAACCGCAAGGATCGGGCCCCCGGCAAGGCCGACAACGACGACAAATCCTGAGCGATAGCACGGCTTGAACTCGGACCAGAAAACGATCTTTGCGCCGGCTACTGGTCCCGGCCGATCAGCCGTGGCGGTGCTTCGCGTTTCTGGACCGGCGGCTGGTCGTGTGGCGGAGCGGTTGGCCGGCCGGCTGCCGCCAGCACGTCGCGCAACGCTGGCCGCGCTCCATGATGAGCACAGCGGCAGCCTGATCGACCAGGCGCTGCTCCTCTATTTCCCCGCCCCCGACAGCTTCACCGGCGAGGACTGCCTGGAGATCCAGCATCACGGGAGTATCGCTGTAGCGCGACTGCTCGCTGACGTTCTCGGCGCCATGCCCGAGCTGCAACCGGCTGAACCCGGCGAGTTCACCAAGCGGGCCTTTTTGAATGGTAAGCTCGATCTGACCCAAGCGGAGGGGCTGGCCGATCTCATCGAAGCCTCGACAGCGGCCCAAGCGCGCGCTGCCTTGCGGCAGCTGGCGGGCGCCCAGGGGCGGCTTTATGACGGTTGGCGCGAGGACATTTTGCAGGCGTTGGCGATGCTCGAGGCCGAAATCGACTTCGCCGCCGAAGAAGAGGTGCCGGAAGCGCTCTGGCATACACTGGCGCCGCGCCTGACCGAAACAGCGGCGGCAATCCGTTGCCATCTCGATGACGGCCATAAAGGCGAGCGGCTGCGCACGGGCCTGGATATCGCCGTGATCGGAGCGCCCAACGTGGGCAAGTCGAGTCTCGTCAACGCGCTGGCCCGCCGGGACGTCGCGATCGTCACGGCGATGCCGGGCACGACACGCGATATCATCGAGGTGGCGATCGATCTGGAGGGGCTACCGGTGACGCTGCTGGACACGGCGGGGCTCCGCGACAGCGACGACCCGATCGAACTGGAAGGTATCGCCCGAGCGAAGGCCCGGGCGAAAGCAGCGGATATTCGGCTTCGGGTGGTCGATGATCCGGGAACCTTCAACTCACGAGGGCTCGAGCACGGGCCGACGCTGACCGTCTTGAACAAGGCCGACCTCTGGGCGCCGGCGTCCGTTCCCGAGGGGGCGCTCGCGGTTTCTGCGACCAGCGGCATCGGGTTGGGCGAACTCTGGAGCAGGTTGGCCAGGGAGGCCAGGGCACTGTTGCCGAGCGAGGATGCGGTGTTGCTGACCCGGGTGCGCCATCGCTCGGCTTTGTCCGATGCCGAGGCGGCGCTGACGCGCGCGATGGCAGTGGGTGGTGCCGCCGACCTCGGGCTGTTGGCCGAGGAGATCAGGTTGGCGGCGCGGGCGATCGGTCGCCTGACAGGTGCCTTCGGTGTCGAGGATATTCTCGACCGGGTGTTCGCCACGTTCTGCATCGGCAAGTGAGCTGCTTGTCGTGTTTCACGTGAAACACCGTTGGCTATGCGGTGGCGTCCTTGCTGTCTCTTGGCGGCCGACGCCAGCCGCGGCGGCGCGTCGCGACCTCGCGAACTTGGCGACCGATGGTGCTGTGGCTGCCGAGCACGTCGTCGAAGAGGTCGCGTCGCAGTACGAGTAGACGGCAAAAACCGATGGCTACGACATCCGCCGTGCGCAGCCGTCTGGTCAAGAGGGCCAACTCGCCGAAGAATTCACCGGTGCCGAGTCTGACCGGCTCGGGCTGCACGCGCACCTCGACGGCACCAGAGGCGATGAAAAACATGGCGTCCCCGGGTTCGCCACGTCTGACGATGCGCTCGCCCGGCAGCGCCAGTCGGGTTTGCAGCTTTCGGCCGAGCCGCTCGATTTCAGCCTCGTCCAGCTTGGCGAAGAGCGGCATTTGGCGGATCAGCGCCTCGGTACGCAGGCCCAGATCGAGCGCCGGTGGTCGTTCGAAGCGGCCGCGTTTGGCGCGGAGGGATTGCCCCATCTTCTGGGCGACTTGTGGCGGCAGCAAACGCTCTCGCTCGAGCTGCTCGATAGCGGCGTACTCCAGTCGCAGTGCTGCCAAGCGGAGGTAGCGTTCGCCGAACGAGCGCCAGTAATCGGGGTATTGCAAGCGAAGCGCGTCGATGGCGCGCTCGGTCTGATCCAGGCGGGTCTCGAGAAAGAGCCCGGCAACCTCGGCCACACGCTCGCCGAAAAGGCGCTCGATCCGGGCTTCGTTGAAGGCGATGAGCTCGGTCAGCACGTAGCGCTGGACGATGTTCTGTTCGAGATCGGCGGTCAGGCGCCGTGCCAGCGGTCGGTTGATGCGGAACCAGCGGTGCAAGAGAACAGCGAGCCGGGTGCGCCGATCGATGCCGAATTGCTCTCGCGCCAGGCGTCGATAGCCGTCGAGACCTTGGGTGCGGAGCGCGTCGATCAGGGTGCCGACATGGCGAATGAGGGCCGTGCTCGTGGTACGCGGCATCATGCGCTTGGCTCGCTCGTCGGCGTAGAGCTCGGCCTCCCTACGACTGAGGGTCAAGAGCGCGGTCACCAGCTGGCGGCGCTGCAGGTCCTCGGCAACAGCCGGCAACGCCTGGCTGTCGTCACGTTGATATTCCGCGGCGACAACGTCGACGCTGGCGAGATCGAGACCGCGCTCGGCAGCGGCATCCCTGAGCGTGTCGACGATCTCGCCATGGGTCAGGGTAATGGCGCGTTCGCGCAAGATTTCCTCGAGTGGCGTCAGGCGATCGAGATGCAGCCAGCGGATCAGCCAGCGGAGTGTCGTTGCCTGGACGAAGAGCGTGAAGAGCACGAAGCCGGTGGCCAAGACCGCGACGAGATGCTGGATATCGTCGGGCACCAGGGGATTCTCGGTGACGGCGAGCGCCAGTGCGAGCGTGATCGCCCCACGCAAGCCACCCCAGAGCATGACGTGCTTGTAGCTCGACTGCACCCGGGCGGCGAGGCCGGTGACCTCCAGCAGCGACAAGGCGCCGTAGATCATCATTCCGCGCGCGACGAGGGCGGCAACGACGAGCAGCAGCAGGAGGCCCATATCGGTGAGGGTCGCCGTCGCGAGCGTACGCGGGGCCAGCATGGCGGCGAGAACGAAGATGAGCGAACTCGCCCAGAAGCTGAGCTGGGTCCAGATGGCACTCAAGGCGGTCCAGCCGTCGCGGGAAAGGTGTGCGCGACCCTGGCTGCCGAAGACGATACCGGCGGCAACGACCGCGACCACGCCGGAAAGCCCGAGAAAGATCTCGGCCACCGCGTAAGTGAGATAAGCCGTTGCGACACTGAGGGTGATCTCGGCTGGGCCTGCCTCGTCGAGGCGGGCGAGAAGCATGCCCGATAGGCGGCCCGTGACGATGCCGAAGAGTGCGCCGCCCGCGAGGGCGAAACCGAAGCTCGCGAGGACCGTGTCCGGTGATGGGGCGGCCAGGCCGATGACGATGGCGAGCAGGCTCGAGGTGATGGCGATGGCCGCGGCGTCGTTCAGCAGGCTCTCGCCTTCGACCAGGCTGACGAGGCGGCGCGGTGCGCCTACTTCCTTGAAGACGTTGATGACGGCGATCGGATCGGTCGTGGCGATAATGGCACCGACGAGAAGACAAGCGGCGAGAGAAAAGGCCGTCACACTCCAGAGCGCAAAGCCGGCAACGGCGGTGGTCGCGACAACCGCGACCACCGCCATGAGAAAGACCGGGCCCATATCCTCGAGCAGCGAACGACTGTCGATCTCGATCGCGCTGTCGAAAAGAATGAGTGGTAGAAACACCCAGAGAAAGACCGCCGAACTGACCTCGAGGCGGCCCAGCGCCTGGAAGAGCTCGGTAATGCCGAGGCCGAGGATGCCGGGCTCGAGCTGGTCGGCGATGCCGGTGGCGATACCGAGACCGCAGCCCAGAACCGCCAGGAGCACCGTATAGGGCAGTCGAATGCGAGCGGCCAGAGGCGGCAGTGGCGCAATCAGCGCCAGCAGCAAAGCGAACCCGAGGATGATGCCAGCGACTGTGCCCATGGGGGGTTATGAGCACGGCACCGGGGCTACGTCCAGCCGCGGTTGGAGGCTTTTCCACCTCGCTTGACGCTCCGGTAGTGACGGCGCACATAGCGGGTCATGGAGCGTTTCGACGTCATCGTGATCGGCGGCGGCCATGCCGGCGCCGAGGCTGCCGCGGCGAGTGCCCGAATGGGCGCGCGAACCCTGTTGCTCACCCAAAAGCTCGCCACGATCGGGGCCATGTCGTGCAATCCGGCCATCGGTGGGCTCGGGCGCGGTCACCTCGTGCGGGAGATCGATGCGCTCGACGGCGTCATGGGCCGGGCCATCGACCAGGGTGGGATCCAGTTTCGCACCCTGAACAAAAGGAAGGGCCCCGCCGTCCAGGGGCCACGCGCGCAGGCCGACAGAAAGCTCTATGCGGCCGCGGTGCGCGAACTGCTCGCCGAGCAGGCGGGGCTGACACTCCGCGAGGGCGAAGTTGCGGGCCTCGTCCGTGATGGTGACCGAATCGGCGGTGTGCGCACGGGCGACGGCGGCATCGTTCGCGCCGGTGCCGTCGTCTTGACCACCGGCACGTTTCTGCGCGGTGAGATTCATCTCGGCGACGAGCGCTGGCCAGCCGGCCGCGTCGGCGACGCCGCGGCCACGGAACTCGCCCGTGATCTGGATGCAGCGGGCGTCGCACTCGGTCGGCTGAAAACCGGCACGCCACCGCGGCTCGATGGCCGGAGCATCGACTGGGCAGGGCTCACGGTGCAGCCGGGTGATGATCCACCACGGCCTTTCTCGTTTTTGTCCGAGCGGATCACCAACCCACAAGTGGCCTGCCACATCACTCGAACGACCGAAGCAACGCACTCGTTGATTCGAGCCACATTGCATCGGTCGGCGATGTATTCCGGGCAAATTGCGGCGACGGGTGTTCGTTATTGTCCGTCGATCGAGGACAAGGTGGTCAAGTTCGCCGATCGCAGCAGCCACCAGCTCTTTCTCGAGCCCGAGGGTCTCGATGACCATACGGTCTATCCGAATGGCATCTCGACCTCATTGCCCCGTGCCGTGCAGGCCGAGCTTCTGCAAACCATTCCGGGTCTCGAGCGCGCCGTCATGCTGCAGCCCGGCTATGCAATCGAGTACGATCACATCGACCCGCGCGACCTCGACCAGACGCTGGAGTTGCGCGCTCTGCCCGGCCTCTTCCTGGCAGGCCAGATCAACGGCACCACCGGTTACGAAGAGGCGGCGGGGCAGGGCATCATGGCCGGGTGCAATGCGGCGCTGCGCGCGTCGGGTGCGATTCCGGACGCCGTGCTCGACCGCTCGACCGCCTATCTCGGTGTCCTGATCGATGATTTGACGACGCAGGGCATCGTTGAGCCCTACCGGATGTTCACGAGCCGCGCCGAGTACCGGTTGTCGCTACGTGCGGACAATGCGGATCGGCGGCTGACCGCCTGGGGCCACCGCATCGGTTTGGTCGGGGCCGAGCGGATGGCCCGTCTCACCGAAAAGCTCGGGCAATTGGCACGGGCCGAGGCGCTCTTGGCGGAGCGTCGGCTGACGCCGGCCGCGGCCGCGGCGCATGGCATCAAGATCAACCAGGATGGTGCCGCGCGGACGGCCCGCGAACTGCTTGCCCATCACGAGGTCGACGTGGTTCGGCTTTCGCACATTTGGCCAGAGTTGGCGGAGATCGCGCCGGATGTGGCGGAGCAGGTCGAGATCGAGGCGCGTTATGCGGTCTATCTGCGGCGACAGGCGTCTGACATAGCGGATTTTCGTCGTGAGGAGGGCATGTCGCTACCGGCGGAATTGGATTTTGCGGCGCTCGGCGGGTTGAGTGGTGAGTTGCGGCTGCTGCTCGATCGGGTTCGGCCGCGCACTTTGGGGGCGGCGGCACGCCTGCCGGGAATGACGCCGGCCGCCCTCACCTTACTCTATCGCCATGTGAAGCGCGCGGCATGACGATGGGTGCGCGTCCAGGCGCGCTCGATGCGGCCGGCTTTGCAGCACTCGTCCCTGTTTCACGTGAAACATTGGCAAAGCTGGATGCTTATCTGGCCCTCCTGAGCCAGTGGCAAAAGGCCATCAACCTCGTCGGCAAGTCGACTCTCGAGGACCCCTGGCGGCGCCATATTGTCGATTCTGCCCAGCTTGCTCGCCATCTACCCGCGGGTCCGCTTCGCATCGCCGATCTCGGGAGTGGTGCCGGGCTTCCCGGACTCGTTCTCGCCATGATGGAGGTCGCCGAGGTTCATCTGGTCGAAGCGGACCGACGCAAAGCGCAGTTTCTCCGAGAAGCGGCGCGGCGGCTGGACCTCGGCAATGTCCGCGTCCACGCGGTGCGGATCGAAGCGCTGGACCTCGCGGTCGATGTGGTGACAGCGCGCGCTCTCGCGCCCTTGGTCGAACTCTTGCCGCTCGCCCTCCCGTTGCTTGCCCCGCGAGGGCGGCTCCTGCTGCTCAAGGGTCGAAATGCCGACGCCGAATTGACCGCGGCTGCCGACAGCTGGACGATGCGTGTGGCGGTCGAGCCGAGCCTCGCCGATCCGCTCGGCCGTGTGCTGATCCTCGACGAGGTCCGCGCGCGTGAGCAGTGAGAGGCTCACCAGCGCTGCTGCCGTGTCCGGCGGACGGACGCCGTTCGTCCTCAGCGGACGCATTCTCGCCATCGCCAATCAGAAGGGCGGTGTCGGCAAGACCACCACGGCGATCAATCTCGGCACGGCCCTGGCCGCCGCCGGCAAACGGGTCCTGGTCATCGATTTCGACCCACAGGGCAATGCCAGCACCGGGTTCGGGATCGATCGAGAGTCGCGCCGGATCACGGCCTATGAGGTGATCATCGGCCAATCGCGGTTGGCCGATGCCATCATGCCGACCAAGGTGCCCGGCCTCGATATCGTGCCTGCCACCGTCGACCTCTCGGCGGCGGAGCTCGAGTTGATCAATGACCCGCGTCGCAACTATCGATTGCGCGATGCGTTCCAAAGTTTCATCAAGCCGTATGACCATATCCTCATCGATTGCCCGCCATCCCTGGGCGTGCTCACCGTCAACGCATTGGCCGCGGCGCACGCCGTCATGGTGCCGCTGCAATGCGAGTTCTTCGCGCTCGAGGGCCTCTCGCTGCTGCTGCGGACGATCGAACGGGTGCGGCGCGCGCTCAATCCCATCCTGCAGATCCACGGCGTGGTGCTGACCATGTACGACCGGCGCAACAACCTGTCGCAGCAAGTGGCGACGGATGTCCGCAGCTTTCTCGGCGACCGGGTCTACGAGACGGTCATCCCGCGCAATGTCCGGATCTCCGAGGCCCCCAGCCATGGCCAGCCGGTGCTCTATTATGATGTGAAGAGTGTCGGCGCCAAAGCCTATGCGCATCTCGCCGGTGAGATGCTGCGCCGTGACCAGGCGTTGGCGGTTCACGCCTGACCCGGCGAATGTCGTCGCCATATCCCTTGCAAAGGACGCTCATTCGATGACCCAAGAGCCCGCCAAGAAACGTGGCCTCGGGATGGGGCTCTCGGCGCTGCTCGGCGGTGATGCCACCGACTCGGCCGCGGGTGCCTCGGCGGGGCCGCCGGCCCAGATCGTGCCGATCGAATTTCTCTCGGCATCGCCATTGCAGCCGCGCCGACGATTTCCCGAGGCGGAGCTCGATTCGCTGGCCCAGAGCCTCGCGACCTATGGCGTGCTGCAGCCACTCTTGGTCAGGCCAAGGCCGGGCACCGCCGAGGCCTATGCCGCACCCGGCTTCGAAATCATCGCCGGTGAGCGGCGCTGGCGGGCGGCGCAGCGGGCCGGGCTGCACGAGCTTCCGGTGGTGGTGCGCGAGCTCAGTGACCGCGAAGTCCTCGAGATTGCGCTCGTCGAGAACCTGCAGCGCGAGGATCTGTCGCCGATCGAGGAGGCAGAAGGCTACAAGCGGCTGATGGAGGAATTCGGCCGGACCCAGGACGAACTCGCCCAGGAGATCGGCAAGAGCCGGCCGCATATCGCCAACACGCTCAGGCTGCTGAAGTTGCCCGAGGTGGTCCGGCGGTTTCTCGAGGAGGGCAAGCTTTCGGCCGGCCATGCCCGCACTCTTCTGGGTGCCGATGATCCCGAAGCAATGGCGCGATCGATTATCGAGCGCGGGATGAGCGTGCGCGATACCGAGGCCATGGTGCAGACCGGCCGGCTGGTCCAGAAGAGTGCCAAGGGGCGGATCGATCGGGACCCGGATATCGTGGCGTTCGAGGATCGGCTGCGAAGTGCCATCGGCCTGGCCTGCCAGCTGAAACCCAAGGCCAAGGGCGGAACGCTGACCATCCGCTATTCCAATCTCGACCAACTCGACCGCATCGCCCGCCAGTTGCTGCGTGATTAAACGAAGTTATCCACTACAATTTGTGTCCGCCCGGTTGACCAAACGCATATCTTGTGGTGTTCTCACGTCGGAGTGAAACAAGGAAAGAGTTCATTCCGACCGGTCTCCCAGGGTCCCACCGTCGCTGCCCTGACGGGCTGTGAGCCGCCGGTCGTGGGTAACATCCCGCTGCTCAAATCAACACGGCCGATACAATCGGTCTTCCCGTCCTCTCCCCCCAGTCATTCCGCCGTCCCTCCGGGGACGGCGTTTTGTTTGTCGTCCAATGATTTCGTGGCGCTGCGCCGGGTCGTGCTGGACAGCAGTGGGGCGGTCTCGCTAAGTTCCGGCCGGTCGACAATGGTGTGGCACAAAACGGGGATGGCAGCGCGATGCGCGAGAACAAACTGAAGCGGCAATGGGCCGCCGGCGAGAAGACGGTGAACGGCTGGCTTGCCATTCCCAATGGCTTCAGTGCCGAAATCATGGCTCATCAGGGCTTCGACAGCCTGACCATCGACATGCAGCATGGCGTCGTCGACTATCAGGCGGCCGTCTCGATGCTGCAGGCGATCTCGACTACCGACACGGTGCCGATGGTGCGGGTACCCTGGAACGAGCCCGGGGTGCTGCAGAAAGTGCTCGACGCCGGTGCCTACGGTGTCATCTGCCCGATGATCAACAGTCGCGCCGAGGCCGAGGCTTTCGTCTCCGCCTGCCGCTACCCGCCCATGGGCAGCCGCAGCTTCGGGCCGATCCGGGCTACGATCTATGGCGGTGCCGACTATCCCAAACACGCCAATGACGAAGTTCTGACGCTGGCCATGATCGAGACCAAGCAGGCAATGGCAGATCTCGACGCCATCCTCGAGGTCGAGGGGCTCGATGGGATTTATGTCGGGCCGGCCGATCTCGCGATCTCCCTCGGCGTCACACCCGGGTTCGACCCCGAGGACAAGACCGTGGTCGATGCTATCCAGTCGATCGTCGACACGACCAAGCGACACAACAAGATCGCCGGCATCCATTGCGGCTCGACGGCCTATATCAAGCGGATGTGGTCCATCGGCTTCGACTACGCGACGCTCTTGTCCGAGGCGCGGATGATGGCGATGAAGGCCGGCGAGCTGCTGCCGGAGCTCAAGGAACGGACGGGCGGCGCCAAGAGCAGCACCTACTAGTCGCATGGCCCGAATCCTGGTCGTCGGTCGGATCAAGCCCGAGGGTATGGCGATCCTCGAGGCGCGGTCCGACCACGACGTTCGCGTGGTCGTCGACGACGATCAGGACGCCATCGTTGCCGCGGCGCGAACGGCGAATGCCATTCTCGTGCGCACGACGCCGATCGGCGCCGACGTGATCGACGCTGCAGTCGGGCTTCGGGTCGTCTCGCGACACGGGGTCGGCTACGACAATGTCGACGTCGGGGCCCTGAACGCCAGGCGCATACCTCTCGCCATCGCCGCCACTGCCAATCGGATCTCGGTCGCCGAGCACGCGATGGCCATGCTGCTGACGCTCGCCAAGGCGGCGGTGCCGCACGACGCGGCTGTGCGCGCCGGCAATTGGGCGATCCGCAGCGAGGTCCTGGCCTTCGAAATTTTCGGCAAGCGACTGCTGCTTCTCGGCTTCGGGCGGATCGGCCGCGAGGTCGCGGTCCGGGCGCGAGCGTTCGGGATGACGGTTGCGGTGCATGATCCCTTCGTCGATCCGGCAGCACTCGCCGAACTCGGCTGCTCGGTCGCGGTCGACCTCGATACGGCAATCGCCGAAGCTGATGTGATCAGCTTGCATCTGCCGCTCGACGCGACGACCCGGCATGTCATCGATGCCCGCCGACTGGCCTCGATGCGGCCCTCGGCCATTCTGCTCAACACGGCGCGGGGCGGCCTGATCGACGAGCCAGCGCTTGCCGCTTCACTCGCTTCCGGCCAACTGCGCGGTGCTGGGATCGATGTTTTCGCCGACGAGCCGCCCGCGCCGGACAACCCGCTCTTGTTCCAGAAGACGGCGCTGTTGAGCCCGCACAATGCCGGGGTGACGGTCGAATCGATGGTGAACATGGCAACCGAGGCCGCCACCAACATTCTCGACGTGCTCGACGGCCGGCTCGATCCTGCCGTCATCGTCAATCTCGACGCCATCGGGCTGGAACCCGCTGGCAAGGCGCCCGCATGACGACCGGCAGGCCCATTCGGGTCGGCCTCATCGGCAGTGGTTTCATGGGGCGCAGTCATGCGATCGCGATTCGCACGGCGGCAGCGGTCTTCGGTCTCGAGCGGCCGCTGGCACTGGAACTCTTGGCCGATGTCGATGCGGCTTCGGCCTCGCGTGCGGGTCTCGCGCTCGGCATCACCCGCACGACCGGCGACTGGCATGCGCTGATCGCCGACCCGGCCGTCGATCTCGTCGACATCACCACGCCCAATACGCTGCACGAGCCGATGGCCTCGGCGGCAATCAGGGCCGGCAAGCCGGTCTATTGCGAGAAGCCCCTGGCCCCCGATTCGGCCACGGCTTTTCGTTTGGCCGAGGCAGCCGAGGCGGCGGCCGTGCCCACCTTCGTCGGCTTCAACTACCTCAAGAACCCCCTCACCCGGCTCGCCCGCGAGATCGTCGAGAGCGGCGAGATCGGCGAAGTCTGGGGGTTTCGCGGCATCCATGCCGAAGACTACATGACGGACCCGGCGGCACCTTGGACTTGGCGGCTCGATCCGGCGGGTGGCGCCGGGGCGGTGGCCGACCTCGGCAGCCACATCATCTCGCTCGCCCGCTTTGTCGTGGGCGACATCGAGGCGATCTCGGCCGATCTGTCGACCAAGATCGGCGAGCGGGCGACCGCCGACGGCACGCGTCGGCCGGTGCAGGTCGACGACGAGGCGCGCGCTCTCGTGCGCTTCGCCAATGGGGCGACCGGCACGCTCGAGGCATGCTGGGTCGCGACCGGGCGCAAGATGTATCTCGCCTTCGAGCTCACCGGCTCGAAGGGCTCGATCTGCCTCGACATGCAGCGGATGAACGAGCTGAAGCTCTTCATCCGAGGTGGCAAGGCGGGCCGGGAGGGCTATGTCGAAATTCCGGCGGGGCCGGCCCATCCCGACTACGCGCCCTTCTGCCCGGCACCCGGGCATCAGCTGGGCTTCAACGAGATCAAGGCGATCGAGGTCAAGGCGATAGCCGAAGCCCTCGACGGCGGGCCGGTCTTCGCACCGGATTTCCGCGAGGCGGCGATGGTCCAGGCCACCGTCGATGCCATCCTGCTTTCGGCCCGCGAACGGCGTTGGGTCGAGGTCGGCGAGCTGGTGCCGCAGACGGGCTGAACGGCTCAGGCGCTGGCGAACTCCTTGCGGGTCTGTTTGCCCCAGTGGGCCGCCCCTCGCCAGTACTGCCAGTGGCCCTGGATGCGCCAGAGATTGGCGAGTTGGCGGTAGCCGAAATTCTCGATGACGGCGGCGATGGTGAGGCGGACGAGGTCCACGGCCCGGGGCACCCGGCGGCGCTCGAACTCCTCCAGGATCAACGACGCCACCGAGATGAAGACGCCGAAGGCAAAGGTGAGCGCCAGGTAGGCGAGAAAAAACTCGGTGTTGATGGTCCCGGCCAGCCAGAAGAAGGGCAAGAGGATGTAGCCGATCACCTCGATGATGGGGGTGACGACGTCGAGCAGCAGGATGTGGCCGAGGCCGAGGCGGCCAACCCTGCCGTAGCGGCGCTTCACCAGCATGTCCTTGTGGGTGAAGAAGCTCTCGAGCGCGCCGCGTTGCCAGCGCTGCCGTTGCCGGGCCAGCACGCCCAGGCTTTCCGGCACCTGCGTCCAGCAGACGGGCTCGGGCACGAAGTCGATGCGGTAGTCGCGGCCGGTGTCGCGGGCGTGGCGATGCAGGCGGATGACGAGCTCGAGGTCCTCGCCCACGGTCTTGGTGCTGTAGCCGCCGAGCTCGATCACCACGTCGCGGCGAAAGAGGCCGAAGGCGCCGGAGACGATCATCAGGCAGCCGAGCCGGCCCCAGGCCAGCCTGGCCATCATGAAGGCTCTCAGATACTCGATGGTCTGCAGCATCGGCAGCAGCTTTTTCGGCAAGGCGACACTTCTGACCCGGCCGGCCCGAACGCCGCAGCCGTTGGCGACCCGGACGGTGCCACCGACGGCGACCACCCGCTCGGGGTCCTCGATGAAGGGTTGGACCACCCTGAGCAGGCCGTCCGCCTCGAGCAGGCTGTCGGCGTCGACCGCGCAGAAGAGCTCGGTCGTGACCTGGCCCAGACCGGCGTTCAAGGCATCGGCCTTGCCGCTGTTGGCCTTGTCCAGGACGACCAGATTGGCGTGGCGCGGCGAGCGGTAGAGGCCGCGCAGCGGCGCGTGGGCCAACGGTGAGACGCGGTCGATCGCGGTGGGCTCGAGGGCGAAGGCGTCGATCAGCACCTCGAGCGTGCGGTCGCTGGAGCCATCGTTGACGACGACGACGCGAAAATCCGGATATTCGAGCGCCAAGAGCGAGCGCAGGCTGTCGGCGATGGTCGCAGCCTCGTTATAGGCCGGGACAATGATGCTCACCGGCGGTGCCGCATCGACCACGCCGTTCCACAAGGCTCGGCTCTGCCGCACTTGCGGCCGGCCGGACATGACGCCGACGGCGATCAGCAGGAGGACCACGTAGAGGAGATTTTGCGTCATGCTGACGACGATGACCAGGATGGCAATCGTATAGGCCAAGATATCGAAAAATGGCGGCTCGGCGATCATGCGGGGCTGGCTCCAGAGGCGGCGGCTGCCGCGAGGCGGGCGAGAATGGCTTTGGCGGTGCTGCCGATGTCGCTGACCGGATCGGCCGCCAGATTCTGAATCACCTCGATATCCTTGGCCCGGGCGCGTCTGGCGAGAATGGTCACGGCCGCCCGACGCGTCTCGGGCTCGATTGCTGTCGCCAGTGTCCGGGCGACGCGCATTACGGCCGGGTGCTCGAGCCGGTCGAGGGCGGTGAGCGCCGTTCGATCCAGGGTGTCGCCGTGCCGGCCGACGAGCGCCTCGATCGTGCCGGCGGCCGCCCCGTGCCCGGCGTCGCCCAGGGCCTCGACGAAGTGGCTCGCGAGCGCCGGCGGCAGGGCCGCGCCGTTCTCGGTACGCCGCAGCTGTTCGACCAGGGCTTCCGGGGCCGCCATGGCGATACGGTGCCAAAAGCGAACCGCATGGCGGCCGCGGGCCGCGGGATCGGTCGTGAAGCGGGCGACCAGGGCAGTGCTGTGTTTCGGGTCGTGCGCCAGAGCCTCGGCGGCGGCCAAGCGAAGGCGCGGGGTCCCGTGCTCCAGGCAGGCGCCGAGCGCCGCCCGGCTCTTTTCGGTATCGAGCAAGGCGAGACAGCGGGCGGCCTCGACGCGATAAGCGGTCAGTCGCGAGCCCAGCCGGCGGAGCCAATGGCGCTCGACGCCGGCCATCTCCGCGAAGCTCGCGAGCCGCAATCGGGCCTCGCCGCGCACGATCTGGGCGAGTTCGTCGACCAGGCGCGCCGTTTCCGCAACGGGCAAGCCGGCGGGTGGCGACGGCGTTTCACCGGCCGGCCGGTTGAGGCTCACCAGCAGCGATTTGCGCAAGCGCTCGCGGGCCGGGCGGTGCCGGGTGTCACGCCACTCCTCGAGCAGGCGGCGGAGCACCAGGACGGCCATCAAGAGGAGGCCGACCGCGACCAGGACCAGCGTGGTCTGCCAGATCAGCCGCATGACGAGATCGAACGAGGCAATGCCGAACATCTCAGAACCTCACCCGCATGCCGAGGGAGACGCTCGTTCGACGCACGCCGTTCTCCCGGTCCTCGAGCGCCACGGTCGCGATCAGGCCCAGCCGGTCGGTGAGCATGTGGTCGATGCCGGTGAAATAGCTCTCGGTCGTGCCGGTGCCCTGGCCACTATTGTCGTAGGCTTGGCCGAAGCCGAGAAAGACGCGGGTGTCCGTCGTGGCCTGGACATCGAGCCTGAGTCCGTAGCTCGGGTCGAAGGCGCCATTGGTGCCGAAGCTGCCGCCGGCCTTGGCGGTGAGCCAGGCACGGCCTTGCCAGCCGTATTGCACGATCCCGGCCTCGAAGCCCTGGACCAACCCGTCGTCGTAACTGGCGAGCGAGCCCTCGATGAAACCGATGCCGGCACCCAGATCGAGCCCGATCTCCCGCCCCTCGAGATCGTAGAGCCGGTGATCGTAGCCGGCGCGCAGGAGCCAGCTCGGCAGGAAGTCGGCGCCCGGGGACACGGCGGCGCCGAGGAGATAGCCACTGTCGTCGTCGATCCGGGCATTCCAGCCGAGACCCAGCTGGACATCGGTGGCATCGAAGCGGTTGGCGACGGCGATGCCGGTGGTCAAGAGGCGGCGATCGTCGAGTCGCCAGCCCAGCGCGATGCTGCCCTCGTGCCAGTCGTCGAGATCGTTGTTGAAGCGGCTGCCCGAGACATCGGTCGTCAGCTCGAAGCGGCGTTCGCCGAGGGCCAGCGCATCGAGCCGTTGCCGGGCCACGGGCGCCGTGTCGGGGACCGCCAAGGCGCGCTCGAAATCGAGCTGGGCCCGGCTGACACTGCCGGTCTCCAGCGCCGCATCGCCGAGGCCGAGCCAGGCATCGCCGTTGTCCGGAGCGATCTCGGCGGCCCGGGCGAAGGCGCGCCTCGCGGTCTCGGGCTCGCCTGCCGCCAGGGCCGCTCGGCCGAGCAGGAGCTGGGCATCGACGCGCTCCAGCGACGGCGGGACCACGGGCACCAGGACGTTCAAGGCTGCCTCGGGCGCCTCGGCGAAGAGCTGGACGCGCGCCTGCATCAGGCGGATGTCGAGATAGTCCGGGGCGATGGCGGCGGCCTCGGCCAAGGTCTCGAGCGCAGCGTCGTGCTGGCCCAAGAATGCCTGCAGCTGGCCCTTGACCAGCAGGAGATCGGCGTTGCCAGGGGTCTCGAGCAGCAGCTGCTCGGCCATGTCGAGGGCAGCCTCGAACCGGTTTTGGCCGCGCAATTCCTGCAGCGCTTCGAGGCTCGCCTCGGCTGCCGCGGCCGGGCGAGTCCCGAGGAAAATGCTGACGAGGAGTGCAGTGCCCAAGAGCGTGGTCACCGCAGCGGCGGTGACCACGTCGGTGAGGTTGCGGCCGGACCTATCGGGGGCAGAAGACGGATATATGATCATGCGGGTACACGCAGGACCTTTTGGATCCGCACCGCCAGCTCCTCGGGCATGAACGGCTTGACCAGATAGTCGTTGGCCCCCTCGGCGAGGCCGCCCACGACATCACGCTCCTGCTTGCGCGCACTCAGCATGATTACCGGCAGCGTCATGCCGGCCTCGCGCCGGAGCTGGCGGAGCACGTCGAGGCCGTCCGCACCCGGCATCATGCCGTCGAGGACCACGACGTCGGGCTTCTCCCGGGTGGCGATCTCGATCGCCTCGGTGCCGTCTTCGGCGGCGAGGACCTCGTGACCGTGGCTTTCGAGGGTGAAGGTGACGAGTTCGACCAAGAGCTCGTCGTCGTCGACGACCAGAACGCGCGCCATGATACCTCCAACCGGCTAGCGGTCGAACGGCAGCGCCGCGCTCGACCGGGGTTCATGGCCGAGCATTAAGAAGCAATAAGGTTAATATTCCCCTAACGGCTACACGCCGTTTCAGAAGCCCGTCACGTCCAGATCGGCGGGGTGGCGGATGGCATAGGCGAAGGTGACGGTCGTGGTCGCTTCGGGCTCCAGCTCGATCCGCCAGGCGAGGACGCCCTGGTCGCCGTCGTGCGCCATGGTCGTTGGCGGGGTGGTGTCGGGGCCGAGCTCGACCGTGATCCGGCTGTCGCGGGCGACCGGCAGGCGCTCGACGATCTCCAGGGCGACCGGACTCTGCCGCCGGTTGGTGACCTCGGTGGCATAGCGGCGCTCGTGCCGGCGGGTGGTGCCGATGAGCCCGGATTGCGCCCGCAGGTCGGTCGAGAGCCGCCGCTCGATGGCGATGGCCGGATCGGCGCCGAAGCCGAGCTCGACCTCTTCGCCCGGCTGCAGGCCGCCCAGGTGGGCCTGGCCGATGGCCTGGCCGTCGCGATAGAGAAAGGCGGGGCCCGGCAGGATCGGCGCCGTCCCCGCATAGTCGAAGGAGGCGGTGAGCCAGGCACGCTCGTCCATGGCCGGCACGCTGCGCCAGACGAGCTCGGCCGGCAGATTTGCGCGGGCGATCCGGACCTGCTGCCGGGTGCCGTCGGCGGCGATGGTTTGCGGCTCGTCGAGGCGATAGACGACATCGAAAGCCGCCCGGTCGGTCGCCACGTCGCTCATGGCGGCCATCGGCGCCGTGGCCACCGGGCTCGACGCTTCGAGTCTCGCCGTCGGCTGCGGTTCGTCGCGCCGGATGTCGATATACCAGGTGTCGGTCGGCGGGGCCGCGGTCTGCCATTCGGCAGTGGCGGTGGAAAGGGCGAGGGCGACGTCCGTCCAGTCCTCACCGGTGCGCTGGCTCACCTCGGCCATCGCGACGAAGTCGATGGTGCCCGCCTCGACGTCGAGCCTGGCCTCGACGCTGGGTGTGAAGCCGGCACCATGCACCGCATAGCTGAGCGTCAGCGCAGCCGGTCCGGGCGCAGCGGCGGTGACCGGCAGGCTGAGCTCGAGGCGGCGCATCGGGTCGTCGCCGAGCCGAGCGAGCTCACGCTGCTGGCGGTCGATCTCGGCGTCGAGCTGATCGATGCCGTGCTCGGCCGCCCGGATCGCCCGCAGTGCTTCTTTGCTGCGGGTTTCGATCAGGCTGAACAGGCTGCTCGCGTCATCGAGCCCGGCGAGATCGCCGGGCTCGGCACTGATCTGCGACTGGCGGAGCACGTCGAGAATCAGCTGCTGCACGGCAATGCTGTCGCGCTCGATCCGCCGCTGGCGTTGCAATCGGTCGAGGGTCTCGGTGATCCGCCGGGCAGCGGGCCCGACCGGATGGGTCGTCTCGACCTCACGGAAGGTCGGCCGGCCGATCTCGATGCCGGCTTCCGTGGTCTCGAGCCGCATCGTCGATCGATCGAGGGCAACCGGCAAATCCGCGAAGACCAGCGTCTGGCGGCCGGCCACCAGCACCGGCAGGGCTTGCCGCACGATCTGCGCCCGATCGAGTTGCACCGTCACATCGCTGATCAGGCTCGAGACGTGATGCTCGTCCGACCATCCCGCTGTCGGCACGAGAAGGCAGATCGCGAGCACGACCGAAGCGCATCGCGGCGGCTTTCGCAGTGGCAGCACCGGCATCGGCAACACCATCGGGCGTGAAAAGCCGAGCCGTGTCTCATGCGCTGCCGCCACCCGGTTGCCGAGACTCATCTTCGCCACCCTTTTTCACGACGAACGCTTCTCGGTATTCGTTTGCTTGCGAACAAATCCCGAAACCATACGCCATATACTGACGCATCTTGGCCGAAAAGCCAGCGAACGAACCCGGTTTAATCGGTCAGACTCCCGTCACCTCGTTTGCCAGGACGGCGCCCCGCGAGGCCATGAAGTAGAGTCCCATGTGGTGGGTTTCGGCCTTGGGGTGAGCGGCGCTTTCGGGCAGGCCGAGCTCCATGGCGGCCTCGAGCGGCAGGTCGTAAGTGGCGCAGGCAGGCTCCAGGACGACGATGTCCTTCAGGGTCGGCATCAACCCGTGGTTCCTGGCCGAGAGCATGGTCAAGACGAAGTCCATGACGCAGATGTCGGTGCAGATGCCGACCGTCACGACGGCCTCGAGGCGGTGCAGGTTGACCCAGTCGACGACCTTGTTGTGGCTGGTGCCGTGGCCCTTGAAGGTCGCCTCGATGGCGCCGACGAAGCCGTTGATGCAGTCCTTCCTGATCAGCGTCGCGTGGGTGTCGTCCTCGAGCCAGGCGAGCTCGGGCACGAAGTTCTCCTCGCCGGTGCCCTTCTCGCAGTGCGGCGGGTAGGGCGGCTCGGGCTTACCCGGCTCGTGGGTGTCGAGGAAGGCCAGGATCGGCCAGCGCTGCGCCGCGAAAGCCCGGGCGATGCGGTCGGTCCGCTCGACCATCGCCGCGATCTGCGCGTCGGCCTCCACCGGCGCCATGTTGCCGGCGCCCACGGTGCAGAAGCCGTTGACCTCGTCGATGATGACGAGCCCGGTCGGCCGGGTGTCCGCGGCGAACGGCCGGGTGGCGATCGGCAGGGCCTCGGCGAGCTGCCGGCTGAGGGTCGTCTCGGTCATGGCGCGGTCCTCCCTTGCTTGACCGGCGGACTAAACAATGCAGAAGGCTCGAGTGCAATGTGAATAGAGGGGAACGGGCCTTGCGAATCGGGGTGATCGGCTGTGCCGGCCGGATGGGCCGCGCCAATCTGGCGCAGCTGCTGGCGACCGAGGGCGTCGAGCTGGTAGGGGGCACCGAACGCCCGGGCCATGCCGCGATCGGTACGGATCTCGGCGATCTCGCGGGGGTAGAGCCCATGGGCGTCGCCTGCACCGCCGACAACGCCGCCTTGATGACCAAGGCGCATGTGGTGATCGAGTTCTCGGTGCCCGAGGCGAGCGTCGTCAATGCCCGTCTCGCCGCCGAGCACGGCTGCGCCCATGTCATCGGCACCACGGGCCTGGAGCCCGCCGATCGCGCGGCGCTGGCCGAGGCCGCCGAGCGCACCGCCATCGTCTGGGCGCCCAACATGAGCCTCGGCGTCAACCTCTTGCTCGGCCTCGCCGAGAAGGTCGCGGCCAGCCTCGACGAGGCCTTCGACATCGAGATCGTCGAGATGCACCACCGCCACAAGGTCGACGCACCTTCGGGCACCGCACTCGCCATCGGCGAGGCGGCGGCCAGGGGCCGGGGCCGGGCGCTCGAGGAACTCGCCGTGCGCGGCCGCGACGGCATCACGGGAGCGCGCCAGCCCGGCACGATCGGCTTCGCGGCCCTACGCGGCGGCGACGTCGTGGGCGATCACACCATCACCTTCGCCGGCGACGGCGAGCGGCTCGAGCTGACGCACAAGGCCTCGAGCCGGACGATCTACAGTGCCGGTGCGGTGCGGGCAGCCCTCTGGGCCGGCAAGCAGCCACCGGGACTCTACGGCATGAAGGACGTCCTGGGCTTCTAGCTCTTGGCCCTGAGCCAGTCTCTCTGGGCCGCTGCCTGCGCCTCGAGCACTGGGGCTATCGCCGGATGCGCTGTGGTGAGCGCGTGCCAGTCCTCGAGGGCTGGTGGCAGTTGG
>JAABSG010000327.1 GCA_011390475.1 Geminicoccaceae bacterium | reverse complement strand
GCATTTCTTCGCTTTTTTTCCCTCAGGCCGGCGCCCGGGGATTGATCGGGACGCTGTCTCTTATGCCGAGGATGTCCTCCAGTGCTCGCGCGGCGGCGAGGAGGCGGGCTTCTTGCTTTGGGGGGGCCACGATCTGCAGGCCTACGGGTAGGCCGTTTTGGGTGAAGCCGCAGGGGAGGGAGAGGGCGGGGCAGCCGGAGAGGGTGATGGCGTAGGTGATGGCGACCCAGTCGATGTAGGTGGGGAAGCGGTAGTCGCCGAGGTGTTCGAGGTAGCGGAGGTTGACGTCGAAGGGGGGGACGATGCTGGCTGGGCAGAGGAGGAGGTCGTGTTCCTTGAAGAAGGCGGCGGTTCTGGCCTGGATCAGGCCGCGTTCGCGTTCGGCCCAGCCGATTTCGTCGGCGGTGAGGGCCAGGCCGCGTTCGATGTTCCAGACGACCTCGGGCTTGAGCCGTTCGCGTTCGGCGTCGAGCAGGGGGGCCTTGTCGTAGGCGAAGTGGGCGGCGCGGAGGATTTCGAAGACCTCGCGGGTGGGGCCGAAGTCGGGTGAGCGGTTCTCGATGACCGACGCCCCCAGGTCGGTGAAGCGGGAGGCGGCCTGGCCGGCGATGCGGGCGATCTCGGGGTCGATGGGGACAAGGCCGCCGAGATCGGCGGAAAAGCCGACGCGGCCGAGCGCCGGCGGCCGCAGCACCGCCGCCGAGAAGGCTTCGGTCGGCGGCTCCATGACCAGGGGGTCGTCGAGGTCGAGGCCGCACATGGCGTCCAGCATCAAAGCGAGGTCGGCGACGTCCCTGGCCATCGGGCCCTGGACCGAGAGGGTCTGAAAGCGGCAGCGGGCGGGGCCGCTGGCGACCCGGCCGAGGCTGGGCCTGAGGCCGACGACGCTGCAGAAGGCGGCGGGCGTGCGGAGGCTGCCGCCGAGATCGGAGCCGTCGGCGAGCCAGGCCATGCCGGTCGCCAAGGCCACGGCCGAGCCGCCCGAGGAGCCGCCGCAGGTGAGGTCGGTGTTCCAGGGGTTGCGGGTGGCCCCGAACACCTCGTTGAAGGTGTTGGCCCCGGCGCCGAATTCCGGCGTGTTGGACTTGCCCAGCACGATCGCCCCGTTGGCCTCGAGGCGGCGGACGTGCAGCGCCGTCTGCTTGGGCACGTGCTCGGCGAAGATCGGCGAGCCGTAGGTGGTGCGCACGCCCTCGACGTCGCCCAGGTCCTTGACGACCATCGGCAGGCCGCCGAGCCAGCCGCGCTTGCCGGCATTGGCGGCTTGGCCCTGCATCAAGGCCCGGGCATGCGCCCGGGCGCGCTCGAAGCAGCGGGTGGGGATGGCGTTGACCTGGGGGTCGACCGCCTCGATCCGGGCGATCGCGGCCTCGACCAGCTCGAGCGGCGAGACGCGGCCGGCCGCGAGCTCGGCCACCACGGCCCGGGCCGAGCTCGCGATCAAGCCGGTGGGTGCGGGAATGGTCATGGGCAGGTCCGATAATAGAGCCAGCCCAGATGGGCTTCGGTGGAGGGGTCGGTGACCCGCTCGAAGCGGTAGCAGGCGGGATCGAGTCCGGGCCGCTCCTCCTGGATCGAGAAGAAGGGCTCCTGGGCGATCCGGTCGCGCAGGAAGACCGAGCCCGAGAGCGGGTCGTAGCGCATCGGCGTTCCGCCGGTCTGGCGGATGACGCAGTCCCAGCGGCGGCCGGCGGAGTCGCTCATGATGACCTCGGCGAGGCCGCGGCTCCTGGCCGTGGCGCGGAGCACGGTCACCGGCGGCGCGGAGTTGACCCGCACGCAGTCCTCGATCGCGGGGTAGAGGGTGAGGATATTGCGCGACCAATCGGTGCGCATGTCGTAGGGCACGACTGCGGCTTCACCGGTCGCCTCGGTTGCTTCGGCCGCTGCGGCCGGTGCCGGTCGGTCGGTGGTCTCGGCCAGCACCTGCGGCAGGGTTCGCTCGGGCAGCCGGGCGGCGGTCAGGAGGTCGCCGCGGATCCAGCCCCGATAGGCCGGACTGGCGTCGGGGAGCGTCGCGACCCGGTACCAGGTGAAGGTGCCGCGCTCGGCCGTCTCCTCCACCCGCAAGAGATCACCGCCGCGGGCTGTTGCCACGACATTATTGGGGCGAACCTCGGGCCCGCCGCGGACATTGACCCGCGACCCCGCCGTCGCATCGACCCGCACGCCGCCGCCGACCTCGATCGACTGGGCCGCAGCGGGGGCGATCAGGGCGCCATTGGGCAGGGTCAATGGGCTGGCGAGGCCGAGGCAGGCCAGCAGCAGGGCGGGGATCAGACGCATTGCTATCCTCTGGGTTGAACGCGCGCACAGGCGGCATTTCGGCGGTGCGATCGGCTCGCTCGTGTTCAATAGCCGCTAAACTGTTCAGAGTTCAAATGGATCGGAAGGACAGCCAGCCGTTCCGGTTCAGCCGGGCTGGCGGGGCAGGGTGGGCAGAATCTCCTCGATGATCGCCAAGGCCTCGTCGATCGCGTCTTTCGCGAGGTCGAGATGGGTTACGAAGCGCAGTCGGCCCTTGCCCATGGCGAGGAACCGCAGCCCGCGCGCGGCTGCCGCCTCCACCAGGGCCGCAGCGTCGATGCCTCGGACATCGGCGATGACGATGTTGGTTTGGACGCGGTCGGGCTCGAGGCTGAAGACGTCGTGCCGGGCGAGGCCGGCAGCCAAGGCCCTCGCTCGGTCGTGGTCGACCACGAGGCGGTCACGGTGGTGCTCGAGGCCGAAGAGAGCGCCGGCCGCGATCACCCCGGCCTGGCGCATCGCACCGCCGAAGAGCCCGCGAAAGCGCCGGGCCTTCGCGACCAGCGCGGCCGTGCCTACGAGCGCCGAGCCGACGGGGGCGCCCAGACCCTTGGAGAAGCAGACGCTGACCGTATCGAAGGACGCAGCGAGCGTCGCGGGGGCGACCCCTAGCGCGGCCGCGGCATTCCAGAGCCGGGCCCCGTCGAGATGCAGGGCGAGGCCAGCCTCCCTGCCGGCCGCGGTCACTGCCTCGAGCCGGGCCGGCGGCCAGACCGTGCCGCCGCCGGCATTGTGGGTGTTCTCGAGCGCCAGGAGCGTCGAGGGCGGGTACATGCCATAGGCGGCGAGTGCCGCGGGCCGCGCCTTGGCCCGGATGTCGTCGGCGGTGACGAGGCCGCCGGCACCGCTCATGGTGTTGAGGGTCACGCCCGAGAGCAGCGCGTAGCCGCCGCGCTCGTAGAGGGCGATATGCGAGGCCTCGTGCAGCAAGACCTCGTCGCCGGGCTCGGTCTGGCAGCGGATGGCGAGCTGGTTGCCCATGGTACCGGAGGGGACGAAGAGGGCGGCCTCCTTGCCCAGGAGCTCGGCGGTGCGGGCCTCGAGTGCCTTGACGGTCGGGTCCTCGCCATAGACGTCGTCGCCGACCTCTGCCGTGGCCATGGCCTGGCGCATGGCCGCGGACGGCCGGGTCAGCGTGTCGCTTCTGAGGTCGATGACGGGCACGTTGCTGGTGTCCTTTTGGTCAGCGGGGTCGGTCAGCGGCGGAGCAGGCCGCCGAGGCCCTCGAGCAGGCTTCTCGCCGGGTCCTGGTCGGGGTCGGCCGGCGCTGGCGGCGCTTCGTCGGCTGGCCCCTCGTCGGCCGGCGCTGGCGAGGCTTGCGGAGCGGGCGGCGCGGCCTGGCCGCCGAACATGCCGCCGATGCCTTCGAGCAGGCCACCGACGCCCTGCAGGATGGTGCCGAGCGGGGTGTCGGGATCGATGCCGAGCGCGGTGCGTAGATCATCGACCAGCTCCGGATCGCCGGCGATCCGGCGGACCGCCTCGGTGAGCATCGCCGGATCGCCGATATCGCCCGAGAGCGTCGTGCCGAGATCGAGAC
>JAABSG010000326.1 GCA_011390475.1 Geminicoccaceae bacterium | reverse complement strand
TCTCCAAGGAGATCGCCGACCGGCTCGGCCGGATCTTCATGCGCGACGCGAGCGGCCGCCGGCCGGTCTATGGCGGCAACGAGACGTTCCAGAACGACCCGCACTGGCGTGAGCACATTCTCTTCTGCGAATACTTCCACGGCGACAACGGGGCTGGGCTCGGGGCGAGCCATCAGAACGGCTGGACCGGCCTGGTTGCCAAGACCATCCAGCTCTACGGCATGCTGGACGCCGAGACGGCCTTGGCCGGCGGCAAGCGCACCGGCTTCGCGCGCGCCGCTGGCGGTGTGGCGAGGGCCGCGGAATGAACCCCTGGCCGCGTTATCCCGTCGTCTACGAGATCAACACCTGGGCCTGGCTCGCCGAGCTGAGCGTCGGCAGCAAGAAACGCGTCGACCTCGCCAGCGTCCCCAAGGCGGTCTGGGACCGGATCGCGGCCTCGGGCTTCGATGCCGTCTGGCTCATGGGGGTGTGGGAGCGCAGCCCCGCCGGCATCGCCATCGCTCAAGACAACCCGGGCCTGCTCGAGGATTTTCGCCGGGCGCTGCCGGATTTCACCGAAAGCGACAATGTGGGCTCGCCCTATTGCGTGCGCCGCTACGTCGTCGACAGCCGGCTCGGTGGCCCGGCCGGGCTCGCCGTGGCGCGCGAGCGGCTGCGCGAGCGCGGCATTCGCCTGATCCTCGACTTCGTGCCCAACCATGTGGCCCCGGACCATCCCTGGGTCGCCAGCCATCCCGAGTATTTCATCCAGGGCAGCCGGGCCGATCTGGAGAACCAGCCCGCCGCCTTCGTCGAGGCCGGCGGCACGGTCTTCGCCTGCGGCCGCGACCCGTTCTTTCCGGCCTGGCCCGACGTGCTGCAGCTCAATGCCTTCAACCCCCGTTTGCGGCAGGCGGTCATCGAGACGATCGAGTCGATCGCCGCACAGTGCGACGGCGTTCGCTGCGACATGGCGATGCTGGTGATGAACGCGATCTTCGAGCGAACCTGGGGCGAGCGCGCCGGTCCACGGCCGGAGGCGGACTATTGGCCCGTGGTGATCGCGACGATCAACGCCGCCTCGCCGGGCTTCACCTTCATCGCCGAGGCCTATTGGGACAAGGAGTGGGAGCTGCAGCAGCAGGGCTTCGACTTCTGCTACGACAAGCAGCTCTATGACCGCCTGACGCACGGCGACGCGCCGCACGTGCGCCGGCATCTCTTGGCCGACATGGCCTATCAGGACCGCATGGTGCGGTTCATCGAGAACCACGACGAGCCCAGGGCTGCCGCCACTTTTTCGCCCGAGCAGGCGCGGGCCGCTGCCGTGGCCTGCCTGACCCTGCCGGGGATGCGGCTGATCCACGAGGGGCAGCTCGAGGGGTGCAAGACCCGCCTGCCGGTCTTTCTCGGCAGGCGACCCGCGGAGCCGGTCGACGAGGACTTGGTCGCGTTCTACGGCCACCTGCTCGCCGTGCTCGATCGCCCGGACCTGAATTCGGGCAGCTGGCACCTTTGTGGGTGCGACGGCTGGCCCGACAACCAGTCCTGCGGCAACCTGCTGGCCTGGTGCTGGGCCTACGGCCAGCAGCGCTCGCTCGTGGTCGTCAACTACAGCAGCACTCCGGCCCAGGGCAAGGTGCGCCTGCCCTTCGACGATCTCGGCGGCCAGACCTGGCGGCTCACCGACCTCGGGTCAGGCGAGGTCTACACGCGCAGCGGCGACGGGTTGCGGGGTGACGGGCTCTACGTCGATCTGGCGCCGTGGCGCTGCCATCTCCTCGACCTCGCTGCCGCCTGACCTGCCGACGCGGCTTGCGCCTGCATGCCGTTGCGCGACATGATGCCGACCGGGCCAAGCCGAGTGGAAAAGCAGACGTGACACGCAGCATCGAGACCGCCGTGGCACTCCTTGTGCTGGTGCTCGTCGCCGGCTGCGCGTCGATCGGCCCCGGCTCGGTGCCGCGCGACCGGATCGGCTATGCCAACGCGCTGTCGGATTCGTGGAAGGACCAGATGCTCTTGAACATCGTCCGCCTGCGCTACGCCGACGCGCCCACCTTCATGGACGTCTCCTCGGTGATCAGCGCCTATACGCTGCAGGCCGGCGTGCAAGGTGGGGCCAATGTCAATATCGGCACGCCGAACAACACGACCTCACTGCCCAATGCCAGCACCAACCTCTCTGTCGGCAGCACCTACAACGACCGGCCGACCATCTCCTACACGCCCTTGTCCGGGCGCAAGTTCGCGCAGAGCCTGCTGCAGCCGATCCCGCCGCTTGCCATCTTCTCGCTGATCACCGCCGGCTACCCGGTCGAGGTCGTCATCCCGGTGACGGTCCGCGCCTTCAACGGCATCTACAACCAGGCGACCCAGGGCGGCGAGACCCGGCCCGCCGACCCCGCGTTCTACCCCCTGGTCGAGGCCTGGAAGCGGGTCCAGGCGTCGCGCTCGTTCAGCATGCGCATCGAGCAGCGCGACGACGAGCAGGTGGCGATCGGCGTCTTCGCGTCCGACGTGACCCCGGACATCCAGCGGGATCTCGAGTTCATCGCCGAGACGCTGAACCTGCGGGCCGACGGCGGCGAGATCGCGCTCGAATACGGCGCCCTGCAGCGTCGCCCGAACGAGCTCGCCGTGCTCTCCCGCTCGATGCTGGAGATCATGGTAGAGCTCTCGAGCGGCATCACCGTGCCGGCCGCGCATGTGGCGTCCGGCCGCACCTTCCCGACCTCCCTGCCGACAGACGCCGGCGGCTCGCCACATGTCAGGATCGAGGCCGGCCCAGTGCCGGCGGATGACGCCTTCGCCGCTGTTCAGTATCGCGGCACCTGGTACTGGGTGTCGGACCACGATCTGCTCTCCAAACGCTCGTTCACCTTCCTCCTCCTGTTCTTCTCCCTGGCAGAGACCGGCGTCACGCCCGAGGCACCCGTCCTGACCATCCCGGTGCAGTAGGGCCGGGGCGTCAGCGGACCAGTTGCCAGGCCGAGCGGAGGACGAGGTCGAGGGCGACGATGGTCAGGATGGCTTGGACGAGGCGGCTGAAGTGTTGATCGTTCAGGCGGCCGAGGAGGCGGCGACCGAGGAGCGTGCCGATGAAGCCGGCGGCGATCATCAGGGCGATCAGCGGCGCCCATGGGGCGAAGGCGAAGCCCAGGAGACCGAAGGCTGTCATCTTCATGCCGTGTTGGGCGGTCATCGCGGCCGCGTGGGTGGCGACGAGGCCCTCGCGGCCGAGGCTGAGCGGGCGAAAGAGGGCCAGCACATAGGGGCCGGTGGCGCCCACCAGCATGGTGAGGAAGGAGGCGACCGCACCGCCGAGGGCGAGCCCCCGGCCCTTGATGGCGGCCATGGCGGCGATCGGCAGCCAGATGGTCTGCAGGATGAACAGGCCCAGGACGATGCGGAGCGCTTCACCCGGCAGGCTGACGGCGATGCTGCCGCCGAGGACGATGCCGACGACGCTGCCGATGATGAAGGGGAGGAGGCGGCTCTTGTCGATCCAGTGGCGCATGACGGCGGCGCGGCCGGCATTGGAGCCGACCTGGACCACGGCGTGGACCGGGATGATGGCGGGCGCCGGCAGGAGGCTCGCCAAAGCCGCCAGCATGATCACCCCGCCGCCGATTCCGGCCATGGCGGTGAGCGCCGAGGTCAGGCCCGAGAGGACGACCAGGAAGAGGGCGGGGGCGAGGTCGAGCCCGGTTGGCAGGAGCGTGTTCACGGCAAAAAAGATGTGGGGGAAATGATTTCCCCCACGCCCCCTCGGGACTTGGCGATGGTGCCGGGGACAGCCGCCGAGGCAAAGCAACGCTGGGGTGTGGGGAAGATCATCTTCCCCACCGCTTTTCGGAACCTGCTCAGAGGGGCAGGCCGCGCAT
>JAABSG010000325.1 GCA_011390475.1 Geminicoccaceae bacterium | reverse complement strand
CTCTCCAGCACGACGCCGGGCCCGGCCATCCCGAGGCGGCAAGGCGGTTGATGGCGATCGAACGCTTGTTGCAGGAGCGCAACCCGGCCTTTCTCGCCCGGCGCGAGGCGCCGAAGGCGACGCTCGGGCAGCTCGAGCGGGTGCATCCGGCGCCTTATCCGACACGCATCCTCGAGGCCGAGCCGCTGTCCGGCTACCGCCAGCTCGACCCCGACACCGCCATGTCGCCGGGTTCGGGGGAGGCGGCGCAGCGCGCCGCCGGTGCCGCTTGTGCCGCGGTCGATGCGGTCATCGGCGGTGAGGCGAGCCGGGCCTTCGTCGCGATGCGACCGCCGGGCCACCACGCCGAGCCGGACCGGCCGATGGGGTTTTGCCTGTTCAACACCGTTGCCGTGGGGGCGATGCAGGCGCGGCACGCGCACGGGCTCGGGCGGATCGCCATCTTCGATTTCGACGTGCATCACGGCAACGGCACCCAGGCGGCCTTCTGGGACGATCCCGAGACGCTCTATCTCTCGACCCACCAGATGCCGCTCTATCCGGGGACGGGTGCGGCGCACGAATCCGGCAGCTTCGGCAACATCGTCAACGCGCCGTGCCCGCCCGGCATGGGCTCGGCCGCCTGGCGACGGCTGGTCGAGAGCCGGATCCTGCCCCGCATCGATGCCTTCGCGCCCAAGCTCTTGATGATCTCGGCGGGCTTCGACGCGCACCAAGCCGACCCCTTGGCCCAGTTGCGCCTTACCGAGGCAGACTTCGTCTGGGCGACGGCAGCGATCGTGGCGCTGGCCCAGCGCCATGCCGAGGGGCGGGTGGTGGCGGTCCTCGAGGGCGGCTATGATCCGCCGGCCCTGGCGCGCAGCGTCCTGGCCCATCTCGAAGCCCTGGCCGAGGAGCCGACCCCGACCCCATGAACGAGCAAGCGGAACCGACGATCGAGACCCTGAGCTTCGAGGCCGCCCTGGCCGAGCTCGAGGCCATCGTGCAGCGACTGGAGCGCGGCCAACTCGACCTCGAGGCCTCGATCGCGGCCTACGAGCGGGGCACCGCCCTCCGCCGCCACTGCGCCACCAAGCTCGAGGAGGCGCGACTCAGGGTCGAGAAGATCACCTTCGACAAAGAAGGCAAGGCCAAGCTCGAGCCCGTGGACGAGGCCTGAGGCAGTGATGTCGGCAAGGGCCCTCGAGGCCGCTCTGCATGCCCACGCCGAGGCTGTCGATGCTTGGCTCGAGGCTGTCCTGCCGGAGCCGCGTGGCCATTCGGCTCCCTTGAACGCCGCGATGCGCTATGCCGCACTCGGCGGCGGCAAGCGGGTGAGGGCCTTTCTCGTCAAGGCGGTGGCCGATCTCTTCGATGTCGCAGACGAGCCGAGCCTGGCGACCGGCGCCGCGCTCGAACTGTTGCACGCCTATTCCCTGATCCACGACGATCTGCCGGCGATGGACGATGCGCAGACGAGGCGGGGCAAGCCCGCCTGCCATCTGGCCTACGACCAGGCGACGGCGATCCTGGCTGGCGACGCCTTGCAGGCCTTGGCCTTCGAGATCCTGGCCGGGCCCCTGCTGGAGGTCGATGACCGAACCAGCCGCGCGCTCACCCTCGGCCTCGCCCGGGCCGCCGGACCTGCCGGCATGTGCGGTGGGCAGATGGTCGACCTCTTGGCCGACGGCCTCGACCTCGACCTCGCCGGCATTCGCGAATTGCAGGCCAAGAAGACCGGTGCGCTCATCCGCTTCGCCTGCGAGGCCGGTTGTCTTCTGGGCCGGGCCGGCGACGCCGATCGGGAAGCCCTGCTCGACTACGGCGACAAGCTCGGCCTCGCCTTTCAGATCAGCGACGACCTGCTCGACGTGCGCGGCGACGCGGCGGCCGTGGGCAAGGATGTCGGCAACGACGCCGGCAAGGCGACCTTCGTGGGCTTGTTGGGCATCGCGGGCGCCGAGGCCGAATTGAAAAGTTTACACTCCAAAGCGTCAACTTTGCTTGACAGATTTGCGGAACGTGCGACTCTATTGCGCACACTTTTCGGCTTCGTGATCGACCGCAGCTACTGAACCGCCCTAAGTGTTCCCTTTGATGATGCGAACGGTGCTGACCCGATGACCAAGACACCCCTTCTCGACCAGATCAACGAGCCTCGCGATTTGCGCCGGCTGAAGCCGGCCTCGCTTCGCCAATTCGCGGACGAGCTTCGCCTGGAGACGATCGACGCGGTCTCGGTGACGGGGGGGCATCTCGGCGCCGGGCTCGGCGTGGTCGAGCTCACCACAGCGATCCACTACGTGTTCGACACGCCCTATGATCGGCTGATCTGGGATGTCGGGCATCAGTGCTACCCGCACAAGATTCTGACCGGTCGGCGGGATCGCATCCGCACGCTCCGCCAGCCGGACGGGCTTTCGGGGTTCACCAAGCGGGCGGAGAGCGAGTACGATCCGTTCGGCGCCGCGCACAGCTCGACCTCGATCTCGGCCGGGCTCGGCATGGCGATCGCAGCGCAACTCGACCATCGCGACCAGAACGTGATCGCGGTGATCGGCGACGGCTCGCTCAGCGCCGGCATGGCCTACGAGGCGATGAACAACACCGGCGCACTCCGGCAGCGGCTGATCATCATTCTCAACGACAACGACATGTCGATCGCCCCGCCCGTGGGGGCGATGAGCGCCTATTTGAGCCGCGTCGTTTCCAGCCACACCTATCGCAGCTTCAGGCATGTGGCCAAGCAGCTGACCCGCCACTTCCCGCGGCCCTTGCAGCGCGCCGCCCAGCGCGCCGAGGAATACGCCCGCGGCATGGCGACCGGCGGCACGCTCTTCGAGGAACTCGGCATCTTCTATATCGGCCCCCTCGACGGCCATAATCTCGACCACCTGATCCCGGTGCTCGAGAACGCCCGCGACGATCCGGACAGGGGCCCGGTGCTGATCCACGTCGTGACGCAAAAGGGCAAGGGCTACGCCCCGGCCGAGGCCGCCGCCGACAAGTATCACGGGGTCTCGAAGTTCGATGTCGCCACCGGTGCCCAGGTCAAGGGCAAGTCGAACGCGCCCGCCTATACCAGTGTCTTCGCCAGCGCGCTGATCAAGGAAGCGGAGGCCGACGACGACGTCGTCGCCGTCACCGCCGCGATGCCGGCCGGCACCGGGCTCGACAAGCTGCAGGAGCGCTTTCCGACCCGCGTCTTCGACGTCGGCATCGCCGAACAGCACGCCGTGACCTTCGCCGCCGGTCTCGCGACAGAGGGCAAGAAGCCCTTCTGCGCCATCTACTCGACCTTCCTGCAGCGCGGCTACGACCAGGTGGTCCACGACGTCGCCATCCAGAACCTGCCTGTCCGCTTCGCCATCGACCGCGCCGGGCTGGTCGGTGCCGACGGCTGCACCCATGCGGGCTCGTTCGACGTCACCTATCTCGCTACCCTGCCGAACTTCGTCGTCATGGCACCGAGCGATGAGGCCGAACTCGTCCACATGGTGGCGACCGCCGCCGCCTACGACGACGGCCCGATCGCTTTCCGCTATCCCCGCGGCGAAGGTGTCGGCGTCGACATGCCCGAGCGCGGCCAGGTGCTCGAGATCGGCAAGGGCAGGGTGGTCCGCCGTGGCCGCACCGTAGCGCTCCTGGCACTCGGCACCCGCCTCGGCGATTGTCTCAAGGCTGCGGACGAGCTCGATGCCATGGGCATCTCGACCTCCGTCGCCGACGCGCGGTTCGCCAAGCCGCTCGATACTACGCTGATCGGCGAGCTGACCCGCAATCACGCGCTCCTGGTGACCATCGAGGAAGGCTCGATCGGCGGCTTCGCCGCCCACGTGCAGCAGCATCTCCTGGAATCCGGCCTGCTCGACGGCGCCCATGCCAAGCTCCGCTCCATGATGCTTCCCGA
>JAABSG010000324.1 GCA_011390475.1 Geminicoccaceae bacterium | reverse complement strand
CGCCGCACGTCGCCCCGCTCGAACAGCCGCTTCAAGCGCCGGTCGGCGAACGACCCGATCATGAGGCATGTGTAACCTGTCACTTGTCGGATGTCACGGGGTTCTGGACCGTTGTATGGCCCGAGTTCCGGGCGCACGTAACTCAATGCGATCGTGGGTCGGGTGTCTTCTGGATGTATGCCCGTGCTGCGAATTGCGCAGCACGTCCCCCGAACTCTCCTCGTGGCGTCGGTGGGTGCTGGCGTTCGGCGCAGTCGCCTACCCGAAGTAACGGTGGGGCCTGGGGAGGATCATCCTCCCCAGATTCTTCACTGAATCTTCATCCTATGCAGCTACTCTTCACCCGCCGTCCCTGATGCGGCGCCAGCGGGCGGCGTTGCGGTTGTGTTCGTCGAGGGTTCGGGCGAAGGCGTGGCCGCCGGTGCCGTCGGCGACGAAGTAGAGGTAGTCGGTGGCGGCCGGGTCGAGGGCGGCTTGGAGCGCGCCGCGGCCTGGGTTGGCGATCGGGCCGGGTGGCAGGCCGGGGTAGCGGTAGGTGTTGTAGGGGTCGTCGATCTCGAGGTCGCGGCGCAGGAGTTGGCGGCCGAGGGGGCCTTCGCCCCGGGTGATGGCGTAGATGACGGTGGGATCAGTTTGCAGCAGCATGCCGCGCCTGAGGCGATTGACGAAGACGCCGGCGACGAGGTGGTATTCGGCGGCGACGGCCGTTTCCTTCTCGATGATCGAGGCCAGGATCAGCGCCTCTTCGGGGCTGTCGAGCGGCAAGCCCTCCTGGCGGTTCTCCCAGAGCTCGGCCAGGAGCCGCGCCATGTCGGCCCGCATCCGCTCGATGATCTGGGCGCGGGTGGTACCGCGGGCGAACATGTAGGTTTCGGGCAAGAGCTCGCCCTCGCCCGGGAGAGCCTCGGGCATGTCGCCGACGAGGACCGGGTGGCGCTCGACCACGGCCAGGGCCTCGACAGTGCTGAGGCCCTCGGGAATGGTGAGCGCATGCAGGACGATCTGCCCGCTTTCCAGGATGTCGAGCACATCGCGCGGGCTGGCATTGGCGGGGATGCGGTACTCGCCGGCGCGCAGGCGGCGGTCGCGGCCGATGACGCGGGTCGCGATGTTGAAGGTCCGCGCGTCCTCGATGATGCCGGCCGTCTGGAGCCTGGCGGCGATGCCGGCGAGGCCGGTGCCGCGGGGCAGCTCGATCAGCTGCTCTTCGGCCAGGGGGCCCGGCTGGTCGAGATAGCGCTCGAGCAGCCACCAGCCGCCGGCCGCGGCCAGGACGGCGAGCACGACGAGGCCGAGAAAGGCGGCGGTGAGACGGCGCAGCCAGAGCATCGGCGCGTTCGACGTCCGGCGCTCAGATGGTGTCGGGGTGGGTGAAAACGAGGGTGGCGTTGGTGCCGCCGAAGCCGAAGGAGTTGGAAAGGGCGGCCCTGACCTTCAGGGGCTTGGCTTCGTGCGGGACGAGGTCGATGCCGTGGCAATCGTCCGACGGGTTGTCGAGATTGCGGGTCGGCGGGACCACGCTGTCACGCATCGCCAGCATCGAGAAGATCGCCTCGACACTGCCGGCGGCGCCCAGGAGGTGGCCGATGGCGGATTTGGTCGAGGACATCTTGAGCTTGGCCGCGGCCGGGCCGAAGAGGCGCTTGACGGCGATGAACTCGAGCTCGTCGCCCATCGGCGTCGAAGTGCCGTGCGCGTTGACGTAGTCGATGTCTTCCGGGGTCAGGCCGGCGTTCTTCAGTGCGTTGCGCATCGAGCGGAAGGCGCCGGCATGCTCGGGCGCCGGTGCGGTCACGTGGTAGGCATCACCGGAGACGCCGTAGCCCTTGACCTCGGCGTAGATCTTCGCACCGCGGCGCCTGGCGTGCTCGAGCTCCTCGAGCACCACGACGCCGGCCCCCTCGCCCATGACGAAGCCGTCGCGGTCCTTGTCCCAGGGCCGCGACGCCCGCTCCGGCGTGTCGTTGAAGCCGGTGGAGAGCGCCCGGGCGGCGCAGAACCCGGCGATGCCGAGCCGGCAGATCGCGGCCTCGGCCCCGCCGGCGACCATGACGTCGGCGTCGTCGAGGGCGATGAAGCGCGCGGCGTCACCGATCGCATGCGCACCGGTCGAGCAGGCGGTCACCGCCGAGTGGTTCGGGCCCTTGAGCCCGTGGCGGATCGAGACCTGGCCGCTCACCAGATTGATGAGGGATGCCGGGATGAAGAAGGGGCTGACCCGGCGCGGCCCGCCCTTCTCCAGGATCAGCGTCGTCTCGGCGATCGTCTGCAGGCCGCCGATGCCCGAGCCGATCTGCACGCCGGCCCGTTCCTGCTGTTCCTCGGTCTCCGGCTTGTAACCCGAATCGGCGAGCGCTTGCGTTGCCGCGGCCATGCCGAAGACGATGAACGGGTCGTTCTTGCGGATGTCCTTGGGCGCCATGTAGGCGGTCTCGTTGAAGAGACCGGGCCCCTCGCCCCTGGGCACCTGGGCCGAGACCTTGGACGGCAGGTCGGCCGTCTCGAAGCCCGTGGTCCGGCCGAGCCCGGAGCGCCCCTCGATCAGGTTCGCCCATGACGTGGCTGCATCACCGCCCAAAGGCGTGACGAGACCTATTCCGGTGACGACGACACGGCGCATCGGCTCGACCTCGAACGGTGGACCCGCATCCGGACGCTAGCGGCAAAGCGGCGGTGGATCGACGGAGCGACCCGCTGCCGCAGCACCAGCTTCAGGAAGCGTTGGCCTGGATGTAGTTGATCGCATCCTGGACGGTGGCGATCTTCTCCGCCGCGTCGTCCGGGATCTCGCAGCCGAACTCTTCCTCGAACGCCATGACCAGCTCGACGGTGTCGAGGCTGTCGGCCCCGAGATCGTCGACGAAGCTCGCCGTCTCGGTGACCTTGGCTTCCTCGACGCCGAGATGCTCGACGACGATCTTCTTAACGCGCTCTGCTACATCGCTCATGTGTCTTGACCTGCTCTAGTTGGCCGACCCGGTGCCGCTGGCTACGCCGAGGGCCGTTCCCACGCTCGAAACTTTTCCTCGAAGGGCCGTCGGTCGCCTCGGTGGCAACGTCGCCGACCGTCTCACCCGATACCCATGTTCGTCTGACGCGCCGGCCTTTAGCCGACCGTTACGCGCCTGACTAGGCGAACCGGCCCCGGCGGGTCAATTCCCATGCGCGACGTTGCCGCTACTCCGCAGCGAAAACACGGCACCCCGGCCGCTCAGATCATCGCCATGCCGCCGTTCACGTGCAAAGTCTGCCCGGTGACATAGGCCGCCTCGTCGGACGAGAGGTAAGTGACGGCAGCGGCGATGTCGGCCACCGTGCCGAGCCGGCCGGCCGGAATGCGGCCCATGAGAGCGTCCCGCTGCTTGTCGTCCAGGGCCTCGGTCATCGCCGTCTGGATGAAGCCCGGGGCCACGCAGTTGACCGTGATGTTGCGGCTCGCGACCTCCTGGGCCAGGGCCTTGGACATGCCGATCAGCCCGGCCTTGGCCGCCGCATAATTGGTCTGGCCCGGATTGCCGGTGACGCCGACGATCGAGGTGATGTTGACGATCCGCCCGAAGCGCCGTTTCATCATGCCCTTCAACAGTGCCCGCGACAGCCGGAACGCGGCACCCAGATTGGTGTCGATGACCACCTGCCAGTCCTCGTCCTTCATCCGCATGGCGAGCTGATCACGGGTGATGCCGGCATTGTTGACGAGAATGTCGGCCTCGGCCGCCTCGCTGCCCAGCGTCGCCATGGCGGCGGGGTCGGTGAGATCGCCCACGAGAATCCGCGCCCGCTCGCCCAAGCTCGCCGCGAGTTCGGCCAGGGGCGCCTCGCGCCGGCCGGCGAGAATGACGCCAGCCCCCTGGCCGTGCAGCGCCGTTGCGATCGCCCCGCCGATGCCGCC
>JAABSG010000323.1 GCA_011390475.1 Geminicoccaceae bacterium | reverse complement strand
GGGCCTCGTCGCATTCGATCTTTTGCGGAGCGTCGGTCTGAGCATTGTCGCGACCGACTCTGGGCGAGGCGGTAGGGCGGGCCGTTCATCTCGAGGATATGGACATGGTTGCTCAGGCGGTCGAGCAACGCTCCGGCGAGGCGTTCATCGCCGACGGTCGCCGTCCATTCTCCGAGGGGCAGGTTTCAGGGGATGATCGTGGCGCCGCGCTCGTAGCGCTGACCGATCAACTCCAACAGCAGTTCCGCCCCAGTTCCGCTACTCCGGGCGGACCCGTGCGCCGGTTCTGCGGGCGCCATCCACACCGCTGCCGAGCGGTTGGGCGATGCCTTGGTCGTGCAGGTGGCAGGCGGCGATATGCCCGGGTTCCAGTTCGCGCAGCACCGGCGAAACCTCGCGGCAGCGCGCCATGGCGTAGGGGCAACGCGTGTGGAAGTGGCAGCCGCTCGGCGGCGTGATCGGGCTCGGCACGTCGCCTTCGAGGATGATCCGCCCGCTGCGGTCGGCGTCGGGATCGGGCTCGGGCACCGCCGAAAGGAGCGCTTCGGTATAGGGGTGGAGCGGCTTGGCGAAGAGCGTCCCGGTTTCCGCCAGTTCGACGATCCGGCCGAGATACATGACGGCGACGCGATGGCTGATATGCTCCACCACGGCGAGGTCGTGAGCGATGAAGAGATAGGACACCGCCAACTCGGCCTGCAGATCCACCAGGAGATTGACGACCTGCGCCTGGATCGACACGTCGAGGGCGGAGACCGCCTCGTCGCAGACGATCAGGCCTGGGTTCAACACGAGGGCGCGAGCGATGCTGATGCGCTGGCGCTGGCCACCGGAGAATTCGTGCGGGTATTTGCTCATCGAATCGCCGGAGAGCCCGACTCGGTCGAAGAGTCGGGCGATCTGGGTCGCATGCCCCGCCTCTTTCGCCATGCCGTGAATGACCAACGGCTCGCGGACGATTTCGCCGGCGGTCATGCGCGGGCTGAGTGACGAATAAGGGTCCTGAAAGACGATCTGCATGGCGCGTCGGTGGGGGCGCATGGCGTTGGCGTCGAGGTGGGTGATGTCCTGACCACCGAGCCTGATCGTGCCCGCGGTCGGCTCGATCAGCCGGAGGATCGTCTTGCCGACCGTCGACTTGCCGCAACCGCTTTCACCGACCAGGCCCAGGGTTTCGCCGTGGGCGATGGTCAAGGAAACGCCGTCGACGGCATAGACCTGCCCCACCGTGCGCGAGAAGAACCCCTTGATGATCGGAAAGTGCTTCTCGAGATTTTCCACCTCGAGCAGCGGCGCCGTAGCGCCCTGGTGAGCTTGCCTGACCGCGCTCATCGGCTCTGCAGGACCTCTTCGTAGAAGTGACAGGCGCTGGCCCGGCGACCGTCGGCGAACGCCTGCAAAGGCGGCGTCTCGGTACGGCAGCGATCGCGGACGAAGCTGCAGCGCGGATGGTAGGGACAGCCGGTCGGAATGCGCGCGAGATCGGGTGGCTGGCCGCGAATCGGCACCAGGCGGGTCTTGCCGCTACCTTTGCGCGGCGTCGATTCCAAGAGGCCTCTCGTATAGGGGTGGGCCGGTTCGTTGAAGATATCGCGCACCGAGCCGCTCTCCATCACCTTGCCGGCATACATCACCGTCACCCGATCGGCGATCTCGGCGACCACGCCCATCGAATGGGTGATGAGCACCAGCCCGATATTCTGCTCGGTCTGCAGGGTTTTCAGAAGTGCCAGTATCTGCGCTTCGACCGTGACGTCGAGGGCGGTCGTCGGCTCGTCGGCGATCACCAACTCAGGCCCCACCGCGAGCGCCATGGCGATGACGACGCGCTGGCGCATGCCGCCGGAGAACTGGTGCGGGTAGTCGTGCACCCGTTCGGCAGCGCTGGGGATGCCGACGCGGCGCAACAGTGCGACGGTCCGCTCCTCCGCCTCGCTGCGCGACAGGCGCTGATGCACGCGGAACATCTCGCCGATCTGCCAGCCGATCGTGAAGACCGGATTGAGCGCCGACAGCGGATCCTGGAAGATCATGCCGAGCCGTCGACCACACAACGCACGGCGCTCGGCCATCGGCAGTTTGAAGAGATCGTTGCCGCGATAATAGGCGGCGCCACCGGCAACGAAGCCCGGCGGCGATTCGAGAATACCGAGCACCGCATCGAAGGTGACGCTTTTGCCGGAGCCGCTCTCGCCGAGAATGGCCAAGGTCTCGCCCGAGCGGACGATGAAGCTGACGCCGTTGACTGCCCGTACTCGTTGCCTACCGGTGCGGAACTCGACCTTCAGATCGCGGACATCGAGGAGCGGCGGTGCAGCTTCGGGCGCGCTCGAGCGGGCTTCAGTCATTGGCCTTCTCCTCACCACCGCGCTCCAACCGCCAGCGCAGCTTGGGGTCCATGGCGAGGCGCAGCCAGTTCGAGAGAAGGTTGGCGGAAAGGGCGGTGAGCAGAATGGCCAGGCCCGGCCAAAAAGCGAGCCACCAGGCCGACGTCAAGAAGTTGCGACCGCTCGCCACCATCAGCCCCCAGGTGACGTCCGGTGGTTGGACGCCGATGCCGAGGAAGCTCAGCGAGGATTCGTTGAGCATGACATTGGCAAAATCGAGGGAGCCGACGGTGAAGATCGTCGGCAGGACGACCGGCATGACGTGCTTGATCATGATCCTGAGATCGCTCGCGCCGGCGGCCCGAGCCCCCTCGACGAAGAGCCGTTCCTTGATCTCCATCACTTCGGCCCGGGTGACGCGAATGAAGACCGGCATGCGGGTGATCGTGAGGACGATGATCACGTTGGCGGCGCGCGGCTCCAAGACGTAGAGGACAATGACCGCGAGCAACAGCGACGGAAAGCTCATCACCACGTCGGCGAAGCGCATGATGATCGTGCCCGGCCAGCGGCCGTAATAGCCGGCGACGAGGCCGAGCGTCGCGCCGATCACCGCCGAGCAGATGACGACGGCGACGGCGATGCTCAGCGTCGTGCGCGCGCCCACCAGAAGCCGCGGCAAAATCGGCCTGCCGAGCGAGTCGCCGCCGAAAAAATAGGCGAAACCATGCTCGAGGGAGAAGGGCGGCGTGTTGCGCAATTCGAGGTTCATCAGCAGCGATGCCTCGGGCATCAGCATCGGCCCGAACGTCGCAGCAAACACCATGACGATCAGAAAGCAGAGCGCGGCCAGCGCGAACGGATCCGCGGCGAGCATCCGCGCCACCCGGAGAATACCGACGCCGCGTCTCGGCGCCGGTGTCGCGGTGCTGGACGAAACGCTGCTCATTGGAGGCGGATCCTCGGATCGAGCAGCGCGTAGACGATGTCGATCAAGACATTCAAGAGAAAGATCGCGCCGGCGGTGGCGAGCACGCAGGCCTGCAGCACCGCGAAATCACGCTGGGTGATCGAGTCGATCAACAGTTTGCCGATACCGGGCCAGCCGAACACCGTCTCGACGACGACTGCACCGTTGATCAGGCCGCGTGTCTGGTCGCCGGCGACGGTGATCGCGGCGATCACCGAGTTGCGCAGGGCATGGATGAAGACGACGCGGCTTTCCGGCATGCCCTTGGCGCGCGCCGCCTTGACGAACGGCGAGGCCAGCGTGCTGATCATCGAGCCGCGCACCACCTGCGTCGTCGTCCCGGTGATCTTGAAGCTCAAGACAGCGACCGGCAGAATCCAATAGCTAGGTCCCCCGACGCCCGAGGTCGGCAACAGACCGAATTCGACGGCGAGCACCAGAATGCCGATGATGGCGATCCAGAAATCCGGCGTGCTGGCTGCGGCCAGCGAGAGGACGCTGGCGACACGATCGAACGCCGATCCCGGCCGGTAGGCGGCCAACGGGCCCAGGGTCATGGCGATGAGCATCGCCAGGACAACGGTGACGCCGACCAGCCGCAGCGTCCAAGGATAGGCGTC
>JAABSG010000322.1 GCA_011390475.1 Geminicoccaceae bacterium | reverse complement strand
GCCGTCGATACCCAGCAAACGCTGGGCTTTACCGGGATACGAGGATGCCAGGGGCGGCGGGCGGCTTGAATACAATCCTAACTTTTAATCCGCGGGTTCCGGGTTCGAGTCCCGGGGGGCGCACCAAATCGTTTCAACGGCTTGGTGGTTGAAGCGCACATGCAGTTTGGCTTTTTGCTACCAAATTGGCTACCAGCTCGCGCAAGGCTTGCTCGATATCTAGTGCTGTCCGTGTCCGAGGCATGCCCCTTCACCGCGATAAGCCACAGCACCGCGAACACGGAATCGGAATGCTTTTCCAGCGTTACCACGTCGACGCTGCTGGTCCGCACATTTCGAGATGCGCGTCGCCGTGCGGCTTTGGGCCGCTTCCGACAAGTGCATATCCCCAGCCTTTTCTGAACCGCCCTGGTTTTCCCGGCGGCTCCAACTTGTGAGAAAGGGGTCGTCATGGCAAAGCAACGGCAGACGGGCAGGTTTTCCGACGAAGTTCGCGAGCGGGCGGTGCGCCTGGTTCGCGAGAGTGAAGGTTGCCATCCCTCGCAGTGGGCGGCACTGGTGTCGGTGTCGGGCAAGATCGGCTGCACGGCCGAGACGCTGCGGCGTTGGGTCCGGGAGGCCCGCGGCTCCATCACCGAAGGTGCCGAGGTCAGGAGACCTCGGCGGGGCGGAGCTCGACCGCCGGTGGCGGAAGTGATCGCCTTCGTGGGCGAGCACCGGGTAGAGTTCGGGGCGCCGCGCGTCCGGAGCTATGCATGATTTTGGGTGACGGTGCCGTTCGGGCGGCGTCTTGATTGGTCGTGGTATCTGCTGCGACACCATCGGTGAACTCGATCCCGGCGATGACTTTCGGCAACTGATTTTCACCCTTTGGCCGCCGCCAGGTCTTCGAGGCGGCCATGACGAGCTTGAAGAGCATCAGTTTGGCGGTCTTGCGCGACAGCGCGCCTTTGGTCCGCACCGTTCGATGGCGGACCGTTGCGAACACGCTCTCGATCGGGTTGGCCGTTCGCAAATGGTCCCATCAAAGGCCAGGAGGCCGTTGATCCGATCCATGAAATGGGCGCAGCCAGCAGGCTGCGAAGGGGGCTCGGCAGGACAATCGAGGAAGGCCAGCAAGGGCTCGCGGTCCTTGGTCAGGCATTCGACGGCCTTGGGGTATTTGGCTTGGAATTTCTCGGCGAAGATCGCGATTGCGGCCTCGGCGGTCGCTCGGTCCGGCGCATCGCGAACCTCGCACAGGGCTTCCTTCATGCCGGGCTGCACCGATTTCGGCGCCTTGTCGAGGATGTTGACGAGCGTGTGCTGCCAACAACGCTGATGCCTCGTCGCGGGAAAGACCTCCTCGAGTGCCTTGCAAAAGCCCATCGCTCCGTCGCCGACCGCGATCTCGGGTGCGATGACGAGGCCGCGTTTCTTCAGATCGATCAGCAGCTCTCGCCGACTCTGGGCGCTCTCGCGCACGCCAACCCGAAAGCCCGAGAGCGCTTTCTTGCCCTCGGGCGTGGCGCCGACGATCACCAGCATGCAGCTGGCGTTGTCTTCCATCCGAGCCTGCAGATAGACGCCATCCGCCCATCGATGGTCAGCAGACCATCGATCCGCTTCCCGAAGGGAAAGGGCCAGGAGGCCCTGGAGGGATGTAGACGTAGCGGCGCGCCGACAGATCGCGTTCTTGCCAGCGATCGTAGTCCGCCTGCCAGTCCTGCGTCAGCCGGGCGATGACCGAGGGCGACAGATTGGGAGCATCCTTGCCGAGCAATGCCGCCAGGGCTTCCTAAAAATCGCCGGTCGACACGCCGCGCAGATAGAGCACCGGCAAGAGCGCATCCAAGCTCGGCGTTCGGCGCGCCCACTTCGGCAGGATCGCTGACGTGAAGCAGGCACGATCACTCTCCGCACGGTCGCGAACCTCGACCCGCTGAACCGGCACCGCGATCGTGTCCCACCGCGTGGTGTAGCTGGGCAGCTTCCCAGCTTGGTCTCCGGCATCGGCCGGTAGTTGGTCAGCCGGTCATGTCGGTGAGGCTGACGGCGGTATCATCGCCGGTCTGGGCGATGGTCTCGAGGGACATGTAGCGGGCTCGTTGAACGGCCCATTCGTCGTTCTGCTCGAGCAGCAGGGCGCCGACGAGGCGGGTGATGGCGGCCTCGTTGGGGAAGATGCCGACAACCTCTGTGCGACGCTTGATCTCGCCATTGAGGCGCTCGATCGGGTTGGTCGAGTGCAGCTTGGTGCGGTGTTGGGCCGGGAAGGTCATGTAGGCCAGCACGTCGGGCCCGGCCTCGTCCATCAAAGGCCAGGAGGCCTTTGATCCGATCTCTGAAAGAGACAGGGCCAGGAGGCCCTGGAGGCAGCTTGGCGAGTTTCGGCACTTTCGGACGCAACTGGTCGGCGACCCGGCGCCACTGCATGCTCGCCGCCTCGGCGTCGTTCTGTGCGAACGCGGTGGCCCACCCCATGGCAGCAGGCTGGCATGGGGACCCCGGTGGCGATGAAGGCGGCGACCACCCGACGGCCGCTCTTGCCGGCGTGCGCCATCGCATTGCGCATGAAGTGCACACGGCAGCGCTGCCAGGTTGCGGTGAAGATCTTCGAGACGGCGGCCTCGAGCCCTCGTGTGCGTCGGAGATCACCAGCTCAGCGCCGCGCAGGCCCCGCCGGGCGCGCTGGCGCAGGAACTCGGTCCAGAAGTTCTCGGCCTCGGAGGCGCCGATCGTCATGCCGAGCACTTCGCGCCGGCCGTCGGTGTTGACGCCGACCGCGATGATCACGGCGACAGAGACCCCGGGGCCCCCAAGGCGGCTAGCCGCCTTGGGGTGGGACGATCCGGCCGTTCTGGCGGACCTTCACGTAGGTGGCGTCGATCCAAATGTACGGCCAGTCGCCCTCGATCGGACGGTTTAGAAAGGCGCCAACGCGTTCGTCTATGTCCTCGCAGAGCCTGGAGACTTGGCTCTTCGAGATACCGGTCATCCCGATAGCCTTGACCAGGTCGTCCACCGAACGAGTCGAGATACCTTGAATACAAGCCTCCTGGATAACGGCCGTCAGCGCCTTCTCGGCGAGCCGCCGAGGCTCCAGGAGGCCCGGAAAGTACGAGCCCTTGCGCAGTTTCGGGATGCGCAGCTCGATCGTTCCGGCCCGCGTCTCCCAAATCCGATCGCGGTAACCGTTGCGCTGCACCAAGCGATCCAGACTCTTCTCGCCCAACGCGGCACCCGTCTTGCCGCCGACGTCGAGCTCCCTCGGCGGGCAGCAGCCCCGCCGAGGCCGCCTGCGAAGCAGCCCGGGCCAGGAGGCCCGGGAGGCAGCCGCTCGGCAGCGAAGCCGAGCATCTCACGCAAGAGATCAGCGTCGGACGTCTTCTCCAACAGCCCCTGAAGGGCCATCATCTCGTTGGTCATCGGTTGGTGCTCCGGTTCCGGTTGGTGGGCACAACCCGACCTTACCGGAGAACCGCTGGTGGCCACCGTCAGCTACACCACGTCCGGGGACATGATCGGCACCGCGCCAATCCCTGTCTGGATCGTCCGTTCGGGACCGTGACCATGCCGGACAAATCGCGAACGACCATCCGCCAGCCGCTGTTCCCGCATCGATTGCAGAAAATCCTCGGCCTCAGCCTCGATGGCCTCGGCGAGCAAACGCCGCGCCCCCTCGCGCAAAACCGTCGTCAATGGATCCTCGATCGCGCCAGGCTGGCGCAAAACCGAAATGCTGCTATCCGTCGTCATGGGCGTATCGCTCCTTCTGGAGATTCGGGCAGGCTGGTTACCCGCCCCGATACGCCGCCCTCTTCACACCGTCATCACCCACTTTCCAGCATAGCTCAAAGCACTGTCCCATCAGCCGCTGCCGCGTGCAGCTGGAAGACGTGCTTGGCCAGATCGATCCCGATCATGCTGACAATTCCC
>JAABSG010000321.1 GCA_011390475.1 Geminicoccaceae bacterium | reverse complement strand
GGCCGCACGGTACGGATTGGCAAGCCCGCGCCGCCTATCTCGGCGGCCACCGGGCCGAACCGCCCGAGGTCGACCTGCCGCGCCATCCGACGCTGCGCGAAGAGGAGCTCGCCAAACCCGGCCTCAACCGCGAAACCGCCCGCAAGGTCGCCTGGTGGCGCATTCGTCAGATTCTCTTCACATACCCCCTGGCCCTCGTCGTCGCCGGCCTCGTCCTCTGGGCCCTTTGGCGCCTGATCCAGGCCATCGCCGGCCCGCTGCCCGCCTGGCTGCTCTGGTTCGCCACGTTCGATACGGCGGTCGTCGAGGCATGTCTGCCCGGCGCGTTCTGAGGCCTCAACCAGCCTCGATCGGCCGGAACAGCTGGGCCAGATCGTCCTCGTCCATGCCCAACGGCCCGCTGGCCTCGCCCTCGAACAGCGCGTCCGCCATCGCCTGCTTTTTCGCCTGCAGCGTCACGATCGCCTCCTCGACCGAGCCCTCGGCCACCAGCCGATAGACGAAGACCGCCCGGTCCTGGCCGATCCGATGCGCCCGGTCCATCGCCTGCCGCTCGACCGCCGGGTTCCACCAGGGATCGTAGAGGATCACCGTCTCGGCCGCGGTCAGGGTCAGCCCGACCCCGCCGGCCTTCAAGCTGATGAGGAAGATCGGCGCCCCGCCGGCCTGAAAGTCGGCCACCACCGTCTCCCGATCCTTCGTCTCCCCCGTGAGCCAGGCATAACCCCAGCCCTTGGCCCGGATGTCCGTCTCGATCAGCCGCAGCATCGAGACGAACTGCGAGAACACCAGCACGCGCCGCCCCTCGGCCAGGAGCGACTCCAGCATCTCCAAGAGCCGCTCGCGCTTGGCGCTCTCGGTGACCGCCTTGCCCTTCTCCTGATTCTTGTCCTTGGGCAGCAGGGCCGGATCGCAGCACACCTGCCGGAGCTTCAAGAGCGCATCGAGCACGGTGATCCGGCTCGCCGCCAAGCCCCGCCTGGCAATCGCCTCCCGCACTCTCGCATCCATGGCGAGCCGGATGCTCTCGTAGAGCCCGCGCTGCGCCGGGCCCAGGCTCACCAGCTCGGTGATCTCGGTCTTGGCCGGCAGCTCGGTCGCCACCTCGCCCTTGGTCCGCCGCAAGACGAAGGGCCGGATGCGGGCATTGAGCAGGGCTTGGGCACCGGCATCGCCGTGCTTCTCGATGGCCGTTCTGAACCGCGAGTTGAAGGCCTTGCGATTGCCCAAGAGCCCGGGGATCAGCCAGTCGAAAAGCGTCCAGAGGTCCAGGAGATTGTTCTCGACCGGGGTTCCGGTCAGCGCCAGCCGGGTTCGCGCGTCCACCTTGCGGATGTGCTTGGCCGCACTCGAGGCCGGGTTCTTCACCGCCTGCGCCTCGTCCAGAATGACGAGCTCCCAAGCCTCAGCGAACAGCCGCTCGTGGTCGCGGTGCAAGAGCGCATAAGTCGTGACGACCAGGTGGCTCTCCCCGATCTCTTCGAACTTCGCGTGCCGATCCGGCCCGTGCAGCACCAGCACCCGAAGCTCCGGCGCGAACCGCTCCGCCTCCCGCCGCCAGGTGCCGACCAGGCTGGTGGGCGCGATCAGCAGGCTCGGCCGCTCACAACCCGCCTCGACATGCCGATCGACCAAGAGTGCCAGGGCCTGCACCGTCTTGCCGAGCCCCATATCGTCTGCCAGCACGCCACCGAAGCCGGTCGCCGCCACCGCCTTGAGCCAGCCGTAGCCCGTCTGCTGATAAGGCCTGAGCTCGGCCCGCAGGGCCGCCGGCGGCGCCACCAGCGGGGCTTCGGCCAACGCGCGAAGCTGCTCGCCCAGCGCCAGCAACGCCTGGCCACCCTCGAACGGCACCCCACACCCGTCCAGCGCCTCGGCGAGCTCGGCGACCCTGGCAGCCTCCGCCGGATGAAACCCGTCGAGCAACCCTTGCGCATTCAAGAACGCCTGCACCAGCGGGGTCAGCGTCGCCGCCTCGATCGGCACATGCGCCCCGTCGTCGAGCCGCTGATAGAGCACCAACTCCTCGAGAAACTCCTCGAGATCGAACCCCTCGGCCAGCGCCCCGTCATCGCCGACCGGCAAGACCCGGATGATCGAGAGAATGACCGGCGCCAGATCGAGCTGCTGGCCGGCGGCCTCGAGCGTCAGCCCGACCGAGAACCAGCCGCCCTCGCCCTCCTCGACCCCGGCCCGGATCGAAACCGGCCCCTCGTGCAGCCGATAGGGCCAGCTCGCATCGATCTCGACCTGCCAGCCGGCCTCGCGGAACGGCGGCAGCTCCTCCGCCATGAAAGCCAAGGCCGTGCTCGAGACCTCGTAATGCGCCTCCCGCCAATCGTTCTCTGCCGCGAACCCGTGGTCGAAGGGCTGGGCATGGCGGCGCTCGACCGCCAGCTCGTCCAGCTGATCGAGCCGCACCGCTCCCGCCTCCGCCAGCATCCGGTGCGCCCCCTGCTCGGCCGCCCGATCACGCACGATCGTCACGACCTTGTCGCCCGTGCGAAACTGCGGATCGGTATAGGGAAACGCCTCGACCCGCCGTCCATCGTACTCGAAAGCGAGCCGCAACACCGGCAGGTTGAACGGCGGGCCGGCGGCCGACCAGCGTCCGTACCGCTTCTGCGCCGGAATCGCCAAGAGCTGCAACACCGGCACCGGCTTCACCCCGCGCCGCGTCAGGGCCTCGATCGCCCGCGGCCGCGGCAACCGCGCCGACTTCAGCCCACCCAACGCCTCGGCCACCGCGGCCGCAGCCGCCGGCGGAATGTCGGGCGCCGTCAACAGCGCCAGCGCCAGCCGCGGCGGCGCATCGAGCTCGAGCGGCCCCATCTCCCCGCTCGCCGGATCGACATAGGCCACGGGCTCGGTCGGCAGCACGACCAGGGCCCCCCCGGCCTCGTCGAGCGCCGCCAGAAGCTGCCGCCCGTCCTCTTCGCTCCGCCACTCGAGCCGGCCGACCCGCGGCGCCGCCTCCACCAGCGGCGCCCCGTGCGGGTCCCGAAACCGCCCCCGCCCCGTCTTTGCTATCTGCCCCAAGAGCTCGATGATCTCGCCCGGCAACGGGCTCGCCAGCGCCGCCATCGTCCGCGGCGCATGCCGATCCGGATCGAGCCCCAAAAGCTTGAGCCGATGCAGAATGCGCTGATCCGCCGGCCGCACGAACTGCGCCGGCTCCCGCCAGCCCAGCCCCGAATAATCATAGCGCCGAACCGCCTTGCCGAAGCCCCCCGCCTTCAACAACGTCGCCCGCATCGGCGTGACCGTCAGCCCTGGCCCGGGTGCCACATCGAGCACATAGAGCAGCCGATCCTTCACCCCGGCCGGATAAGCATTCTCGTCCTCGTTCCCCGCCGGCGCATCCGCCGCCCGCACCCGCGCCAGCCAATCGCTCAGCTCGCGCGACAACGCCGGCGCTCCAGCCTTCAGCCCCGTCGCCTCCGCCAACAACCCCCGCCGCAACTGCGGAAACCGCTCTTCGCCAGCGCCAGCCGGCACCACCGCAGAGCCACCCCCACCGCGTGCACCCAGGGCAAGAAGCGCCGCCGCCACATGCTTGCAGTTCTGCCCAACCGGACAACTGCACGTGCCGTAAATCCCCCGCAGCGACCCGTCATCCGCCCAAGCCAGCCGAATATGCTGGGTATAAGGGGCCGACGAATTGCCCCGCACCAACCCCACGATCTCACCACTCGCCCGCCGCTCGACCCCGATCACCATCCCCTGCCGATGGTACTGCCGCCCACGCTCGACCGACCGCTCCCCCAAAAACCGCGCCAAAACCGCCGCCGAAATCACCATCCAAATCCCCGCAGCTCGACCACGCCACAACCCATAAGCCCACGAGGCTGGTCATGAAACCTGGATGTGAAGCGTCCCGGGTTTTCCGGAGGCAGTTCAGTTTGGGTCATGCGGCCAAAT
>JAABSG010000320.1 GCA_011390475.1 Geminicoccaceae bacterium | reverse complement strand
GTAGGCCTGGCCGAACAGCCGCGCATTGGCCTTGACCATGGCGCTGACGACGCCGGGCTCGTGAATGGCGGCGGTGTCGGCCAGGAGCGGGCTGTGGAAGGTGACCAGCCGCGGCAGCGCGGTCTTCAGCCGCGGCAAGAGGGGCAGATGGAGGTGCAGCAGCTCGGCGCCTTCCGCCCCCCGATCGAGCCAGGGTTGGAGCACGGCGCGAATCGCTTCCTGGTGGAAGGGCCGGACCGGCGCATAGGGGTAGAGCGCCACCGGCACCCCCTCGACCTCGAGCCGCTGCCAAAAGCGCAGGTTCTTGCCCTTGGCGACGATGATCGGGTCGACGCCCAGGCCCGGCAGCCGCTTGGCGAGCTCGAGCACATGCCGGCCGATACCCTCCCGGGGCGGCAAATGGTTATTGGTGAGCAGCGCCACGCGCATGCGCTTCAGCCCGCCGCGGCCGAGGCGGGGACGTCGGGGTCGGCCTCTTGCCAGTAATACTCCTGACCGCTGAAGACGGCGTTGAGCCGGCGGGGCAGCCGTGCGCCGGCCATGCCGAGCCGGTAACCGGCATAGCGCGCGGCGGTATGCAGCATGGCATAGGGCAGCAGCGCCGGCGCCTCGGTCGCGAGATGGGCCAGGAGCCGCCGCGCGTAGAGGAGCCCCCGCGCTTCGTCCGGCTCGCGCGCGAGCAGCAAATGGCGATGCGCGCGCCTGGCATAGCCGGTGTCGTATTGCCGGCGAAAATCGGCGAGGACACCGGTACCGTGGCTGTGCCGCACGGTGGCCTCGGCGACATAGGCGATGCGGTGGCCGCGCTCGAGCAAGGCGGCGGCCGCGATCGTCTCCTCGCTCACCAGGGTCGAGGGAAAGCCGCCGATCTCGTCGAGGGCCGAGGCCTTCCAGGCCGCACAACTGTTCGAGCAGAAATGGGTGTAGGCACCATAGCGCCGCCAGTCGGCGAGCGTGCGGCTGTGGCTCCCGGGCGGGTAGTTGAAGGCGCGGTCGAAGGCCTCGATCGGATCGGCGCCAGGGCGCGGCAGCTGGCGGCCGTAGGCGACGGCCGCCTCGCCGCGGCGCAAGGGCGCCGTCAGCCGCTCGAGAAAACCCGTGTCGGTGGCGTGCGCGTCCGGGGTGAGCATGACCGTGATGGGCGTGCCCAGGCGGCGCCGGGCGAGCTCGCGGGTGCGGCCGTGATTGAAGGCATGCCGCGGGATGACCCAAGTCTCGGCACCCAGCTCCTCGGCCCGCTCCACCGTGCCGTCATTGGCGCTCGAATTGACCACGAGGATCCGCGGCCGCAGCGGTGAGGCGTGAAGCGGGCCGATGCAGCCGTCGAGCAGCTCGCGCGCCCGGTGGGTGACGATGACGACGCCGATTTGCCCTTGCTGCATACCACCGCTCCTTGGCACCAGTCGTGCCGGTCGATAAAGGGTTCTACCGTGGCTGGATAACGATGGGAGATGATCCGATCTTGGGTTGAAGTTGAGATGAAATCAACCATTAATTGAATTCGATGTCATGCCGCTTGCGTTTGCGTCACGAGCGCGCTGCGCTCGCCGGCCACGAGGCCGCGCGCCATGTGGGCCAAACGGTCGAAACGGGCTTCGTCCAGGCGGCGGTCGAAGAGGCCGGGCAAGGGCTCGGTGTTGAACCGTCGCCGCGGCTCGGCACTCGGCTTCGGCGGCTGGCGCGCTTCGATCGGACAGGGCAGACGGAGCCGGGGCCGCATCGCCCGGGCCAGACGCTCGGCGAACTCCGCCACGGTCTCGACATGGCCGCTCGGATTCGACCGGCCCGATGCCGGCGGATCGCCCAGCCCCATGGCGAGGCGCGCATAGTGCTCGGCCAAGAGGTCCACCGGCACGAAGTCGCGCAACCGATCCGGATGGTCGAGGACCGGGGTGGCGCCGGTGCACCACGCGCGCAGCAGGTAGTCGACGAAGCCGCCGCCCTGCCCCGGGCCGAACGGGCTCGGGATGGTGACCTTGATCGCCGGCACGCCGATCTCGGCCGCGGCGTGGCGGATCAGCGTCGAGGTCAGGGTCTTGGCGAGTCCGTAGCGGCCGATGGCGGCCAGCGGCCGATCGCCGTCCCCCTCGCCCGCCTCGAAGACCGTGCCGGTATGCAGAACCCGTACCAGCCCGCGCCGGGCCAGGCAGGAGAGCACCGCGTCCAGCCCGTTGGTGTCGGCGCGGGCCGCATCGATCGGGTCGAAATCGGGCCGGCGAAAATCACCGACCTCGGCATGGTGCAGACAGAGCACGTCGAACGGCAAGGCGCCCTGGACGAGTTGTAGAAAGCCCGGGCCGCCGAACGGCCGATCGAAGACCACGGCCGCGACCTCGGCCACCGCCTCGATCCGCGCCAGCCGGGCCGCATCGTAGCCCTCCGGCCTGCCGCGACAGACAGCCGTGACCTCGGCCCCGACGGCCGCCAGGGCCTTGGCGATCCAAAGGCCGGTGAAGCTGCTGGCACCGGTGAGCAGGACCCGCATCAAGCGGCCTCCAAGCGCTCGGGCGCGAAGGCCGCGTGGCCCAGATCCTTGGTCGACACGACGGCCGGAGGGGCCGGCCAGGCGATGCCGAAGGCCGGATCGTCGAAGCGAAAGCCCCGCTCGGCCGCGGGGTCGTAGGGGGCCGAGACGAGATAGGCGAGGGCGACGTCCGGGGTCAGCGAGAGAAAGCCGTGGGCGAAGCCCTCGGGCACCACCAGCACCCGGCCGTTCGCGGCCGAAAGCTCGAAGCCCTGCCAGCGGCAAAAGGTCGGGCTCGTCGGCCTGAGGTCGACGATGACGTCGAAGAGGGCGCCGCCGAGGCACTGGACGATCTTGATCTCGGCACTCCGCCCGCGCTGCAGATGCAGGCCGCGCAGCGTATGGCGCTCGGCGCTGAACGAGAGATTGGCTTGCGCCACCGCGACCTCGATGCCTTCGGCCGCCAGAACCTCGCGGCAGAACGTCCGGGCGAAAAAGCCGCGCTGGTCGCTGTGGCGCACCTGCTCGAAGAGGGCGGCTGCCCCGAGCGGCCGCTCAATCAGCCGCATCGCCGCCCCTCCCCGCTCTCGGGCCGAGCCAGGGCGTCGTGCCGTCCTCGCAGAGGGCGGCCACCTTGTCGCGGTCGCTCACCGTGTCGATGCACGACCAGAAACCCTGGTGGCGGTAGAGCCGGAACTCGCCGTCGCGGGCCAGCCGCTGCAATGGCTCGCGCTCCAGAACGCAGCTCTCGTGCTCGTCGAGATAGCCGAGAAAGCCGCGGCGAAAGAAGAAGAAGCCGCCATTGATCCAGCCGGCCTCGCTCGGCGGCTTCTCGGCAAAGCCGCGCACCTCGCTGCCGTCGACCTCGAAGCAGCCGAATTGCGAGGGCGGATGGACGGCCAGGGCCGTGCCGAGCTTGTCGTGGCCTTGATGGAAGGCGAACTCGGCGCCGAGATCGGCGTCGGTCAGCCCGTCGCCATAAGTTACCCCGAAATGCGCCTGATCGCCGAGATAGCGGCTGGCGGCCCGGGCGATCCGGGCGCCGGTCATCGCCGCCTTGCCGGTATGGGCGATGGTGACCCGCCAGTCCGGCGAGCCCGACGACTGGTGGTAGCAGACCTCCCGGGTCGCGAGGTCGACCGTGAAGTCGTTGGCGATGCCCGGATAGTCGAGAAAATAGCTGCTGACAACGTCGTGCCGGTGGCCGGTGCAGAGGACGAAGCGGCGAAAGCCGAAGCGCCGGTAGGAGCGCATGATGTGCGTCACGATCGGCTGGTCACCGATCTCCAGGAGCGGCTTGGGGCGGTTGCCGGCAGCGCTGCCGAGGCGCGTACCGAGCCCGCCGCAGAGGATGAAGATGGGCACAGTCTCAGGCAGGAAGAAAGACATCAGAAGCTTTCGCATTGGCAGCCGGCGACAAACGAGAACCACCGCCGGCCGGGGCGACGGGGGGCGTGGCGGTCGATGTTCGGGCGGTCAGGCGGTCGATCTGCTCGAGCAGGAACCCGGCATGCGCTTCGC
>JAABSG010000319.1 GCA_011390475.1 Geminicoccaceae bacterium | reverse complement strand
TAGCCGCCGCCGCCCGGGGTTTCGATGTGGATCGAGTCACCTTCGGTAATGCGAATGTTCTGCGCTTTGGAGAGGTGTGGCGGGGTTTCGCTGCGGCCGTCCCGGTAGCGGATCTCGATCCGGTTCGGGGCACCGTCCGCGCCGCCGAGGACGCCCTGGGGTCCGTAGCGGCCGTGGTCCATGACGAAACTGGCATTGGCGACACCGCGCCGGAGCGTGACGGCGTAGCGAAGCCCCATGCCGCCCCGATGCTCCCCGGCACCACCGGAATCTTCCCGAAGGGCGTATTCCTGGAACAGGATGGGGTATTGCTGCTCCATGACCTCCAAAGGCGCGGATTTCGAGATGCCGATGGTCGAGCAGCCGTAGCTGAGACCGTCGGTCAGGGCATTGCCGCCATAGCCGCCGCCGGTGATGTGGTACATCACATAGCTGCGGTTGCGCGCCGGATCGAAGCCGCCGAGGGCGAAGTTGCCCGACGTGCCCGCCGGCGCTGCGGTGACCCGATCCGGGGTGGCCTGGACCAGGGCCGCGAAGACGGCTTCGGCGATGCGCTGCGAGACCTCGGCGGCGCAGCCGGAGACGGGGCGCGGGTATTCGGCGTAGAGGAAAGTGCCCCGGGGCTCGATGATGACGAGCGGCTCGAAGAGGCCGGCATTGATCGGCACCTCGGGCCAAATGTGCTTGATGGCGAGGTAGATCGAGCTTCGGGTGGTGGCGATGACCGAATTCATCGGGCCCTGGCAAGGGGGCGAACTCTTGCTCAGATCGAAGGTCAGGGTGTCGGCCGCTTTGCTGACCGTCAGACGGATGGCCAAGGGCTCGTCGACCACGCCGTCGCTGTCGACCCAGGCGGTGCTCTCGTAACGGCCGTCGGGAAGCTCCTCGATCCTGGCGCGCATCTGCCGGGACGCGGCGGCACGGAGTTCCTCGATGGCGGCTTCGACCGTGGCTTTGCCGTAGCGGTCGAGGAGGGCGGTAAGCCGGCGGGCGCCTACCTCGAGGGCGGCGGCCTGCGCCTTGATGTCGCCGATGCGCTGGTCGGCGACGCGGATGTTGGACATCACGATGGCGTAGATCTCGGGGTCCATGCGGCCGCGCTTGAAGAGCTTGACCGGCGGCAGGCGAAGCCCCTCCTGCTCGATCTCGGTGGCACTGGCCGAGAAGCCGCCGGGGACCGCACCGCCGATGTCCGGCCAGTGACCGGTATTGGCCAGCCAGCACCAGTGCTCGCCCCGGTAGAAGAAGGGTTTGATGAAGCGGACGTCCATGAGGTGGGTGCCGCCGAGATAGGGGTCGTTGACGATGTAGACATCGTCGGGCTCGGGCGGCGCGGTCTCACCGGCCCCGATCTTGTCGATGACGGCCTTGGCACTGTCCTGCATGGTGCCGACGAAGATCGGCAGGCCGAGTTCGCCCTGGGCGATCAAGGCCCCGTCGTCGCGCGCATAGATGCCGTCCGAGCGGTCATTCGCCTCGGCGATGACGGGCGAAAAGGCGGCACGGCTGAAGGCGATGTCCATCTCGTTGCAGACCTGGACGAGGCCGGACTGGATCACCGTGAGGCTGACGGGGTCGAGGGTCATTCAAGCGGCTCCAGAGCGGGTGGGGGCAATGGCGCGTCCGGTCGATGCCGTCGCCGCCAACGAGAAATGTGACATGCGCGATGCCGCAGCCGCCGCTCGAGGCTGACCAACGCCAATCGTGACATGCTGCGCCGGATGCCGTCGGCCGCCAGCCCCGCCAACTCGCCACCAACACGATCCGTGACATGACGGCGGTGGCCAGCCCGGCAGCAGCTCCGGCACCAACACGATCCGTGAAATGGCGGCGACTGCGGTCCTCGCGCCCGGCGCGTCACCAACCCGAAATGTGACATGCGGGGCGCCGTTGCGACGGCGGCCCTGCCGCCGCACACATGAAAGGCGAGCGTCATCGCCGGTTGTCCCAGCCGTTGGCGGGCCGACCAGAATCCGCCAACCGCCCCGCGGCGCAAGAGGATGTGATCCGGCCGCCAACCCCGAGTGTGACATGAACGGCAGGTGAACCGGAGGTGCCTCGGCAGCGCTGCCGCGCTGCTGCGACGGGCCCGCTATTCGCCTCGGCATCTCAGGAGCCGACGTCGATGATCAAGTTACCGACCCGATCGACCGTCACCCTGTCGCCCTGCTCGATCACGGTCGTGGCATCCAGTTGCTGGACGATTGCCGGCCCGGCGAAGGTCGTGTCGAGTGGCAGCCGGGTGCGGTCGTAGACGGGCGTGCGGTGGAACCCACCGGCGAACCAGACATCACGCTCGCCGATTTGCGCAGCGGCGAGCGTCGAGGCGCGATCGTCACTGGCGATGAGGGCCTCGGGCGCGAGTGCCGGACGATGACCGATAAGTGTGCTGACCAGGTTGACGAGCATCGCGCCGATCTCAGGCAAGCGAACCGCAAAACGCGCGTAATAGGCCTCGGCGAAGCGGTGTCGCAGGGCCTCGAGGGACAGTGTGCCCGAGAGGATTTCCGCAGCCGGCAGATCGACGCGGATCAGATGGGTCTGGCCGCGAAACTGCATGTCGGCGCCCAAGCGAAAGCTCTCGCCGTCGATCGGGGTGGTCTCGCGGGCCAAGGCCGCCCTGCCCTCCGCCAGCTGCTCGAGCGCCACCGCACGAAGATCGTCCAAATCGAGCGTTTGCAATGCGCGGTTGATGGTTCGCACGAAATCATGGCGCGCATCGGCGACGAGGCAGCCGAGCGCGTTGGTCACGCCAGGACGCGGCGGCACGAGCACCCGGGGAATGCCGAGCTCGCGGGCGAGCGCCGTCGCATGCAAGGGGCCGGCCCCGCCGAATGCCAAGAGGGCAAAGTCGCGGGGATCGTGCCCCCGGGCGACCGACGTCATACGGATCGCTCCGGCCATCTTGTCGTTGGCGACCCGTAGAATGGCAGCAGCGGCGGCGGCGGCCGAGAGACCGAGGGGCTTGCCGATGCTCTCTTTCATGATGGCCTCGACAGCGGCTCGGGGCACCGGCTGCTCGACGGCGGTCAAGCGATCCGCAGGCAGGCGACCGAGCAGAAGGTTGGCGTCGGTGATGGTGGGAGCGACACCGCCGCGGCCATAGGCGATCGGCCCCGGGTCGGCGCCGGCGCTCTCAGGACCGACGCGAAGCAACCCGGCCTCGTCGATCCGCGCGATCGAGCCGCCGCCCGCACCGAGCGTATTGACGTCGACCATCGGCACGTGAACCGGCATGCCGTAGTCGAGCTCCAGTTCGGCGCTGACGCTCGGCACGCCGTCCAGAATGATGGCGACGTCGGAACTCGTGCCACCCATGTCGTAGGTGATGACATTGGCGATCCCGGCATGGCGCGCCGTCCAGGCCGCGGCAATGACACCGGCGGCCGGCCCGGACATCACCGTCTTGACCGCGTCCTCGACGACCATCGCCGCCGGCAGCGTGCCGCCATTGCCTTGGACGATCAAGAGCTCGTGCCGGTAGCCACCGTCACGAAGCCGATCCGCCAGCTTGGTGACATAACGGTCGAGAACGGGCTGAACCGCGGCATTGACCGAGGCGGTGCAGCCGCGCTCGTACTCGCGATACTCGGAGAGGACCTTGTGGCCCGTGGTGACGAAACCGTTGGGCCAGACCGTGCGGACCGCCGCTTCCGCCAGCACCTCGTGAGCCGGGTTGGCATAGGCATGGAGGAAGTGGATGACGATGGCCTCGCAGCCGGCCGCCTTCAACAGCAACGCCTTCTCGCGGACCTCGCTCGGGTCGAGAGCGATCAAGACCTCGCCCTCCGCCGTCATGCGCTCGTCGACCTCCAGTCGGTAAGGGCGCTCGATCAACGGCTCGAAGGTACCGGTCATGCCGTAAGGGTGGGGGCGCGTCCGCCGCCCGAGCTCGAGCACGTCGCGAAAACCCTTGGTGGTGATCAAACCGACCTTGGCGACCTTGCGCTCGAGAAAGGCATTGGTCGTGGTTGTCGTGCCGTGGACCAGCGTGGCGACGGCGACGA
>JAABSG010000318.1 GCA_011390475.1 Geminicoccaceae bacterium | reverse complement strand
CTCCGCCGGCTGCTCGAGGCCGAGCCGGACGGTTTCAAATGGCGGGCGGCCGAGCTCCTGTTTCGCAGCCAGAAGGTGAGCATCGCCGAGGGCGGTATTCTGGTGGCCGACGAGGAGACGGTGGAGCAGGTGGCGGCGACGGGCGGCTTCGGCGGGCTCGGCCAGCTTCTGGTCCAGGCCGGCACGGCGCCGCGGACGGTCGAGCTCGATGTTATGAACGAGGCCAACACCGCCGCCTATTTCGCCCGAAGCGAGCGCTTCGACATGGTGCTCGACGTCGCCTTCACCCGGCCCGGGCTCGACGCGCTATGCCGCGTTCTCGAGCGCTGGGTGCGGCATTTTCTCGAGCTCGAGGTCACGATACAGCCCGTCCAGACCATCCGCGACGAGCGTTGGTCCTGGCATGTCGGGCTGGATGCCGAGGCGACGGGCATCTTGAACGCGATGTGGCACGGGGTGGAGGTGCCACAGGCCGATCTGGCGCGCATCCTCTCGCTCTTCCGCCTCGACTTCGCCGATCCGAGCGCCATGCTCGAGCGCGTCGCCGGCCGGCCGGTCTATCTGGCCATGGCGATGGACGGCGAGAAGCGGCTCCGGCTCAAGCCGCAGAACCTCTTGACCGGGCTGCCCTTGCGGCAGGAAAAACCGTGTTGAGGAGGGCTCTCTCGTGATCGTCGAGCGTTTTGCCGTCGGGGTCATCGTCGAGCGCCGGCCGGCCAAGAGCCGCTGGCAGAGCCATGTCTGGCGGGCTGTCGAGGTGTTGCCGGGGCGCCCGGCGACGCCGCGCTGGACCGTCCTCGCCGAGGCAGAGGGCACCACGCGGTTCTTTGCCGGCAGCACCGATCTCGTCGTCTATTCGAAGGAGACCGAGGCGCTGGTGCACAATCTGGGAGCGAAGCAGCCGGCGGTCTGGGTGGTGCTGCGGCCAACCGATTTGCGGCCGGGCGAAGCGGCGCCGGGCTTGAAGCTCTTGATGGCCACGGTCGATGCCGGCGAGGCGCAGGCGCATGCCGATACCGGTGACGACCTGGTCGAGATGGTGGCGATGCCGGACGCGGTGCGCGCCTGGCTCGCCCCGTTCGTCGCCGCCCACCATGTCGACCGACCGAAGTACAAGCGCAAGCGCGAGCGCGCCGACCCCGAAGCGCTGGCCTCCGGTCGGCTGCCCGGGATCAGCAGCGGCCGGCGCGGCGATGGCCGGCATGACTGAGGAAAAAGGCTTCCTCGAGCGCTGGTCGCAACGCAAGCGGGCGGCACGCGATGCCGAGGTGGTGCCGGAATCGGGGCCGGCGGCGGCGCCCACCGCCGAGCCCGACGAGGCGGCCGCCCTGGAGGTCGAGGCCGAGGCCGAGGTCGACCCCGCAACCCTGCCACCGATCGAGAGCATCCAGACCGGTGCGGATATCCGGGCCTTCCTGCAGAAGGGTGTGCCCAAGGCATTGAAGCAGGCGGCCTTGCGCCGCTTGTGGTCGGCAGACCCGGCGATTCGCGAGTTTCGCGAGGTCGCCGATTACGACTGGGACTTCAATGCGCCGGGCTATGGCGCACTTCTGCCGAAGGACGACCCGAAGGCGGTGGTCGACAAGCTCTTCGCGGCGATGCGCCGCCGGGTGGCCGAGCCGAAGGCCGCAGGAGCCGCCGCGCCGGCGGTGACCGAGCCCGAGATGGTCGAGCCAGAGGTGGCCGACAAGGTGGAGGGGCCGACCGCAACCGAGCCCGAACCGCCCCACCTTATCGAAGCGCCCCCGGCAGCCGCGGCGAACCCACCTGCGGCGCCACCGGCCGGGCGTCGGCGCCGGCACGGGGCGGCGACGCCGAGTTGAGCGCTCGTGCGGCCTACCGGCGCAGCAACCCGTCTTTGTAACTTGCACGATCAAGGATTTGCGGCCAAGATTCGAACTGGACTAAAGCCAAGGCGCATCGGGCGAGCGGCCGACGACGGTCGACGTCGCGATGCGGCTAGAAGGTCGGGAGGTCGATGCTGGCAACGCGCGCCGACAACGGTGGTGATGCGCCGCTCGTCACGACAGGTGACGCGTTGGACGTAGCGCGCGCCCGCTATTGGCAGCTCTTGGGCTTCGTCCTGCGCGGGACACCCGACGGCCAGGGCCTCGGCATCATCGCCAGTCTCGACGGCGACTCGTCGCCCCTCGGCCGCGCGGTCGGCGACCTTTCCGCCATGGCCCGCCGAGCCGACCCGGCCACGATCGAGCGCGAATACCATCAGCTCTTCATCGGCGTCGGGCGGGGCGAGCTCTTGCCCTATGCCTCCTACTACCGCACCGGTTTTCTGCACGAAAAGCCGCTCGCCAGCTTGCGCGCGGATCTCGCCCGGCTCGGCATCGAGCGGACCGCCGGGCAGACCGACCCGGAGGACCATATCGGGTGCCTGGCCGAGATCATGGCCGGGCTCATTGCCGGCGAGTTCGCCGTGGACGCGAGCGAGCAGGCACACTTTTTCACCCGCCATCTGCAACCCTGGGCCGGCCGGTTCTTCGCCGACCTCGAGGCTGCGGACGCGGCAGTGTTCTATCGACCGGTGGGCACCATCGGGCGACATTTGGTGGATATCGAGGCCACGGCCTACACGCTCGCGGCCTGACGGCGGATCGCTGGGGCATCGGGCTGGGGCATCGGGCGGACGATCATGGAGGGACTGACGATGGCAGGTTCAACGAAAGCGATCGAGACGCCGGCCAGCCCGGCGCGGCGTGGCTTTTTCAAGACGGCGGCGACCGGTGTCGTCGGGGCGGCGGTGGCGGCCCCGGTCCTCTTGGCCGGCGGCGAGGCCCAGGCCCAGCAATCGGCCGAAGAGAAGAAGAAGCGGCGTTATCGCGAGACCGACCACGTCCGCACCTACTACGAGACCAATCGGTACTGACGACCAACCGGCACTGACGAAAGGATCCCCGGCATGTTGACGAAACGTCGTTCCGGTACAGCGTCGAAGAGCGGTTTTGCCACGGTCGTGGCGAATGCGGCCGCCACCACCGTCGATCGCCGCGCCTTCCTGCAGAAATCGGGTGTCGCCGCCGGCGGCCTCGCGGCCCTCGGCGCCGTGCCGCTCGGCACCGTCAAGAAGGCCGAGGCCGGCTTCGCCGATCTCGGCCAGCCGGTCGAGATCCGGCAGAACATCTGCACCCACTGCTCGGTCGGCTGCACGGTCACCGCCGAAGTGCAGAACGGCGTCTGGGTCGGCCAGGAGCCGGCCTGGGCGAGCCCCATCAATCGCGGCACGCATTGCGCCAAGGGGGCCTCGGTGCGCGAGGTCGTGCATGGCGATCGCCGGCTGAAATACCCCTTGAAGCTGCAGAACGGCGAGTGGCGCCGGCTGAGCTGGGAGCAGGCGATCGAGGAGATCGGCGAGAAGCTGCTCGAGCTGCGGGCCGAGAGCGGCCCCGACAGCGTCTTCTGGCTGGGCTCCGCCAAGTTCTCCAACGAGGGCGCTTATCTCTTCCGCAAGTTCGCGGCGATGTGGGGGACCAACTCGGTCGACCACCAAGCGCGCATTTGCCATTCGACCACGGTCGCCGGTGTCGCCAACACCTGGGGCTACGGGGCGATGACCAACTCCTACAACGACATCGCCAACTCCAAGGTGATCATGGTCATCGGCGGCAACCCCGCCGAGGCGCATCCCGTGTCGCTGCAGCACGTGCTCCGGGGCAAGGAGCTCAACCGGGCCCCGTTGATCGTCTGCGACCCGCGCTTCACCCGCACGGCCGCGCATGCGACGCACTATGTGCGGCACCGTTCGGGCACCGACATCCCGCTCATCTGGGGCATGCTCTGGCACATCTTCGAGAACGGCTGGGAGGACAGCGAGTACATCGCCCAGCGGGTGCACGGCATGGACCAGATCCGCGAGGAGGTGAAGCGCTGGACGCCGGCCGAGGTCGAGCGCGTCACCGGCGTGCCGGGTGCGCAGGTCAAGGAAATCGCCGAGCTGATGGCGACGGTTAAGCCGGCCACCTTGATCTGGTGCATGGGTGTCACGCAACACACGGTCGGCACCGCCAATGTGCGGGCGCTATCGATCATCCAGCTGGTG
>JAABSG010000033.1 GCA_011390475.1 Geminicoccaceae bacterium | reverse complement strand
ACGGCATTCTTGCTGCCGCGCTCGAGCTCGATCACCCATTTCGTGGCGTTGCCACCGATGCAGGCCCGGCTGCCCTCCTCGAGGACCACGACCGGAATGCCGGCCCGGCTGAGCTCGGAGGCAACGGCCAAGCCCGCGGGGCCCGAACCGACGATACAGACCTCCGTCTCCAGAGGTGCCGTGGCATCAATGGTGTTCGCGTCTATCAGCATGACACATTTCCAGGTTCATAAAATGCGCTGGCTGTAACAGCCAGCTGACCGCCATCTGTACTTTAGCTCATGAAGCGTTTCTGTGGGTTAACGGTTCGGGCGAATAGTCGCCCGGTCATCCATGAGTATGGTGTGCGCTGCGACGGGATGGCGGCGACCGGCCACTTGGCGCTGCCGGTCGCCTGCGGCCGATCGCTCAGCGGCGATGCCCGATACGCCTGGCGTTGCTCGTGGTGCGTCGCTTGTAGGGGCGTAGTCCCGCGTGGAGGACGGGCAGCAGGCTGGCGGCACCCTGGCCGAGCAGGGCACGCTGCATGGCGAAACCGGCGTCCAGCATGGCCTGTTGTTTCTCGGTCACCATGCGGGTGAGCTCGGCCCGGCCCCGCGCACTCTGCCATTCGGCCGGGCTGGCGAAGGCCCAGAGCCTGAGGGCGATCGTGGTCTGGGCTGCGACAGCGGTCCGCCACGCATCCCACCAGAAGCCCGCGCCCACGGCCGGCGTCACCGGGTCGGGACCGGGATCTCGCCGCGATAATCGTAGAAGCCGCGCTTGACCTTGCGGCCGAGCCAGCCGGCCTCGACGTATTTCACCAAAAGCGGGCAGGGGCGGTATTTGCTGTCGGCGAGCCCGTCATAGAGCACCTGCATGACGGAAAGGCAGGTATCGAGGCCGATGAAGTCGGCGAGCTCAAGGGGGCCCATCGGGTGGTTGGCACCCAGCTTCATCGCGGTGTCGATGCTCTCCACCGTGCCGACGCCCTCGTAGAGCGTATAGACCGCTTCGTTGATCATCGGCAGCAGGATGCGGTTGACGATGAAGGCCGGGAAGTCCTCTGCGGTGACCGCGGTCTTGCCGAGCTTCTCGCACAAGCTCTTGATCGATTGGTACGTGTCTTCGGCCGTGGCGATGCCGCGAATCACCTCGACCAGCTTCATCGCCGGCACCGGGTTCATGAAGTGCATGCCGATGAAGCGCTCGGGGCGGTCGGTGGCCGCCGCCAGCCGCGTGATCGAGATCGACGAGGTGTTCGACGCGATGATCGCATCGTCCTTCACGTTCTCGACCAGCTCCTTGAAGATCTTGCGCTTGATCCCTTCGTCCTCGGTCGCCGCCTCGACCACGAGATCGCAATTGCCGAGAGCACTCATCGCCGTCGCGGTCTGGACGCGAGCGAGCGCCTCGTCACGATCGCCCGCGCTCATCGTCCCCTTCTTGATCTGCCGGTCCAAAAGCCGGTTCATCAACTCCAGGGCACCATCCAAGGGCTCCTGCTTGACGTCCATCAAGACGACATCGAAGCCCGAGACGGCAGCGACCTGCGCGATGCCACCACCCATTTGGCCCGCACCGATGATGCCGACGCGTTGCACCACTGGCAGTGGCGGATAGTCTTTTTCCGTGTAGACGGGCATCAAGCCGCTCCTGCGTTGGTCGCTCAGTCCCGGGCCGCTTCGAGCTTTTCGGTCAGCTCCGGGACGAGCTTGAAGAGATCGCCGACGAGGCCGTAATCGGCCACCTGGAAGATCGGGGCCTCCTCGTCCTTGTTGATGGCGACGATGACCTTGCTGTCCTTCATCCCGGCCAAATGCTGGATGGCGCCGGAGATGCCGACGGCGATATAGAGGTCGGGTGCCACGATCTTGCCGGTCTGGCCGACCTGCCAGTCATTGGGCGCATAGCCCGCATCGACAGCGGCCCTCGATGCCCCCACGGCCGCACCCACGGCATCGGCGAGCTTCTCGATGATCTGGAAGTTGTCGGACGAGCCGACACCGCGGCCGCCCGAGACGACCACCCGGGCCGAGCCCAGGTCCGGCCGGGCGCTGGACTGCACCTCGCGGCCGACGAAGCGCGCCAGACCCGCGGGATCGACGGCGGCCGCCGTCTCGATCGTGGCATTGCCACCTTCGGCTGGCGCCGCCTCGAAGGTCGTCGTGCGCACCGTGATGACGCGCTTTTCGTCCTTGCTCTCGACCGTGGTCAGCGCGTTGCCGGCATAGATGTAGCGTTTGAACGTGGTGGGCGAGACCACCTCGACGATGTCGCTGAGCTGCGCCGTATCGAGCAAGGCCGCGACCCTGGGCATGACGTTGCGGCTGAAGGTGGTGGAGGCCGCGACCAGATAGTCATAAGGCGCTGCCATGGCGACCAAGAGCGGAGCCAGGTCCTCGGCGACCGGGTCGGCATAAGCGTCGTGCTCGACCCTGAGCACCTTCTCGATGCCGGCGATCTTGGCCGCTTCTTCCGCGACGCCGCCACAATCCTTGCCGGCCACCAGGAGGTGGCAGGGTCCGGGAAGTTGGGTCGCCGCGGTGATACCGTTCAGGGTCGCGGCGTCCAGCACCTTGTTGTCGTGCTGAGCAAGGATGAGAACAGCCATCAGATCACCCCCGCTTCGCTCTTGAGCTTGCCTACCAGCTCGTCGACGCTCTCGACCCGAACCCCGGCCTGCCGCTTGGGCGGCTCCTCGAAATGCGTGTAGACGAGACGGGGTGCAACATCGACGCCGAGCTCCTCGGGCGTCAGGCTGTCGATCTGCTTCTTCTTCGCCTTCATGATATTGGGCAGCGAGGCGTAGCGCGGCTCGTTGAGGCGCAGATCGACCGTGATGATGGCGGGTAGCGTCACCTCGATGGTCTCGATCCCCTCGTCGACCTCACGGCCGCAGGTGGCCTTGCCGTCCGCGATCTCCAGCTTCGAGACGAAGGTCGCCTGCGCCCAGCCGAGGAGCGCCGCCAGCATCTGCCCGGTCTGGTTGCTGTCGTCGTCGATCGCTTGCTTGCCTAAAAGAATGAGCCCGGGCTCCTCGCGCACGGCGATCGCCTTCAGGCACTTGGCCACCGCCAAAGGCTGCAGCTCGGCGTCGGTGACCACATGAATGGCGCGATCGGCACCCATGGCGAGCGCGGTCCTGAGCGTCTCCTGACACTTCTGCTCACCCAGCGACACGGCCACGATCTCGGTTGCCGTGCCCTTCTCCTTCAACCGGATCGCCTGCTCGTTGGCGATCTCGTCGAAGGGGTTCATCGACATCTTGACGTTGGCCGTCTCGACCCCGCTCTGGTCGGACTTGACCCTGATCTTGACGTTGTAGTCGACCACCCGCTTGACGGGCACCAGCACCTTCATCACCCAAACCTCTTTCCGACGATCGAGATAGCCTCGAATCGTGTCGGCCCGTTTTTTGTGCACTGCAATAGCGAGCAATATGCTCCGGTCACAGGCTTGTCAACGAGCCAACACTTCAACGGCCATGCGGCTGACCCGCGGAGGTGTTAGCGATTCGCCCCCGGTTGCCACAAGACGTCCAGCCGACCTTTGTCGTTCAAAAAGCGCGAGGCGACGAAAAAATAGTCAGAAAGGCGGTTGAGATAGCGCAGCGCCAGAAAATTCACGGGCTCCATTTCGTTCAGGGCGCTGACCAGCCGCTCGGCGCGTCGGCAAACGGTGCGCGCCAGATGGAGATTGGCAGCAGCCGGCGTGCCGCCCGGCAGCACGAAGGAGGTCAGTGGCGCGAGCTCGCCGTTCATCGCATCGATCTCGCGCTCGAGGCGGACGACCTGCGTTTCCTGGATACGCAGCGTCTTTTCGTCGCTCGCATCGTCGCCCGGGCGGCAGAGATCGGCACCCAGGTCGAAGAGGTCGTTCTGGATGCGCATCAGCATGGCCTCGACCTCGGCATCCGAGCATGTATGCAGGCGGACGAGGCCGAGCACCGCGTTCAGCTCGTCGACGGTGCCGTAGGCCTGGACCCTGAGGCTGTGCTTGGCGACCCGAACCCCGTCACCGAGCGAGGTTTTCCCCTGGTCGCCGCCACGGGTGTAGATTTTCGAAAGGGTCACCATGGTCATAACCTCGAGGTGCGAAAGAAAGAGCGCTCGGCCCGGTCACTGCGTCAAGAACAGCACCACCAGGATCGCGAGCGCGGTGAATTGCAGGCCGACACGGGCACGCATCAGCTTGTTGCCGTATTTCTCGTTGAAGGCCCCGCCGCGCAGGAAACCCACGATGCCGGCGAAGAGGACGACGACCGTGGCCAGCATGGCCAGGATCAACAAGACGTTCATGAAGGTCATCGGCTGAACTCGCGATGGCGGTAGACGGGGCCGGCGGCGGGCCTGGTCATCGAGCCGTCGTGAACGAACTCGAGTGGCGGTCGAAGCGATGGCGTGCTGGCATCTACGTCCTGCCAGCTCCTCCGGACCATCTGGCTATTCGAACGGTCCGGCCAAGAGGGGCGGCGAAAAAACCACGAGGTGACGGCATGCGCGATTGGCAGAAAACAGCGACCCTCGCGGTATTGGCATCGACCCTGGCGGCCGCCAGTCCCGGCGCCGATGCGCTGGCCGATCCGGCGCAATGGCAGGTCGAGTGGCCGAACACGGATTTCGACCGCAGCCTGGTCGATTTTTCCGAAATCCTTTCGGGCGGGCCGCCCAAGGACGGCATTCCGTCCATCGACGACCCGACCTTCGCGAGCCCGGACGAGGTCGACCTGCCGCCACGAGAAGCGGTGATCGGCATCAATTCGAGCGATGCGGCCAAGGCCTATCCGCTGCGCATCTTGATGTGGCACGAGATCGTCAACGACAGCTTCGACGGCCGCGACATCGCCGTCACCTATTGTCCGCTGTGCAACACCGGCATCGTCTTCGATCGCACGCTGGATGGCGAAACGCTGGAATTCGGCACCACCGGAAAGCTCCGGCATTCCGATCTCGTGATGTACGACCGCACCACCGAGAGCTGGTGGCAGCAGTTCACCGGCCAGGCGATCATCGGCGAGTTGCTGGGCACCGAGCTCGAAATGCTGCCCTCTCGGCTTGAAAGCTACGCGATGTTCCTCGAGCGCAACGCCGAGCGCGACATGGTGGTTCTCGTCGCCGACGGCACCTTCCGCCGCGATTACGGCCGCAACCCTTATGTCAACTACGATGACGAGCGTTCGAGCCCGTTCCTCTATCGCGGCGATCTGCCCGAGGACATCCCGGCCATGGCGCGGGTCGTCCGGGTCGAGGACCGGGCCTGGAGCCTCGATCTCCTGCGCAATCGCGAGGTCATCGAGACGGCCGATCTCAGGCTCAGCTGGATACCGGGGCAGGCCTCGGCTCTCGATGCGTCGCGGCTCGCGGACGGTCGCGAGGTCGGCAACGTGGTGGTCGAACGGCGCACCGCCGAGGGCTGGGAGGATGCGGTCTACAGCGTCGATTTCGCCTTCGCCTTCAACGCCTTCTTCCCCGAGGGTGAGATCGTCACCGACTAGAGCAGGACGAAGCCCGAGAGCCCGGCCGCGATCACGACGGCCCAGGCGGGTGCCTGCCAGTTCGCGAGGGCGACGAGCGCCGCCGCCGCCACGGCCATGTGCAAGGGCGAGGTGACGCCCTCGGTGAAGACCGGATCGTAGAGGGCCGCGGCCAGGAGCCCGACCACGGCGGCGTTGACCCCGGCGAGCGCCCGGCGCGCCAAAGGTGCGCTGCGCAGCATGTCCCAGAAGGGCAGGCCGCCGACGATCAAGAGGGCCGAGGGCAGGAAGATCGCCAGAAGTGCCAGCGTGGCGCCGACGAGCCCGGTTGGCGGGGTCTGCATCACCGCCCCCAGATAGGCGGCGAAGGTGAAGAGCGGGCCCGGCACGGCCTGCGCCGCGCCATAGCCGGCGAGGAAGGCATCGCGCTCGACCAGGCCGGTGCCGACGAACTCGGCCTGCAGCAGCGGCAGGACGACGTGACCACCGCCGAAAACCAGGGCACCTGCTCGATAGAACCCGTCGATAAGCCCGAGGGCGCCGCCCTCCAGGGCCATCGCTGCCAGCGGCAGGAGGGCCAGGAGGACGAAGAAGGCAGCGAGGCAAGCGATGGCGACGGGCCGGCTCACCGACGTCGCCAGGGCTTCGTCCTCTCGCCCCGGCTCGAGCGTCGGGCGCAGCCAGACGAGGCCCAAGGCGCCGCCGAGCAGGATCACCAGAACCTGTCCCAGGGCACCTGCGAGCAGCATGGCAACGATCATGCCGAGAACGGCGATCGTCGCCCGCTCGCGGTCCGGGGTCAGGCTCCTCGCCATGCCGAGCACCGCATGCGCCACGACGGCGACGGCGGCCGCCTTCAGGCCGTCGATCCAGCCGGTGCCGGCCACCGCCTCGAGGCTGCCGGCGCCATAGGCGAAGGCTACGAGGAGGAGAGCCGAGGGCAGGGTGAAGGCGACCCAGGCCGCCAGCATGCCGGCATATCCCGCGCGCATCAGGCCGATCGCCATGCCGACTTGGCTGGAGGCGGGCCCGGGCAAGAACTGGCAAAGCGCCACCAGATCGGCATAGGCTCGATCGCCCAGCCACTGGCGGCGAACGACGAACGCCTCGCGAAAATAGCCCAGGTGCGCCACGGGCCCACCGAAGGAGGTGAGCCCGAGACCGAGAAAGACGCGAAAGACCTCGCGGGCGGAGCCCGGCGGCGACGGCGTCATGGCCGCCGGATCCGGGCGCCGCTCAGCTGGCGCCGTCGGCGTCGTGCTCGTCGACCTCGTTGACCCAGACGTCGATCTCGACCGCACCTGCGGTTTCGAAGGTGAGGTCCATGTGGAAGTGCTGGCCGTCCTTGAAGGTCCGCTGCACGCTCTCGAGCTCGATCCACATCGCTCCCGGTTGCAAGGTCAGGGTCTGGCCGGGCTCGATCCGCAGGGCCGCCACGTCCTGTACGCCGAGCGTGCCGTCGGCGCCGATCGCCTGGGCCTGAACGACCGTCTGCCCGGCGAAGTCGACCCGGGCATCGACCAGCCGGTCGGCCGTGTCGCCGTTGTTCGCGATGGTGAGATAGACCTTGGTCGAGTGGCCGACCGCCGCCGTCTCGTAGGTCCAGGCGTGGCTGACCACGAGATCACCCACCGGATAGGTGTCGCCGGCGTGATGGGCGATCGCGGCACCCGCCGCCATGACCGTCATGGCAGCACCGATCAGAAGATTACGCATGATGTCTACTCCCCCGGGACCCGCCGTCCCGCTTGCTGGTTGCCGTTCGATGGCAGGTCTCCTGGCTCGCGACTCGACGCCCGACCCGGCCTTCCCACGAGAAACGTCCCGCAGTGGCGCGTGTGGATCCAAGCTCGCCGCTTACAGTTGCGGGGGCAGCCCCGGCGTTGGCCTATTGGCCGCACCGGATTCCCTTTTCAGCCTCAGCCGAGGCACCATCGAAATCACAGTCGCCGAGCGGCCTTGGAGCGTCAAGCCGGAATGACGGTAACCCGGCCGCGGCACCCTTGCTCGCCTCGGTGAAGAAGCGGCGGATCCAGAGCGCTGCATTGGCCGCGTCCGGTGCCAGGGCCTCGTCGCCGATACCCGCCAACGCCGGATCGGCGACCTCTTCGGGAATGACGGCGCCTCGCCGCATGGCGACGAGATCCCGCTCGTAAGCGTTGTCGAACTCGGGATGCGCCTGAAACGAAATGGCGTGATCGCCGTAAGCCAGCGCGGCAATGGGGCAGAACGCGGAGCTGGCAATCAGCCGGGCCCCCGGCGGCAGGCTCAGGACCTGGTCCTGGTGCATGGCGTTCAAGGTGAAACGCTCGGCCGCCGCCTCGAGCCAGGCCGGCCGCTCCAGCACGTCGTACTCGTGCGGTCCCGCCCCCCAGCCGGCCGCTGCCTTCTCGACCCTGGCACCCAGGGCCGAGGCCAGGATCTGGTGGCCGAAGCAGATGCCGACCACCGGCACCCGGGCCGCCATCACCTGCCGGAGAAATGCCTCGAGCCTGCGGATCCAGGGGGCGTCGTCATAGACGCCGAAGCGTGAGCCGGTGACCAGCCAGCCATCGACCTCGTCCACCGCTGCCGGAAAGACGTCGTCGATCACCGGATAGACCACAGTCTCGAACCCGGGCCCGAGCAGCCGCTCGAACATCAGGCCATAGGAGCCGTGCTGCTCGAGCCCGGCCGGCGGCCGGCCGGTCTCGAGAATGCCGATCCTCACGGATGCCCACCGAACAGCACGGCCAAGGGTGGGCCCACGATCTCGAACCGGCCGGCGAAGGCCTCGTTGATCGCCGCCACATCGGGCGGCCCGTCGGCAGTGATGAACCCCGCGAGTTCCTGAAAAAAAGCCTCGCCCTCGGCCGCCGGCGTGAGACCGAAGAGCAGCCGGCCGGGCACGGCCCCGCAATTCCAGAAAGCGTGTGCCACGCCGGCCGGGACCCAGGCCGTATCGCCGGGACCGGCGAGAAAACGCTCGTCGCCGATCATGAACTCATAAGATCCCTCGATGACCCGGAAGAACTCCGCCTGCTCGGTGTGAATGTGGAGCGGCGGACCGGCGCCCGGTGATGTCGTCTCCTCGAACAGCGCCAGGTCACCGCCGGTGGCGGCGGCCGGCAGCAGGACCCTGGTGCTGATGCCGAGCCCCGCGAGGTCGATCGTCTGGTGCGCCTGGGCGGCCTGGAAGAAGGGTTGCATGCGGCGGGTCTCCTAGATCTCGGCGGCGATCGCCCGGCCCAAGGCCTCGGTCGCGGCCCTGCCACCCATATCGGGCGTGAGCAGGGCCGGTTGCAAGAGCACGCGCTCGATGGCGGCGATGATCGTGGCTGCCGCCTCGGGATGCCCCAGATGCTCGAGCAGCATCGCCCCGGACCAGATCTGGCCGATCGGGTTGGCGATGCCCTGTCCCGCGATGTCCGGGGCCGAGCCGTGCACCGGCTCGAACATCGAGGGCCAGGTGCGCTCGGGGTTCAGATTGGCCGAAGGTGCTATGCCGATGGTCCCGGTCACGGCGGGACCCAGATCGGAGAGGATGTCGCCGAAGAGGTTGGAGCCGACCACGACGTCGAACCAATGGGGGTTGCGCACGAAATGGGCGGTCAGGATGTCGATGTGGAACTTGTCGGTCGTGACCTCCGGATAGGCCTCGGCCATGGCGGCGAAGCGCTCGTCCCAATAGGGCATGGTGTGGATGATGCCGTTGGACTTGGTCGCCGAGGTGAGGTGCTTCTTCGGCCGCGATTGCGCCAGCTCGAAGGCGAAGCGGCAGACCCGATCGACCCCGAACCGGGTGAAGATGCTCTCCTGGACCGCCATTTCCTGCGCCGTTCCGGCATAGAGCCGGCCGCCGATCTCGGAATATTCGCCCTCGACATTCTCCCGGACGATCCAGAAGTCGATCTCGCCGGGCTTGCGGTCGGCGAGCGGGCACTTGACGCCCTCGAAGAGCCGCACGGGCCGGAGATTGACGTACTGATCGAACCGCCGGCGGATCGGGATCAGGAGCCCCCAGAGCGAGACGTGATCCGGCACGGTGGGCCAGCCCACGGCGCCCAGGAAGATGGCGTCGTGGCCGGCGATGCTCTCGAGCCCGTCCTCCGGCATGAAGCGGCCGGTCCGGGCATAGAGCTCGGAACTCCAGTCGCGGTGGTCGAAGGCGAGGTCGAGCCCGAACCGCCCGGCCACTTTCTCCAGCACCCGAAGCCCCTCGGGCACCACCTCCTTGCCGATCCCGTCACCCGGAATGACCGCGATCTTCAGTGGCTGCATGGCCGATCCTCCCCCTGGCTGCGGTGGGTATAGGTCCTGCGGCCGAACGGCGGAAGGGTCGCACTGGTGTAGGGCGCGGTGATTGGCTAGTGGTGCTGCCATGATGAAGCACCAGCCCCGCCCTTCGCCTCCGCTCCCGACACTCCGGCACCCGCAGCATTCGGGCGATGGCTGAGCCGATGCGGCGTCCCTTGATCGTTGCCGGGCTCGCCTTGGCGCTGGTGCTCTTGGCGCTCTTTCGGCTCACCGCCCCGTTGCAGGACTTGACCATCACGACCGGCGTCGTGGGCGCGACTCCCGTCACCGTCTTCGAGACCACGGGGGCGCCACCCGGACCGCCCGTCGTCATCGCCCACGGCTTCGCCGGCTCCGAGGTCTTGATGCGCGCCTTTGCCATCACCCTGGCCGAGAACGGCTACACGGCGGTCACCTTCGATTTTCTCGGCCACGGCCGACACCCCGACCCCCTACGCGGCGACGTGCGCGCCGAAGACGGGGTGATGCCCGCGATGATCGGCCAGATCGGCGAGGTCGCCGACTTTGCCCGTGAGCTCACCGGTAACGAACGCATCGCCATCCTCGGTCACTCGATGGCCTCCGACCTCATCGTCCGCTTCGCCCAAGAGCAGGGTGATGCGGTGGCCGCCGTGGTCGCGGTCTCGATGTTCGCGCCGACACTCGATGCCGAAAGCCCCAACAACCTCCTCGTCATCGTCGGCGATCTCGAGGCCCAGGCGCTGAAGGACGAGGCCCTCCGCGCCGTCCAGTTCGTCGCCGACCAGCCGGCTGTCGAGGGCGTCACCTTCGGTGATTTCACCGCCGGCACGGCGCGGCGCGCGGTTTACGCTGACGGGGTCGAGCACGTGGCCGTCCTCTATTCGAGCGAGGGCCTGCTCGAGACTGTCCAATGGCTGGACACCGTCTTCGTTCGGGCTGGCCAAGAGCGGGTCGCCGCCATCGGCCCCTGGATTTTGCTCCTCTTCGTCGGCCTCGTTCTGCTCGCCAGGCCACTCGGCCGGCTCCTGCCCGTGGTCGCCGACCCACCCACAGGTGTCGGCCTGCCCTGGCGGCGGCTCTGGCTCCCGGCCCTCTTGCCAGCGGTCCTCACCCCGATCCTCCTGCGCTTCGTGCCGACCGACATGCTGCCGCTGCTGCTCGGCGACTACCTGGTCACGCATTTCGCGCTCTATGGTCTCTTGACCTGGGCGGCGCTGCGCTGGTTCGCCGAACCCGCGTCCGCAGACGACCTCACCCCGCTGGTCGACTACGGCAGGCTGGCCCTTTCGGCCCTGGCCGTGCTGCTCTACGCCGTCTTCGTCGTCGGATTCTCGATCGACCGCTTCGTCACGGTCTTCCTGCCGATCCCCGAGCGGCTGCCGCTGGTCGCCGCCATGCTGCTCGGCACCTTGCCCTACTTCCTCGCCGACGAATGGCTGACCCGCGGGCGAACCGCCGCCCGTGGCGCCTACCCCCTGACCAAGCTCGCCTTCCTGCTCTCGCTCGCCTTCGCCATCGCCCTGGATTTCGAGCGGCTGTTCTTCCTCGCCATGATCGTGCCGATCATTCTCGCGTTCTTCGTCGTCTACGGTCTCTTCAGCGCCTGGGCCTACCGGCAGACCGGCCACCCCTTCACCGCCGGGCTCGCCAACGCCGTGGCCTTCGCGATCGCCATCGCCGTCACCTTCCCCATGGTCGTCGGCTGAAAAGGACGGTGCGTACCCTTTGACAGCGTGAGCATGACGGTTAAAAGCTGTCGCCGACGCGCAGGAACGTGTCCCCGCAGCCCTCGGACATTCGGCAGGCCATGAGGATCATCGGTTGAGCACCGCGGCGCCCAGTGCCTCGGCGCGTCGTCTCACGCTCAATGTCGTGGCCATGGTCGTCGGCAAGATGGCGGCCGTTGTGATCGGCCTGGCCACCATCGCCCTTCTGACCCGCTATCTCGGACCGGAGGGCTTCGGCCACTACCGGACCGTGCTCACCGTCCTCGCCGTCGCCGCCATCTGCTCCGATCTCGGCCTGCAGATGGTCGTCCTGCGCGAGGTCTCGAGGCCCGGCCAGGACGCCGGCCACGTGCTCGGCAGCGCCCTCGCCCTCAGGATGATCCTGACCAGCCTCGCCGTCATCGGGGTCGGCATCGCGGCACTCTTCCTGCCCTACCCCGAGATCGTCATGCTCGGCGTCTTCGTCGCCGCGCCCTATTACATCATGCTGCAATGCAGCTTCCTGCTCGGCACCTTCTTCCTCAAGCACCTCCGCCAGGACCAGCTGATGGCCGGCGAGGTGCTGGGCGGTATCGTCATCCTCGCCGGCCTCGGCCTCGCCCTCTGGCTCGGGCAAGGCGTCATCGGGGCCCTGCTCGCCATGGTCGCGGGCGGGGCCGCCCAGTTCGCGCTGCTCTGGTTCTGGGCGCGGCGGCTCGAACGCTTCAGCCTCAGCGTCGATCCGAAGACCTGGCGCTTTCTCCTCTTCACCGGCCTGCCGATCGCGGGCTCGGAGATCGCGCTGATGATCATCTTGCGCGGCGACATCCTCCTACTCTCGATCCTCGATACCGCCACCGCCGTCGGTCTCTACGGCGTGCCCTCGAAAATCTTCGAGATCCTGGGCAGCCTGACGACGCTCTTCGCCGGGATGATGATGCCGCTGTTCGTCGCGGCCCTGGCCGCCAAGGGGACCGAGCGGCTGAACGAGACCCTGGGCAACGCGCTCGACGTCATGCTGATCTTCGGTGGCGGGGTGATCGCCTGCTGCCTCGCCTTTTCGGCCGAGATCGTGGAGCTCGTCGCCGGCAACGCCTTCACCTCGGCGGCCCCGGTCCTCTTGCTGATCGGGGTCGCCGTTGCCGGCCACAGCCTGGCCCAGATCTACCGCCATCTCTTGACCGCGATGAACCGACCAGAGCTCGCCCTGCGCGTGGACGTCGTCGGCATGGTTCTGGCCATTGCCCTCTATGTCGTCCTGATCCGCTGGTACTCGCATGTCGGCGCGGGCATCGCCACGGCCCTCGTCGAGTGCGGCCTCGCCCTCGGCCTGGCCTGCATGCTGCGCCGGCAGGGCATCGAGGGGGTGCTGCCCCGCTCCTGGTTCAAGGTGGTGATCGTCACCATCATGGTCGGCCTCGGGATGCGCTTCGCGAGCCAAGAGGGAATGCACTGGTTCCAGGCGATGGCGCTGGGCGGCCTCGCCTATCTCGGCCTCTTGGTCCTTTCGGCCGCCATCCCCCTGGCCTACCTCAAGACCATGCTGCGCAAGGAAGCTGCGCCCACCGCGGGCAAGATCCAGCCTGCCTTGCGCTGAGCGGGTGCCCGGCTCAAGCCGTGGTTTCGGCCGTGGCGTAGGCCTGGGCCAGCTGGCGAACCCGCTCGATCATCGAATAGAGGCCGTTGGCTCGGCCGGGTGTGAGCATCTTGCCGAGGCCCACCCGCTCGAAGACGGCCGGCGTCGAGGCGGTGATCGCTTCCGGCGTGCGCCCGCCATAGAGCCGCAGGACCAGGCTGATCAGCCCCTTCACGATGACGGCGTCGCTGTCCGCCCGGAGCGCCATGCGCCGGGTCGCCGGATCGAGCTCGGCCACCAGCCAGACCTGACTCTGACAACCACGCACCCGGTTGCCCTCGGTCTTGAGCTCGTCGGGCAGGGACTCGAGGTCCCGACCCAGATCGATGATGTACTCGATCTTGTCGCGAACATCGTCGAAGAGGGCGAAATCTTCCTCGATCTCGGCCTCGGCACCCGCGATTTCGTCTGCCTCTCGGCTCATTCCAGACCTACCCTCGTTAGTCATTCATGCCATATGCTGGCCCTGTCGGCGATGGTCAACGCCGCCGGCACATTTGCCGTGATCGATGACAGGAGGTGGGGTGCGACGGGTTCTGGTCTTGCAACACAGTGACGAATCGCCGCTCGGCATCATGGCGCCGGTGCTGGCGGAAGCTGGCATCGAGGCGGAAGTGATCCACGGCGAGAACGGCTGCCGCCTGCCGGCCGACGCGCAGGAGGCCTGCGGCATGATCCTCCTCGGCGGCGTCATGAGCGCCAATGACGACGCTCGCTGCCCACACTTCCCGGACCTCATGGCCCTGATCCGCAGCTTCACCGAAGCCGCCAAGCCCGTCCTCGGCCTCTGCCTCGGCGGCCAGCTCATCGCCCGCGCCCTGGGCGGCCGGGTGGTCGAGCAGGCCAAGGGCGAGTTCGGCTTCACGGCCCTGCACGGCCGCCCCGGCGTCGAGGCGGACCCGCTGCTCGCCGGCCTCGAGCTTCCAGCAACCATCATGCAGTGGCACAACGACCACTTCACCCTGCCGGCCACGGCCACCCACCTGCTCGAGAGCGACACCTGCGCCGCCCAGGCCTTTCACGGGGGCGGCAAAACCTGGGGCTTTCAGTGCCATTTCGAGGTCGACGAGACGATCCTCGGCCGCTGGTCGACGCTCCGCGCGGAACTCGTGGGCGATCCGGCGGTTGTCCCGGCCATGCGCGCCGCCACCGACCGCCACCTCGCCGACGCCGAAAACTTCGGCCGAACCGTCACCGAACGCTGGCTCCAGGTGGGGCGCGGCAACAGCCGGGTGAGTTGACCACCAATGCGCCTCTTCGCCTGCCAGTCATGCAGCCAGATGGTCTATTTCGACAATGTGTCCTGCACCCGCTGCGACGCCGTGCTGGGCTTTGCGCCCGATGACCTGCAGATCAGGGCGCTGGCGCCGCTGGACGACGGCACCTGGCAGCCACAGGGCGGCAGCAAGACCTACCGCCATTGCGCCAACCGCGGCAGACACCAGGTCTGCAACTGGCTGGTACCGGCCGACGAGCCCGAGACCTTCTGCATCGCCTGCCGGCTGAATCAGACCATCCCCGACCTCGACGTCGCCGGCAACGCCCTCCTCTGGCAACGGCTCGAGACCGAAAAGCGCCGGCTGGTCTACAGCCTGCTCCGCTTCGGCCTGCCCGTGGTGTCCAAGCACGCGGACCCGGCTGGCTTGGCCTTCGACTTCCTCGCCGACACCGCGCCCAGCTTCAACGAGACCGGTCGGGTGCTCACCGGCCACGCCTCCGGCCTGATCACGCTCAATATCGCCGAGGCAGACCCCGTCGTGCGGGAAAAGATGCGCAGCGAGATGGCCGAGCCCTACCGCACCATCCTCGGCCATTTCCGCCACGAAAGCGGCCACTACTACTGGGACCGACTGGTCCAGGGCAGCCCCTGGCTGGAGCAAGTCCGAGCACTCTTCGGTGACGACACCGAGGACTATGCCCAGGCCTTGCAGCGCCACTACGAAGCGGGCCCCGGCCCCGACTGGCACGAGCATTTCATCAGCGCCTATGCCAGCACCCATGCCTGGGAGGACTGGGCGGAAAGCTGGGCGCATTACCTCCACATCGTCGATACCACCGAAACCGCCGCCGAATTCGGCCTCAGTGTCCGGCCCCGGGTCGGCACCAGCGCCGATCTCTATGTCGACACCGGCATCGATCCCTACCGCGAAGCCGATTTTCGGGTCATCCTCGCCCACTGGCTGCCGCTCACCTATGCCCTCAACAGCCTCAACCGCAGCATGGGCCACGACCACGTCTATCCCTTCGTCCTGCCGGGACCGGTGATCGAGAAGCTCGACCTGGTCCATCGCATCGTGCAGTCAGCCCGAGCGGCCGCACCCGGCGCTGCTTGACCGCCTCTAGCCGCGGCCATAGCCATAGGGACTGACCCGAGCGGGACGTGGGAGAGGCGAGCTTGACCGACGTGGCGCGACAAAAAGGCGACGATCGGGCCGTCGAACTGCTCGCGATCGTCGATGCACTCGCAGCCGAGCTTCGCCCTGGCAGCCGGCCCCGACCCGCCACCCTGGAGAGCCGGCTCGACCGCGACCTCGGCTTCGACAGCCTCGGCCGGGTGGAGCTCATCGGCCGTCTCGAGGACGCTTTCGCCGTCACCCTCGGCGAAGAGACCGCCGTCGAGGCCGAGACTCCGGCCGACCTTTTGACCGCCATTGAGGCGGCACCGGCGCGGACCCTGCCTGCACCCGTCCGCAGGCAGCCGGTCGAGCGCCAGGCGAACGAACCCCGCGGCCTGGCCCTGCCCGATGACGCCGAGACCTGGCTCGACGTGCTCGACTTCCACGAGCGCGAGCACGCCGATGCGGTCTCGATTCGCTTCCACGAGGATGCCGGCGAGGAGGCGGTCCTCACTCATGGCGGTCTGGCCGAAGACGCCCGCCGGATCGCCGCCGGCCTGCTCGCGCGCGGGCTGGAGCCCCGCGAAGCGGTAGCCCTCATGCTGCCGACCGGCCCCGACTACTTCCGCTGCTTCGCCGGCATCTGGCGCGCCGGCGGCGTGCCGGTGCCGATCTATCCACCCTTCCGCCCGTCACAGATCGCCGAGCACGTCCGCCGACAGACCGGTATCCTGACCAATTGCCGGGCGGCCTTTCTCGTCACCACGCACGATCTCGGCCGGGTAGCCGACCTCTTGCGCGAGCAGGTGCCGAGCCTGCGCGGCGTTCTCTCGCCGCCAGAGCTCGAGAGCCCGGCCCAGGCGCCCCGCCCGGTCGTCGAAACGGATGACACGGCCCTCCTGCAATACACCTCCGGCAGCACCTCGGCCCCCAAGGGCGTCGTCCTCACCCATGCCAACCTCTTGGCCAATGTCCGGGCGATCGGGGCTGCGGTCGAGGTCCGTCCTGACGACGTCACCGTGAGCTGGCTGCCGCTCTACCACGACATGGGCCTGATCGGCGCCTGGCTCGGCTCGCTCTATCACGGCATCCCGCTCGTCCTGATGTCGCCTCTGGCCTTCATCGGTCGCCCGGCGCGCTGGCTCGAGGCCATCCACCGCCACCGCGGCACGCTCACCGCCGCCCCCAATTTCGCCTATGATCTCTGCGTCCGGCGAGTTCGCGATGCCGAGCGCGACGGAATCGACCTTTCGTCCTTGCGCTGCGTCTACAACGGTGCGGAGGCCGTCGACCCCGACACCATGGAGCGCTTCATCGAGCACTTCGCGGCCAGGGGCTTCAGACGTGATGCGATGATGCCGGTCTACGGCCTCGCCGAATCCTCGGTCGCCCTGACCTTCCCGCCCATGGGCCGCGGCCCCTGGATCGACACGGTCGATCGGCAAAAGCTGCAGAGCGCCGGCCGGGCCGAGCCGGTCGCCCCGGATGCGCCGTCAGCCAAGCGCTTCGTTGCCTGCGGCAGCCCGTTGCCCCGCCACGAGGTGCGGATCGTCGACGCGAAAGACCGCGAGCTGGCTGAGCGCCAGGAGGGTCACATCCAGTTCAAGGGCCCCTCGGCGACCCGGGGCTATCTCGACAACCCCGAAGCCACGGAGCGCCTCCGCCACGGCGACTGGCTGGATTCCGGCGATCTCGGCTACATCGCCAAGGCCGAGCTCTTCGTCACCGGCCGGGCCAAGGACATCATCATCAAGGCCGGCCGCAACATCTACCCCGAGGAGCTCGAGGCCGCCGTGGGCGGCCTCGACGGCATCCGCGCCGGCTGCGTCGCCGTCTTCGGCATGACCCAGGACGGCGAGGGCGGCGAGGCGCTGGTCGTTCTCGCCGAGACCCGCAAGACCAAGGAAGACGACCGGGCGCGGCTCACCCGGGCGATCGAAGGTCTCGGCATCGATCTCACCGGCACGCCCGTCGATCAGGTGGTCCTGGCCCCACCCAACACGGTGCTCAAAACCTCGTCCGGCAAGATCCGCCGCGACGCCTGTCGACAGCTTCTCGAACGCGGCCTGATCGGTCGAGAGCGCCCAGCACTCTGGCAACAGGTCTTGGGCCTGAAGCTCTTGGCCCTGCGCCCCCGTCTCGTCCGCGCCCGGCGCGGCATGGCCGCTCTGGCCTTCGCGGTCTGGGGCTGGATGTTGGTCGGGGTCCTGGCCCCCATCGGCTGGCTCGCCATTCTCACCTTGCCCGGCGTGCAGCGCCGCTGGGCGGCGGCCCGCGCGATCCTCCGGCTGATGGCGCGCCTCAGTGGCACGCGCCTCGGCGTCACCGGCCAGGGCAACCTGCCCGAGGGACCCGCTGTGCTGGTCGCCAACCATGCGAGCTATCTCGACGGCTTCGCGCTCATGGCGGCCTTGCCGCGACCGGTCTCTTTCGTCGCGAAGGCCGAACTGGGTGGCCACTGGCTCACCGGCGCCATCCTCCGGCGCATCGGTGCGGTGTTCGTCGAGCGCTTCGACAAGGCACGGAGTGTCGCCGACGCCCGCTCGCTCGGCGCCGGTGCCACGGCCACGGGCGGTGCGCTCCTCTTCTTTCCCGAAGGCACGTTCGGCCGCATCCCGGGCCTGTTGCCGTTCTACATGGGGGCCTTCACGATCGCCGCCACGAACTGCCTGCCGGTGGTGCCGATCGCGATCAAGGGCACCCGCTCGATGCTCCGCTCGGACGTCTGGTTCCCACGCCCCGGCGACATCGACATCGTGATCGGCGAGCCGTTGACCCCGGATGGCGAGGACTGGACGGCTGCCGTCGTCTTGCGCGACCGGGCAAGGGCCGTCATCAGCCGCGAGACCGGCGAGCCGCCGCTGACCGTTGGTCCTTAGAGATAGACCAGGAGCGCCACGAGCACCCCGCCCAACGCCGCATAGAGCAAGGCCGGGCCCAGCATCAGCCGCAGCACCGGCCCCTCCTTGCCGGCGAGCCCGACCGTCGCGTTGCCGGCCACGATATTGTGCGGGCAGATGATGTTGCCGACAGCAGCCCCGAACCCTTGGGCGGCGGCCATCCAGAGCGCCGGCAAGGCCAGGGCCGAGGCGGTCGCCAGCTGAAAATCGGTGAGGAGAATGTTGGACGCCGTGGCCGAGCCCGTCACGAACGTGCCGAGCGCCCCCGTCGCCGGCGCGAATAGCGGCCAGGCAGCCCCCGTCGTCGCCGCCGCCGCCTCGGCCAGGGCCTCGATCAGCCCCGCATGGACCATCAGTCGGGCGATCGTCAGCATGGCCAAGAGCGCGATGATCACCGCCGGCAACCGCGACGTGGCGGCCTTGGCGGTGGCGGTGAAATCACCGAGGCTGTCCCGGCGCACCAGCCCGCCGATGACGAGGCCCAAGAACAGCATCGTGCCCGGGTGATAGAGCGGCTGGAACGAGCCCCGAAACCCTCCCTCGAAGAGCTGCCAGCTCACCCTGATCTCGCTGAGCAGCGCCTGCAGCGGCGGGATCAGCCGCGTCACGACGATCAGCGCCAGGAGCACGAGATAGGGCAGGGCCGCCATGACGATGCGCCCGCCATCCGGCAGGTCGCCCTGATGCCCACCCCCGGCCTCCTCGCGCCGGTGGACGAGCCAGGCGAAGGCCACGCCACCCAGAAGCGCGCCACCCAGGGTCGGCAGCTCGGGCCCGATCAGCCAGGCGATCAGCGCATAAGGGGCGAGGAAGGTGACGGCAGCCAGCAGCGGCCAGGGCCAGCCGGCGGTCCCGGCAGCCTCGTTGTCGGTCTCGCCCGTCACCACGATCCGATGCAGCGTGAGCGCCATGGTCCAGCCGAGCCCGGCATGCAACAGGGCCGTGGCGCCGGCCAGGGCCGTGGGCCCGAGATCGCTGGTCGCGAGCTGCGCCATGACGGGCGTGCCCACCGCCCCGAACGAGACGCCCACGGCATGCCCGACCAGGGCCAGCGACACCGCCTGGATCGGCGGAAAGCCGAGCCCGACCAGGATCGGTGCCGCCAGGGCCACAGGGGTGCCGAACCCGGCCGCCCCCTCGGCGAAGAGCGCGAAGAACCAGGCGATGAGCAAGGCCGTCAGCCGCGGGTCGACCGAGAGCCGGGTCAGGGATTTGCGGATCGTCTCGGTGGCCTCGGTCTTCAGCTGCAGCTCGTGGATCCAAAGGGCCGGAAAGACGATCCAGAGGATGGTGGCAGCGGTGAACCCGGCCTCGGCAAAAAGCCCCAAGAGAGCGAGCGGCAGGCTCGGGGCCGCCTCCGGTCCCCGATAATCGAAGGCGAAGAGGGCGACGGGCAGCGCCACGATCAGCCCCGCGATCCCGGCCCGCGCCGCCGACCAGGAAAGCCCGATCATCAAGGCCACGATCAAGAGGATCGGCAAAAGGGCGAGGAACGCGGTCATGGGCTGCGCCGGGCGGGTCGTTGGGCGACGAGGGCCGCCGGCACCAGAACGGCCAGGGCCAGGGCGAAGATCAGCGGCAGACCAGGCGCACCGGCGATGCTGAAGCTGAGCCCGGCCAAGGGCGGCCCCGCCATGGCGCCGATCTCGTAGGTCAGAATGAAAGCCGCATTCGCCCCGGCCAGCGAGGCGCCCTTGAACCGCTCGCCCATCAAGGCCAGCGCCAGCACGTAGATCCCGCCGCTCATCCCACCATGCACCAGGAGCACGGGCCAGAGCAGGGCGGGCGTGGTGGCGACAACCTGGCTCATCAAGGCGAGCGACAGAACCGTCGCCAAGCCCGCGCAGGCGGCCAAAAGACGGCGCCGCGGCAGCCGATCAGCCAGCCAGCCGACCGGGTACTGGAGCACGATGTTGCCGGCGATCCAGACGCCCAGGAGCAGTGCCACCGCACTCTCGCCCATGCCGAGCTCCAGCCCCCAGACGGGCAGCAGCGAGAACTGCGTGGTCTCGACCAGCGCCACCACGGCGCCGGTGCCGAGGATCAAAGGCGCGGTCCGCCAGAGCCTGAACAGCCGCCTTGCCGCATAAGCATCCGGACTGCCGCCCAGGGCCACGTCGATCGTCGGCATGGCCAGCGTGGGGGCGAGCCCGGCCGCCAGGATGACAGTGCCCACGAGAAAGGGGGCGATGCCATCGCTGCCGACGAGCGCGATGATCAAGGGTCCGCTCGCATAGCCGACCGCGAACATGGTGCCGTAGAGGCCGAGCACCCGCCCCCGCCGGTGATCCTCGACCAAGGCGTTGATCGCGGCCTCGCTGACGATGAAGACGATGGTGGTGGCAGCCCCGAAGACGAGGCGAAGCGCGAACCAGGCCCAAGGATCGACATGGAGCGAGAAGAGCAGCAAGACGACGGCGGCGGCGACGAGCCCGAGCCGCATTGCCCCCACGGCGCCGATCCGCTGGATCAGCCGGCCGAAGAACGGGGCGGCCAGGAGCACACCCAACCCGTGCGCCGCCGCATTGACGCCGATCACCGTGGCGGCATGGCCCTCGGCGGCGAGGACCAGGGAGAGCAGCGGAAAGGAGAGGGCGAGGGACGCGCCGACAATGGCCGCACTCGCCATCAGCGCCGCGAGCTCGACGTTCCGGCGCCGCTCGGGCTCAGCGCTTGCGGCGGCCGGGGGCAGCATGAGACGACCTGCCGCGCATTTTCTGACCTTTGCGCATCGGCCCGGCCTTGGCCCAGGCGGTCCGCGCCAGCTCCGCCGCATGCGCCCGCTCGTGCTCGTCGATGCGAAAGCTGAGCTGGCCCTGGACGATGTCGATATCGGCCAGCGTGACGGTCACCAGATCTCCGAGCCCGAAAGCCTCGCCGTAGCGGATGCCGACCAAGGCCTGGTGCTGCTCGTCGAAGTGAAAGGCATCCTCGCCGAGCGTGCTCACCGGCACCAGTCCCTCGGCCCCGGTCTCGTCCAGGATGACGAAGAGCCCGAAGCGCTGCACCCCGATCACCCGCCCGGTGAATTGTGCCCCCTTCTTGTCCAGCATGAAGAGTGCGGTGTAGCGGGCGAACGCCATCCGCTCGGCCTGCACCGCCTTGCGCTCGGTGGCCGAGACCAGCCGGCCGAACCGCTCGAGCTGCTCCAAGTCGTATGCCCGGCCGTCGTCGTGGCCGGCGAGCTTCTCGTGGTGGATCAGGAGGCGATGCACGACGAGGTCGGAATAGCGGCGGATCGGCGAGGTGAAGTGCGCGTAGTGGCGGAGATTGAGGCCGAAATGCCCGAGATTGTCCGGCTGGTACATCGCCTGCGCCTGTGCCCTGAGCACGAAGCCCGAGACCTGCTCGCGGAGCGAGGGCTCCACGATCTTCTCGAGCATCCGGGTGAAGTCGCCGGGCTTCTTGACCGTTCTGGACCAGCCGATGCCGAGCCGCTCCAGATACTGCGTCAGGGCCTCGATACGGATCGGATCGGGCTT
>JAABSG010000317.1 GCA_011390475.1 Geminicoccaceae bacterium | reverse complement strand
CGGGACCGCGTGCTGCTGGTCCTCGCCGGTGGCAATGTCGGGGTGGCGGCGCTGCCGGAGGGTGCAGTGGTGCTGGCCCACGACCTGACGCCCAGCCGTTTTCTGGCCCTGGATTGGGCGCGGCTCGGCGGAGCCGCACTCCTCGCCGGCAATGCCGCGAGCCATGTGGCGATGCTGGCGCGGGCCCGGGGCGTGCCGCTGTTGGTCGGTGTCGGCGCCGTCGATGCTGGCGCGGGCGAGGCGGGTGACGCCAGGGCCGTGCTCGATGCCGAGGCCGGCAGCCTCGTCGTCGCCCCCAGTCCGGCAACGCTGGCCCGCTATGGTGGCCTCTTGGCCGAGGCCCGGTCCGAGGCCGCAGAAGCCGCTGGCATCGTCACGGCTCCGGCGATCACCAAGGCCGGCCGAGCGATCACCGTCATGGTCAATGTCGACGATCCGGATGTCGTGCCCGACGATCTCTTGCGCGCCGGCGACGGGGTCGGCCTGTTGCGCACCGAGTTCCTCTTCATGGGTCGGCCCGATTTGCCGGACGAGGAGACGCAGTATCGGGTCTATCGCCGTCTCCTGGAGCGACTCGGCGGCCGCCCGTTGATCCTGCGCACGCTCGATATCGGCGGCGACAAGCCGCTGCCGTCGCTCGACCTGCCCAGGGAGGCCAACCCCTTTTTGGGCCTGCGCGGGCTTCGTCTCTGCCTCGCCCGGCCCGGCCTCTTCCGGCCGCAGCTTCGCGCGGCCGTCCGGGCGGCAGCGCACGGGCCCTTGTCGATCATGCTGCCGATGGTCAGCCGGGCGCGGGAAGTCGAAGCGGCGAGGGCGCTGCTCGCGGCCGAGGCCCGGGCCCTCGATCGGGCGGTCCCGCCCCTGGGCATCATGGTGGAGACGCCGGCTGCGGCCCTGGCCCTCGATACGATGCCGATCGACTTCGCCTCGATCGGCTCGAACGACCTGACCCAGTACGTGATGGCCGCGGCCCGTGACGCGGAAGGGCCGGTGGCCGATCTCGCCGACCCGCTCGATCCGGCGGTCCTCCGGCTGATCCGCCTGGTGGTCGAGACGGCCGTGGCGCGCGGGCTGCCACTCTCGCTCTGCGGCGACATGGCGGCGGACCGGGCCGGGCTCGAGGCGCTGCTCGAGGCCGGGCTGGAGCGGCTCTCGGTGCCGCCGGCCGCCCTCGGCCGGGTCAAGCTGTGGATCAGCCGCTACGCTGGCTGAGCGTTCCTGACGAGATCGACGGCCAAGCCGCACAAGTCGCGGGAGGCGCCCGACCCGGGTCTCAACGCTCTTGTGCAACGTCGCGTTGCCGGCCATGCTCTCGCTGACCAACCAGAGGAACGCTCGATGAAGATCTTCGAACACTGCCGCTGCGCTTTGGCGCAACTCGCTATTGCCCTCGTGCTCACGGCCACCCTACCCATGGGCTTCGCCCAGGCCGGCCTCGTGCCGACCGACGAGGTCATCACCGAGACCTTCGGGACGAGCGACGAGCGCGCCCGGGTCGAGGCCTTCCTCGCCCGCGAGGACGTGCAAGAGCAGTTCGCGGCGCTGGGCGTCGATCCGGCCGAAGCCGCCCAGCGCGTGGCTGCCCTGAGCGACGACGAGGTTGCCGAGATCGCCGGTCAGCTCGACCAGTTGCCGGCCGGCGAGGGCTTCCTGGTCACGGCAGCCATCGTTGCCGGTGTCATCCTGCTGATCCTGGTCATCACCGACATCGCCGGCATCACCAACGTGTTCACCTTCATCAAGTGAGCCGCTCGGCCATCAAGTGGGCCGCTCGGCGGCGCATCAAGTGAGTCGTTCGCCGGCACCCGTCTCGACCGCGAGGCGGTGGTCGCGGACGGTCCTGGCCGGACTGGCCCTTGCCTTCGTCGCTGCTTGCACCTCGGTGCCCGGCCTGCCGCCCGCGGACGATCCGCGGATGGCAGGGCTGCCGACGACTGCCGCGGTCGAGGACGTGCCGTTCTTCGCCCAGGACGACTACTATTGCGGCCCGGCGGCGCTCGCCATGGCGCTCGCCTGGAGCGGCCTCGAGGTAACGCAGAACGACCTCGTGCCGGTGGTCTACACGCCCGGCCGGCGGGGCACGCTGCAGAGTGACGTTCTGGCCGGGGCGCGGCGCTACGAACGGTTGGCGGTCGTGGTCGACAACCTGCCGGACCTCCTGGCCGAGGTGGCCGCCGGCCATCCGGTGCTGGTCTTCCAGAACCTCGGCCTTCGGGCGCTGCCGCAATGGCACTACGCGGTGGTCACCGGCTACGACGTCGACGAGCGGACGCTGCGCTTGCATTCCGGGCGGACCGAAGACCTGGAGACCCGGCTTTCGACCTTCGCCCGGACCTGGGCCCGGGGCGACAACTGGGCCCTGGTCGTGCTGCCGCCGGGCGAACTCCCGGCCACGGCGGGCGAGCGCGCGGTGCTCGAGGCCGCGGCGGCGCTCGAGCGGGGCGGCGCCGCCGAAGCCGCGGCGGCGAGCTACACAGCCATCCTGACCCGCTGGCCGGACAGCCTGCCCGGCTGGATCGGCCTCGGCAATGCGGCCTATGCCACCGGTGACACGACCCGGGCCATCGCGGCCTTTCGCCGGGCGACCGAGCGGCACCCGTCGGCCGTGGCCGCCTGGCGGAACCTCGCTTTCGTTCTGGAGGAGACGGGGGACGCGAGTGCGGCCGCTGAAGCCCGCGCCCGGGCCGAGGCGCTCGCCGCCGCATCGTCCTGACGAGGACGCGCGAACGAGCGCCCTTCGCACCCCGCCGAGCCTCTGTCGCGTTTGCCGATTTACAAACCGAGCGGCTTTCGTCAGGCCTGCGGGATCGGCGACGGCCTGCAGGGGAGCGATAACGTGGCGGAGATCATCGACGGCAAGGCGGCGGCGGCCCGGCTGCGGCTGCGGGTCAAGGATGAGGTCGAGGACTTCACCGAGCGGCACCATACGGTCCCCGGGCTGGTGGTCGTCATCGTCGGCGACCACCCGGCGAGCCGCGCCTATGTCAGAACCAAGACCCGGGTCGCCGAGGCGGTAGGCATCGCCGGACGGCTGATCGAACTCGCCGACGACACGGACGAGCCAGCCCTCTTGGCCCTGATCGAGCAACTCAACGGTGATCCCGCGGTGCACGGGATCCTGGTCCAGCTGCCGCTGCCGCCGGCGATCGACACGAACGCCGTGCTCGCCGCCATCGACCCGAAAAAAGACGTCGACGGCTTCCACGCCGCCAATGTCGGCGCACTCTTCAGCGCCGCCCGGCCCGACCCCGACCAGCTGCTCGTGCCCTGCACGCCGCTCGGTTGCCTGCTGCTCCTGAGGGACACGCTCGGCGCCGATGGGCTGGCCGGCAAGGAGGCGGTCATCCTCGGCCGCTCGAACATCGTCGGCAAGCCGTTGGCGGCGCTGCTGCTCGGTGCCGACTGCACGGTCACCATCGCGCACTCGCGCACCCGGGACCTGCCGGCCGTCTGCCGCCGGGCGGATATCCTGGTCGCTGCCGTCGGCCGGCCGCTGCTGGTCGAGGCGGGCTGGATCAAGCCCGGTGCCACGGTGATCGATGTCGGGATCAACCGGATCAGCGCGCCCGACGGCACCAGCCGGCTGGTGGGCGATGTCGACTTCGATTCGGCCGCCCTGGTCGCCGGTGCGATCACCCCGGTGCCGGGCGGGGTCGGGCCGATGACCGTGGCCTGCCTGATGCAGAACACGGTCGCCGCCGCCCGGCTGCAGCTCGAGTCGGGCCGGCGCCGAACGGGCCCGGGCGTTGAACGGGATCGGCGCTGAACGAAAAAGCGCCGGCCGCCCTCAGGCGACCGCGGCGTTCTGGCCTGACGCAGCCGCCTCGCGGGCGCGCCGCTCGGAGGGCAGGGGCGGCATGTCCTGGCGCGGCTCGGGGTCCTTGAGCACATAGCCGCGTCCCCAGACCGTTTCGATATAGTGCTGCCCGCCACTGCCGGCGGCGATCTTCTTTCTGAGCTTGCAGATGAAGACGTCGATGATCTTGAGTTCGGGCTCGTCGATCCCGCCATAAAGATGGTCGAGGAACATCTCCTTGGTCAGCGTCGTGCCCTTGCGGAGCGAGAGCAGCTCGAGGATGTTGTACTCCTTGCCGGTCACG
>JAABSG010000316.1 GCA_011390475.1 Geminicoccaceae bacterium | reverse complement strand
GCTGCATCGAGGACGATGCCGGAGCACGGGCTCGTCGGCTGTGCAACAGGCCCCGAGGTGACCACGCATGCCTACCTCGTGCGCCCGATCGACGGCCGACCCGCTGTCCTCGGCAATGGCCAGACCGTCGCTCTGGTCGCCCGGGGCCGTTCGACCGTTCGCGCTTTTCAGTGCCGGCCCTGACCGCGGGGGGCACCTGCGAGGGCCCGCCCGGGCTCCGGCCAGGCTACCATGACGACGACTACGGCGCCTGTGGCCACGATCTCGACGCCCACGAAATCACCGGCGTCTGCCACTTGGCGGAGGCGTGCCGGGCCGGCCAGAAGCCGGCGTTCAGGGCCGGCTCGCAGCGACCAACGTGATCTGTGACATGCCGGGATGCCGAGCGCGGCCCGAACGCCCGCGCGACCCGAGCGCCAGCGGCGATCGCCGACCAGCGACGTGACATGCGGTGCCGTGGACCGCGGCCGTGGTCCGGCTCGACCAAGCCACCTCCGCCGCTTCGCTGGGCAGCGACCAACCGATACTGTGACATGACGGCGCCGGAGCGCCTCTCGAGCCGGGTAATGGCCAGCGAGATGGCACAGCTGCCGAGGTCGACGATAGACGACACCGACCAACCCGAGCCGTGACATGACGGCGGCAACCGGGGACGCCTGCGCGCCACCGCCAACCCGAAACGTGACATGTGGGGCCGAGCTCAAGACGGCCCGCGCCTGCGCTGTCTCGGGTCTGTCGACCGATGCTCGGACACTCGGTGTCGCTGCGCAGGAGAAGACGCGGCTATTGTCGAGGACGAACGCAGCGGCACGGGCGGCACCACGCTGGAGCCTCGGCCAGACGACGCCGATCGGTGTCGAGCGCCTGGCATGCCATCCTCGATCGGCATGTCGAGGCGCTGTCGTCCGCCCGGGACGGCCGTCCAGAAGACAGCCGCCGATCACCGGCGCCAGCCGCCCCACCGCTGCTGGCATCGGTCGTGCAGATTGCACGCTGCTCATCGCACCGTCATAGTCCGCGCGGTCGCCAACCGGATCCGTGACATGCGCGTCAGCGAGATCCGTGGAAAAATAGCGGGGAGCGCAGGATGCGGATCGAAATCGCCGTCGAGGCAGGGGACGGGGTCGGCGAGGGGCCGTTCTGGGACGATCTCGAGAACGAGCTCTGGTGGGTCGACATCTCGGGCAAGCGGCTGCATCGCTGGCAGCCGGCCACCGGCGCGCTAAAGGACTGGCCGCTCGACGATTTCGCCTCGGCGGTGGTGCTGCGCGAGCAGGGCGGGCTGCTGCTCGCAATGCGCGACGGACTCTATTTCATGGATCCTGCGACCGGCGCGCGCAGCCTCTTCGTGGCGCACGAACCCGACCGCCCCGAGAACCGCACCAACGAGGCAAAATGCGCCCCGGACGGCAGTTTTTGGGTCGGCACCATGCAGAACAACCTCCACCCCGACGGCTCGGCCAAACCGATGACCGGGGCCACCGGTGCCCTTTATCGCATCCGCCACGACGGCGGGATTACCCGCGAGGTCGACGGTGTCCACCTCGCCAACACGCTGGCCTGGACCGATGCGGGCAAGACCCTACTCTTCGCCGATACCGGGACCGGTGTCATCGAGGCCTACGCCATCGAGGAAGACGGCCGGCTCGGCGCCTCTCGTGTCTTCAGCGACGGCACCTGTGGCGGTGAGAAGCTCCCGGGCTTCTGTGACGGCTCGGCGATCGATTCCCTCGGCTATTTGTGGAACGCCCGCTTCGCCGGCTCCTGCCTGATCCGCTTCGCACCGGACGGCACGGTCGACCGGCAGATCGACCTGCCGGTCAGCCAACCCACCTCCTGCTGCTTCGGCGGCCCCGACCTGACCACGCTCTACGTCACCTCGGCCCGCCATGGTTTGGCCGAGGCGGCGATCGCGCGCAATCCGAGCGAGGGCGCCCTGCTCGCGATCGAGACCGGCGTCAGAGGCACACCGTCGATCCGCTTCGCCGGCTGATCTCGAGACCAGTCGCCCCCTGCCATTCCGCTCGTCTTCGTCGCCGTGTGCGATTGTCGGCGGCCCCATCCATCGCCGGCCTCGTTGTCGGTCATCGCGTCCAGCAGATGAAAGTCGAGGCCGCGAACGGCATGCCAGGAGTCGAACCGCGCCACCGTGCAGCCGAGAAGACGCCGTCGCCGGAAAGCCACCGGCGGCAGCCCTGGAATGCCGACTTTGACGGCCGCCTACGCGACCCGCACCCGCGTTTCGGCCGACCAGTGGAGCTTTTTCGACCAAGCCGATGAACGGCCCTGGAACTTCATCTTCATCCTCGCGGGTCGGGCATCCTCTCGGGTCGGGCCGGACTCGAAGACGAGGTGGTCGAAGTGCTCCATGCCGGCTTGATCGACCCGGCCGCCCATTCCTCGACCAACCCCATCGACAAAGACCCCGCACGCCGCAACAGTGGCCGAGCGCTCCAGCGGCGATATCGGTACTTTTCCCAGCTTCGTCCGACCGCTGATCGCCGCCATGAGCAGCACCACCGGCATCGACGACACGACCGCGACCCGGTCGTCTTCCGACGGACGATTTGCCCGCGAACGAGAAAACGGGATAGCCCCGCCGACCACGCTCTGGCAACGGGCACGAGTTTGCTACCCTCCGCAGGCCAGACGGCGCATCGACGGCGGAGCGACGGCGGATGGCCCCGCCTGCGTGAGCGTACCACGAAGCCACCAACACGATATGTGACATGTATGGTGCGACGGTTCAGAGATCCGGGGGGCCGCCGCTGCATCTGTCGGCCGCCATCGGGCCGCGTCTCGGCAGGGCTGCTCGACCAACCGGCGGGACCGGCTCGACCAACTCGACTTGTGACATGCGGGGCACCGCGGCCCTCGAGGGAACGCGGCGCCGTGCCCTGCCGATGTCGCGAGTCACGACGGCGATGGCGCGTTCGCCTGCCCAGTGTTCGCCTGCCCAGTGTTCGCCTGCCCAGTGTTCGCCTGCCCAGTGTTCGGCTGCCTAGTGTTCGGCTGCGCCGTGGACACCCTCGGAAGGGCCCGGGCAGTTCGCTCGTGCGCCGGCGGTGCTGCAACAGCTCGACGGTGCGCTCGTCCGCCAGCACGCCCGTTGGGCGCGGTTTTCGGTCGGCCGGCCTCGCCCGCTATGACCGGCCGGTCGCGAAGGTGTCGCAGGCCTCCATCTCGCCCGTCTCGAAGCCGCGCTGGAACCAGCCGCGGCGTTGCGCGGCGCTGCCGTGGGTGAAGCTGTCGGGAACGACATAGCCGCGACTTTGCTGCTGCAGCGCGTCGTCGCCGATGGCCGAGGCGGCATCGAGGGCTTCGTCGATATCGCCGGGCTCGAGCGAGCCGAACATCTCGTGCGCGCCGCGCGCCCAGACCCCGGCGAGGCAGTCGGCCTGCAACTCGACCAGGACGGAGATGGCGTTGGCCTCGGTGGTCGAGACCCCGGCGCGCAGGCTGTTGGCCTGGTCCATGACGCCGATCGAATTCTGAATGTGGTGGCCGATCTCGTGGGCGATCACATAGGCGCGGGCGAAATCGCCTGGCGCACCCAGTCGACGCTCGAGCGTGTCGAAGAAATCGAGATCGAGATAAACCCGGCTGTCGCCCGGGCAGTAGAAGGGCCCGACGGCCGCGTCGGCGAAGCCGCAGGCGGAGTCGACGGCACCGCTGAACAGCACGAGTTCCGGCGGTCGGTAGCGGCCACCGCGCGCCTCGAACTCGCGCTGCCAGACCTCCTCGGTATCGGCCAGCACGACCGAGACGAAGGCGGCCGCGGCGTCGTCGGAGCGGATCGTCCCGGCGGGCCGAGACGAGGACTCGGGCGCCACCGGCCCGCCGCCACCACCGCCGAGGAGTGGGGTGAGATCGACACCGAGCACGAGGCCGACGATGATGACGATGACGGCGCCGATGCCGCCGATGCCGCCGGCGCGCCGGGCACCGCGACCCATCCCGCCGGCGCTCCGCCCGCGGACGTCGATCACGTTCTTGCTCCCACGCCGGCCGCGCCAGTTCATCCGCCTGCTCCCGCAAAGCCACTCGACGGCACCGTGCGGCAGCGGAGTCACAGCGTCA
>JAABSG010000315.1 GCA_011390475.1 Geminicoccaceae bacterium | reverse complement strand
CTGGTATACTCACGTTTTGACTTAGGTCAAAGCGCGTCCTGCTGGCGACGTCCCATCGGCGCAGTGTTGCCGGGCGGCTGTCAGTTGCCGCCGCCGGCAGCGACGATTTCGCGCAACTGCTCGAGGGCGGCCTTGGGGTCGATCCGCCAGGCTTCCTCGAACAGCGGATTGCCGTTGATGAGCTCGCGCTCGTGCGGATTCTCGATCGCCCGGGTGCCGGGCTGCGTGGGCTTTTGCCCCTGGATGATCCGGTTGAGCTCCTCGATGACCGCTTCGGCCTTGCCCGGATCCCGGGCGTGCAACTCGGCGAGGAGCGGATTGAGCTGGATGCGCAGATCGGTGGCCGCCCCGGCCGACGGGGTGACGAGAGACAGGGCCAAAAGGCAGCAGAGCGTGGCGAGGACGAGGCTAGGCCGGCGCATGGGTCAGCTCCCTGAGCTCTCGGGCGAAGGCGTCGAGGTGGCTCGCGACCAGCGCCTCCAGCACACCTTCGGACCAGATGAGGCGGATATTGGGGCGGACGTCGTCCCTGAGCAGGCCCACCTTGATCAGCGCGTCGAGGCGATCGCGGCAGAGGGTCGGGTCCATGTGCATCGCCATGAAGCGCTCGATGTCCTTGAGGCTCAAGACCAGCCGGCCGCCGCCGAGCCGCTCGAGCGAGCCCGCCTTGACCCGCTCGTTGAAGCGCGCGTTCTTCAGCCGCCAGAGCCGCTGCTTGTGGCGTGCGCCCAAGGGCCGGGCTACGCCGTCGAGCTTGTCGAGTTCGGCCAAGAGGCGGTCGATCATCGCGTTGTGCCGATCGATATAGGCACCGAGGCGAGCGGGTTGCGAGCAACCGGCGCAATGCAGGACGAAGAGAAACTGGGCGATGTACTCGGTCTGCTCCGTCGCGATCTGCTGCTCGATGAAGTCCTCGACATCGTCGGGCGTCATGACGTTGCTGCCCGCCATGGCCTCTCGCGTGTGGGTCTCGAGGCTGCGGTAGAGGTCGGCCCGTACCTGCCAGAGCGAGAGGAGGAGATTGGCCCGGGCCACTGTGCGGCCCGGCTCGTCGAGAGTGTCAGCGGACCCGGGGGCGTCCCTCATTCGATCGCGTAGAACTCGACCCGACGGTTCATCCCGTCATGAGGATCGGTGCCGGCCAAGGGTTGCGCCTTGCCGCGACCCTCGACGGCCAGCCGGTTCGGATCGACCTGCCAGACATCGACCAGATACTGGCCGACCGCGAGCGCGCGTTGTTCGGAGAGGTTCTGATTATAGGCGGCACCGCCCGAGGCGTCGGTGTGGCCGATGACGCTGACCACCTTCTGCTGGTTCTCGGGCAGGCTCAGGACCTCGCCCAGGCGCTCGAGATAGGGGATCGATTCGGCCAGCACGTTGGTCGAATCGAACTCGAAGAGGATGTTGAGGCCGAGGGCGGTGCCGGCCGGCGGTGGCGGGGCCGGCGTCGGCACCGTGCCGGCCGTGCTCGCCACCTGCCCGGTGTTCGCCGGCGGCGGGGCGGGTGCCGGCTCGTCGTGGAAGCGGATGGCGCGCGTCTTCATCGGCGCCGCCGCTTCCTCCGTGCTGCCGAAGAGCACGGCGTTGAGCTCCTCGACGCTGGGCACGTCCTGGAACAGCACGACCTCCTGGGCCAGCGCCTGAACCGACGGCCAGGCCAGGGCGGCAGCGAGGCTCATGGCGACGAGCGACGGGCGGTGGAGCATGGCAGGCATAGCAGGTCTCCTCGAGGCGGACCCGGACACGGGTCAGGGTTGGGCGGTTAGGGACGGACGGTCAAGAGGCAGAATGTGTCGCCGAACGGCAGCAGCAGGGCCTGCCGGCCGCTGCCCGCGAGATTGATCGCCTGCTCGCGCAGGGCGGGCGGGATGGCGGCATTGGCGAAATCGGTCTCGCTCAGGATCTCTCGGCCCTGCTGCCAGCAGCGGGCGCGCACGTCGCCAGAGAGCTCGCTGCCGACCCGGGTCGGCGTCTGGCCCTGGCTCGCCGACTGACCTCGGCTCGCGGCTTGCGGGCGCTCGCCGCCCGGCGTGATTTCGCCCATGGCGGGCGCGGCCGAGAGTCCGAGGGCGAAGCAGAAGGCGGCGAACCGCATGGGCCGAAACGGGCTTTCCTGATAGAGTGGCACGACTCTCGACCAGCAGAAGGGCTTTGCCATGCGTGCGCTCGACCAGGCTCTGGCCGTCTTCATTGGCGCCTCGGCACTCGCGACGACGGCCATCGCGGCCGATACGACGAAAGAGTACGGCCCCTTCAGCGTCGACCGGGCGGTGCTCCAGGGGCTCGCCGGTACGCTCGAGGTGACGATCGCCGAGGGGGCCGAAGCCCGGCTCAGCGCCAGCGGGCCGGAAGTCGCGGTGGCTGCCCTCGTCGTCGAGGAAGCCGCCGGCCGGCTCACCGTCGAGGCGCCGGCGCGCGGCCATTCGGTGACCGTGGTCGACCGGGTGACAGTGGTGACCGGCGAGGGTGCCAGCTCGAACGTGGTGATCGGCGGCAGCTCGGCCTCGAGCAGCACCACCGGGGCGCCGCTGGATCTCGTGCTGGCGCTGCCCGCGGGCACGTCACTCGACCTGCTGGGCTTCACCGGCGATGCCGAGATCGGCGATCTCGAGAGCAGCGTCAGGGTCGAGGCGATCGGCGGCTCGGTGCGCATCGGGGCGGTCCGCGATGCCGAGTTCGCCGCCGTCGGCGGTGGTGCGATCGAGGCTGCATCGGTCACCGGCGATCTCGGGGCGAGCGTCACCGGCGACGGCCGGATCGCCGTCCTGGCGGGCCGGCTCGAGGCGGTCACGGTGGACGTGACCGGTGCCGGCGAGGTAAGTGTCGACGCGCCCGCCGCCTCGGCCGTGGTCGACATGGTGGGCGACGGGACGGTGCGGCTGGCCGAGGTCGCGAGCGAGCCCGTGGTCAACCGGGTCGGTGCCGGGCGGTTCAGCGTCGGGCCACGTTGAGCCTCTATCGGGAGAGGCGTGGCCGAGGGTTCGGGGTACCGCATGATGGCATTCCTCGGTTCGGTCGAGCGGGTCGCCGGGCGGCCGCGGCGATCGGGTGCTCAGTTGGTGACGGTGATCTCGACCCTGGAGCTGGCGATGCCGTTCGGGCTCGCCTGGCGCAGCAGGCGGTCGACCTCGTCCATGCTCTGCACCTGCAGCGGTGTCAGATCCTCGACCTGGAGCAGCGGCGGCAGGTTGCGGCCGATCTCGCTGCCGGCGGCGACACAGAGCACCTGCTCGGTCGCCCCTGCCCGTTCCGGCACCAGATCGAAAGGCGCGGCGCCGGGTAGATAGAGCGGCTGGCGGGCCGGCAGATAGGGGTCGGGCGCGAAGCGGTTGGGGAAGATCCGGGCGATCCGGCCGGCGCCGTCCTGGTAGTAGCAATAGGCGAAGGCGTCGGCATTGGCGCGGAGCGTCAGGCCGATGGCCTCGCCCGTAGCGTAACGATGCGCCGGGCCGCGCGGCGTCGTCAGATTGACGCTGATCGGCTGGGCTATTTCGGTCGCGGCCGGGATGAACGGGTCGGGGGCGCGATCCGGGGCGGGCTCACGGCCGAGCGCCAGGTCGGAGGCGATCAGGTCGGCATAGAGGTCGAAATTGACCCGCCCGTCGGCGATGAGGCCACGTTCCGCCTGATAGGCGCCGATGGCATCGCGGGTCGCCGAATCCACCTGGCCGTTGACGGCGCCCTGGTAGCGGTTCTGGCCCTTCAGCGCGCGCTGCACGAAACTGACCCGTTCGGTCGGCGACATGGAGTCGAACCAGCCGCGGGCGACCGCGGTGACCTCGGGGTTGGTCTGCTCGATCTCGAGGCAGCGCCAGTAGGGCACCTGGAGCAGCTTGCCCATGATCTCGATGGTGCTGAGCTCGATCAGGCTCCTGACCGCCGAGTGCATGCCTTCCGACTGGTTGAAGCTGAGGTTGAAATTGGCGCCGAGCTTGCTGATCGTGGCGCCGGCATCGACCGCCTGGCCGGTGCGGCGCACGACGATCGAGTTGTTGGCCGAGACACCGGGCAGCATGCGGCGGTTGAGCACGTTGCCGACATTGAGGTCGACCGAGACCACCGACATCACCTGGTCGGCGCTGGCGCCGATATCGGCCTGTTCGATGCCGATGCCGCCGC
>JAABSG010000314.1 GCA_011390475.1 Geminicoccaceae bacterium | reverse complement strand
CCTGCACACCGCCGACTGGCAGCTCGGCAAGCCCTTCAGTCGGTTCGCCGGCGATCTCGGGGCCATGCTTCGGGAAGCCCGATATGCTGCCGTCAAGACACTGGCCGAGTTGGCGCGTGATGCCGACGTCCGCGCCGTGCTGGTCGCTGGCGACATCCTCGAATCCGAGCACCTGGAGCCCAAGCATCTGCGTCGGATGGCGGCCCAGATGCAGCCTTTCTCCGGCCCCTGGCTGCTGCTCCCCGGCAATCACGACCCGGCCCGTCCGGGCGGGGTCTGGGACCGCTTCCGTCGCTCGGGTGACTGCCCCGCCAACGTCCACGTGCTCGCCGCGCCGGAGCCCTTCGCGCTCGACGACGGCCGGCTCGTGGTCCTGCCGGCCCCCCTGACCCAAAAGCACGTGACCGGCGATCCTACCGCGTGGTTCGAGACGGCCCGAATCCCGGCCGGAGCCTTCAAGGTCGGGCTCGCCCATGGTGCCGTCCGCGACTTCCTGCCGAACGCGGCCGATGGTCCGAACCCGATCGCCCACGACCGGGCGGCGACCGCCGGGCTCGATTATCTGGCGCTGGGCGACTGGCACTCGGTTTTCGAGGTCGCCCCACGCTGCTGGTACAGCGGGACGCCCGAACCCGACGACTTCACCAAGAGCGGCATCGGCGAGGCGCTGCTCGTGACCTTGCACGAGCCCGGCGCCCTTCCCCGCGTCGAGCGCCGACCGACCGGCCGCCACGTCTGGCAGACGCCCGCGCTCGATCTCGGCCAGGGCGGCGATGCGGCGACGATCGAGGACCAGCTCCAGGCCCTCCTCACGAGCCTCGCGAATCCCGGCGAGACGGTGCTCCGCCTGACCCTCGAGGGGGCTTTGGATCTCGGCGGTTCGGCCGCCCTCGACGCTGCGCTGGAGCGGCTGGAAGCCCGGCTCCGCTATCTCGAGACGCGTCGCGCCGGCCTCGTCGCCACCCCGAGCGCCGCCGATCTCGCAGCCTTGGCCGGCGAGCCCCTCGTGGCTCGGGTAGCCGAAGCGCTCGCCCACTCCACCGACCCGGCAGCCCCCCTTGCCCTGCAGCACCTGCACGCGACCTGGCAACGCCTGGAGCGCGGCTGATGCGGCTCGAGGAATGGGTCGTCGAGGGCTTCAAAAAGCTCGAAGGCCGGCATGTCGTCCGCCCGGCCCCCACCGGCATCACCGTGGTCGCCGGCGACAACGAGGCCGGCAAATCGACCCTGCTCGATGCCCTCAAGCGCGCCTTCTTCATGAAGCACAACACGACCGGCGAGGCGCGTGACGCCATCCAGCCGCAGGGCACGTCCGGGCCGGGGGGTACGCCCACGGTCGCCGTGGCCTTTCGGATCGGCGATGCCGCCTTTCGCCTGGAAAAGCAGTTCCGCCGGGGCGGGGTGAAGCTCGCGGGCCCGAACGGCACGCTCGAGGGCGACGCCGCGGAGCTCGAGCTCGCCCGCCTGCTCGCCTTCGACTGGCCCGGCCGCGGTGCCGCCAAGACCGAGCACATGGGCATCGCCGGGCTCTTCTGGGTCGACCAGGGCACCACCTTCGCCACCCTGCAGGCACCGAGCCCGACCGCCCTTCGCGCCCTCCAGCCGGCGCTCGCCGGCGAGATCGCCGCCGTCGGCCGGGGCGAACGGACCGCCCGGCTGATGGCCGAGGTCCGGGCGAAGCGTGAGCAGTTCTTCACCACCGGCAGAGGCCAGAAGCGCGGCGAGCTCGCCGAGCTGGAGCGGTCGGCCACGAGCTTGCGCGCCGAACTCGACCAGGTGACCGCCGAGGAGCGTCGGGTCGAGGCCCTCCTCGACCGGCTGGCCCAGACGATCGAGAAGCGCCGCGTCTGGCTCGCCGCCGACCAGCTCGGCCGGGCGCGCGAGGCTGTGGGCAAGACGAAGCAGGCGCTGCAGGCGGCCCAGGCGCTGCAGGAGCAGGCCGGGGCGAAGGCCCTGGAGCAGAAAGCGGCCGCGAGCGAGCTGGCACGGCTGGAGGAGCAGCAAAAGCAGCGTCGAGCGCTCGCCGCCGAAATCGCTGCCAAGACGGTCGAACGCGGCAAGCTCCTGGAGGAAGCGGCCGAGGCCGCCCCCTCGCTCGAGCACGCCCGACAGCAGCGTCTCGCCGCCGATGCCCTGGCTGACGCAGCACGGGCCGAGCTGCGGACGCTGGAGGCGAAGACCGAGGCCGCGAACCGCCGGGCGCAGAAGCTCAGGCTCGAGCGCGAGGTGGCCCGCCTCGCTGCCGCCGAGACCGCCGTCCAGACCGCAGCCCGCGCCGCCCTCGAGCAGACGGCCGCGGCCGAGGCCGAGCCGGTGACGGCCGCAGCGCTCGAAGCCCTGGAGAGGCTGGAGACCACCCAGGGCCAGCACCAGGCCGCTCTCCGTGCCGTCGCCACCCGCCTCGTCCTCCACCCGGACCAGGCCGATGCGACCGTTACCCTCGACGGCCGGCCGCTCGATCCGGCACACCCCCTCGAGCTCACGGCCCCAGCCGTCCTCGCCGTCCCCGGCTTCGGCCGAATCGAGGTCACCCCCGGTGGCGAGCGCCTCGCCGGACTTCATGCCGAGATCCACAAGCTCGAGCAGCAGCTCGCAGCCGGGCTCGCGGCCTTGCACGCGACGACGATCGCCGAGCTTCGCCGCCGCCTCGCCGCCAAAGAAGCGCATGGCCGCGAAGCCGCGGCGGCCGGCCAACGGCTCGCCGATCGCCTCGCCGCCGCCGGCATGAAAGACCAGGCAGCCCTCGAGGCCGCCACCGCCAAGGCCCGCACCCGCCTCGCTGCGCTGGTCGAGATCGAGCTGCCCGAGGGGCTGGACGAGGCGGCCCTCGAGACCGAGCTCGAGGCGGCCGAGCGGGCGGTAAACGTCGGCCGAAGCCGGCTCGCCGACCTCACCGAGCGCTCTCGGGAAGCGGCGGATGCCCAAGCGGGGCTCGCCAAGGCGGCCGAACTCGGCAGCCTCGCCGAAGCAAGGCTCCAGGGCGAAATCGCGAAGCTCGAGGAGCAGCGAGCCATCGCGGCCGAGGCGCTCGACGATGCGGCCCTCGACGCGGCGCTCGCCACGGCCCGCGCCGAAGCCGACCGGGCGACTGCAGCAGCCGCCCTCCTCGCCCGCGAGCTAGCCCGGGTCGACCCGGACCAGGCCGGAACCGCGGCCGAACAGGCCGCCCGGCGCCTTCAGCAACTCGAGGAGGAAGCCCGCAGGCTCGACCGCGACGTGCACGACCTCGAGGCCGAGTTGCGCGGCCTGGGTGCCAAGGGTATCGGCGAGCAGAAGGCGACGCTCGAGGGCGAGCTGGAGCGCACCGAGCGGCTCTATGCCCGCCGCCTCGCCGAGGCCGAAGCCTGGCGGCTCCTCGACGACACGCTGACGGCCATCGACCGCACCCGACAGGATGCCCTCGTGGCGCCGCTGGAGGCTCGCGTGCGCCCCTATCTCCGCCAGCTGCTGGGCGAGGCCGGCCTCGGCTTCGAGCCGGCTCGCCTGCAGCTCGACCGGCTCGCGCGCGACGGCCGCGAAGAGCCCTTCCACGATCTCAGCGTCGGCACCCGCGAGCAGCTCGCCGTCCTCGTCCGCCTCGCCATCGGCGACCTCTTGGCCGAAACCACCGGCCAGAGCCCGCCCTTGATCCTCGACGACGCCCTCGTCTATGCCGACGCCGTCCGGCTCAACCGGATGAAGACCATCCTCGAGGCCGCGGCCAAACGGCAGCAGATCATCATCCTCACCTGTCGCAAGGAAGACTATCTCGGTCTCGACGCTCGCTATCTGACGCTCGAGGACTGCCGCAGCGAGGCCTAGCCGACATCAGATCGCGGTGAACCCGCCGTCGATCAGGATGTCCTGCCCGTTGATCAGATCAGACGCCGAACTCGCGAGGAAAAGGACGAGGTCGGCCACCTCGATCGGCTTGCCGAACCGGCCGGCCGGGATCTTGGCCTTCATCGGATCGCCCTTGGCGGGATCACCCCAGACCTGCTCGCCCATCGGCGTCAAGATAACGGTGGGACAAACCGCGTTGATCTGGATATTGTGCTTCGCCCACTCACTGGTCATCACCTTGGTCAGCATGTTGAGACCGCCCTTCGAGGCACAATAGGCCCCGTGTTCGTCCAGTCC
>JAABSG010000313.1 GCA_011390475.1 Geminicoccaceae bacterium | reverse complement strand
GCCCGGGGCCAGGTCGGCATGGACGACGTGTTCTCCTCGCTCGGCGCCGGTCTGCTGCGCTTCCTCGTGCTGATTCTCGGCATCATCGTCATCGCCGATATCCTCGGCCTGCCCTATGAAGGGGTGATCGCCTCGATCGGCATCGGCGGTCTGGCCCTGGCCATCGCCGGCCGCGAGACCGTCGCCAACTTCTTCGGCGCGGCGACGCTGCTCGCCGACCGGCCGTTCCACAAGGGCGACTTCATCGAGGTCGGCGGCCAGTACGGCACGATCGAGGCCGTGGGCCTGCGCTCGACCCAGATCAGAGGCCTCGACGACAGCGTCATGGTCTACCCCAACGGCAAGCTCGCCGATTCCAACATCACCAATCTCGGCCGGCGCCGCCGCCGCCGGGTGATCCTCGACATCCGCCTCACCTACGACACCCCGGCGGCCGCGCTCGACCGCTTCGTCGACCGCCTGCACGAGACCTTCCTGGCCCGGCCGGGCGCGGTCGAGGACCCGCTCTGGATCGGCGTGCAAAAGTTCGGCGACAGCTCGATCGACATCCAGCTGACCGGCTATCTCGCCGTCGACAGCTACGGCGAGCAGGTCGAGGCCCAGCACGCGCTGGTCCTCGACATCATTCGCCTCGCCGAGGATCTGGGCGTCAGCTTCGCCTTCCCGACCCGAACCGTCCACGTGCAAGGCGCAGGTGACCCCGCCGCACTGGCCGACGCCGCGGCATAGCCGACGCCGCAAACGCGCAACGCCGCTTCGCGCTGGCACGATCACCCGCTGCCGGTTCCTGGCAAGTCTGCGGCACACCGCGAACCGGGAATGCCAGCGCCCATGACCGAAACCGTCGTCAGCTCCGCCACCAAAACCGTCAAGATCGGCTTCGACCGCCCCTTCTGCGTCATCGGCGAGCGCATCAATCCCACCGGCCGCAAGAAGCTCGCCGCGGAAATGGCCGCCGGCGACTTCGCCACCGTCGAGGCCGACACCCTGGCCCAGGTCGCGGCCGGGGCGAACATGCTCGACGTCAATGCCGGTATCCCCTTGGCCGACGAGCCGGCGATCCTGGCCAAGACCATCCAGCTCGTCCAGTCGCTCACCGACCTGCCGCTCTCCATCGACAGCTCGATCGTGGCGGCATTGGAGGCCGGCCTCGCGGTCTACCAGGGCCGCCCGCTGGTCAATTCCGTCACCGGCGAGGACGACCGCCTCGAAGCCGTCCTGCCCTTGATCAAGAAATACGACTGTGCGGTCGTCGCCATCTCCAACGACGAGACCGGGATCAGCGAGGACCCCGACGTCCGCTTCGCCGTCGCCAAGCGAATCGTCGAGCGGGCCGCCGACCACGGCATCAAACCTTGTGACATCGTGGTCGATCCCCTGGTCATGCCGATCGGTGCCTTGGGCCAAGCCGGCAACAGCGCCTTTCGCCTGATCCGCCGCTTGCGCGAAGAGCTCCGCGTCAACACCACCTGCGGCGCCTCCAACGTCAGCTTCGGCCTGCCCGCCCGCCACGGCCTGAATGCCGCCTTCCTCTGCATGGCAGCATGTGCCGGCATGACCTCGGCCATCATGAACCCGCTGCACGCCGAGGAGATGACCGCCGTCCTGGGTGCCGACGTCATGCTCGGCAAGGACAAGGACTGCCGCCGCTGGCTCACCAAGTTTCGCGAGCCCACGCCCGAGGCGGCCGAGCGCGGCGAACGCCGCCGCCGGCGGGCTTGAGGGCCCGACTCCTCGCATGACCCAACCCCTCGTCGTCTTCACCCCTTCAGGCAAGCGCGGCCGCTTTCCCAAGGGCACGCCCATCCTGCAATGCGCTCGCGAGCTCGGCGTCGACATCGACAGCGTGTGCGGCGGCAGGGCGATCTGTGGCCGCTGCCAGATCACGGTCGCCGAAGGCAGCTTCTCGAAGCACGGCATCACCAGTGCCGCCGCAAGCCTCGGCCCCGTCACGGCTACCGAAACCCGCCATCGTGACAAAAAAGGCCTGCAGCCCGGCCGCCGCCTCTCCTGCCAGGCCACCCTCGAGGCCGACGTCCTGATCGACGTCCCACCCGAATCACAAGTCCACAAGCAGGTCGTCAGAAAACGCGCCGAGGTCCGCGAGATCCAGCTCGATCCCGTGCTCCGCCTCCACTATGTCGAGGTGGCCGAGCCCGACATGCACGACGCTCGGGGCGACTTCGAACGCCTCAAGGAAGCCTTGCGCGACCAATGGGGCCTCACCGGCCTCACCATCGACCTGCCGACGCTGAGAGCATTGCAAAAGAAGCTTCGCCGGGGCGACTGGACCCTTACGGCCGTCGTCCACGACAAGAAGCGCATCATCGCCACCCGCCCGGGCTTCGCCGACAAAGCCTATGGGATCGCCGTCGACGTCGGCTCGACCACCATCGCCGCCCATTTGTGCGACCTGCAGACCGGCGCGGTCCTGGCCTCCTCGGGCATGATGAACCCGCAGATCCGCTTCGGCGAGGACCTCATGTCCCGGGTCTCCTACGTCATGATGCACCCGGGCGGCGACAAGGAGATGACCGACACCGTCCGCGGCACGCTGAATGCCCTCTTCAGCCAGCTCGCTGCGGAGGCGATGATCGACCCCAACGACATCTTCGAGCTCGTCTTCGTCGGCAACCCGGTGATGCACCACCTGCTGCTCGGCATCGACCCCACCGAGCTCGGTGGGGCCCCCTTCGCGCTCGCCACCGACAGCTCGATGGACCTCTACGCCACCGAGATCGGCATCACCTCGATCAACGACAGTGCCCGCACCTACATCCTCCCCTGCATCGCCGGGCATGTCGGCGCCGACACCTCGGGCGTGCTGCTCTCCGAGGGGCCGCACCTCCAGGACGAGATGATGCTCGTGGTCGATGTCGGCACCAACGCCGAGATCGTCTTGGGCAACCGCCACCGCCTGCTCGCCTGCAGCTCACCCACGGGGCCAGCCTTCGAGGGTGCTCAGCTCTCCTCCGGCCAACGCGCGGCCCCGGGCGCCATCGAGCGCGTGCGCATCGACAAGACCACCCTGGAGCCCCGCTTCACCGTCATCGGCACCGACTACTGGTCGAACGAGGAAGGCTTCGCCCATGCCACCCGCCGCACCGGTGTGACCGGCATCTGCGGCTCCGGCATCATCGAGGCCGTGGGCGAGATGTTCCTCGCCGGCATCATCAGCCAGGACGGCGTCATCGACGGCAACCTCGCCGCCCAATCTCCCCGCATCGTGCCGGAAGGCCGCACCTGGACTTATGTCCTCCACGACGCGGGCGAGGGCGAGCCGCGCATCGCCATCACCCAGAACGACATCCGCGCCATTCAGCTCGCCAAGGCCGCCCTCTACGCCGGCTGCCGGCTGCTCATGGACCGCCTCGGCGTCGAGACGGTCGATCGCATCATGCTGGCCGGCGCCTTCGGCAGCCACATCGACCCCACCTACGCCCTCCTCCTCGGCCTCGTCCCAGACTGCGCCCCGGCCAGGATCAGCTCGGCCGGCAATGCCGCCGGCACCGGTGCGCGCATCGCGCTGCTCAACACCCAGGCCCGCCTGGAGATCGAAAGCCTCGTCCGCCGTATCGAGAAGATCGAGACGGCCATCGAGCCCAAGTTCCAAGACCACTTCGTCGCCGCGATGGCCATCCCCCACAAGACGGACCCCTTCCCCGAACTAGCGAAAGCCGTCGCCCTGCCGACACCCAAGCGGCCCACGGCCGAACAGACGTCCCGCCGGCGGCGGCGGGCATAAAGAAACGAGAAGAGAAGAGCGGGGGAACTGAGTTCCCCCGGCCCCTCCGACCTTTTGCTACGGTGGATAATCGGGGCGGCGATGACTGACGGGCAACAGACGATCAGCGCCGTGTCAGCAGCTGCAGCACCGCGACCAGCACGATGCCGTAGAGAACATGGCCGATCAGGGCCACCCAGGTGATGCCGGTGAAGTTGAGGAAGAACGGCAGCCCGGCTATCGCTGTGATCCCGCCGATGGCGAAGAGCCAGAGACCGAAGCCGTAGGCCGCCGACGCGAGGGGCCAGCCACCGGCCCCACCCGTCACCCGATTCCACAGCGGCTTGAAGACGTAGAGCCAGCCGACGGGATAGCCGATCAGGCCGACCAGATAGA
>JAABSG010000312.1 GCA_011390475.1 Geminicoccaceae bacterium | reverse complement strand
ATCGCACTCTAGAGGTCGTCGGTTCGATCCCGATCGGCTCCACCACTTTTTCCGCCAGAACGTCCATCAGCCGGCCAGCGCCGTCAGCCTGAAAGCCGGCCATTGCTCGAGAGCAGCACGGCCACCGGTCGGGTCGGCTCGAATTTCGAGAAGACGATGGCGATGATCACGGTGATCGGCACTGAGAGAAACATCCCGGCCACCCCCCAGATCCCGCCCCAGAAGGTCAGGGACAGGATGATCACGAAGGGGCTGAGATTCAGTGTCGTGCCCATCAGTCTGGGCTCGACGTAATTACCGATGACCGCCTGGATCGCCGTCAACGCCAGGGTCACGCTGAAAAAGATCCCCCAGTCGTTGAACTGCAGGAGCGTCAGGAGGGCGGGCAGGGTCACGGCGAAGAGCGAGCCGATATTGGGTACGAAATTGAAGAGGAAGATCAAGAGCGCCCACAAGCTGGCGTAATTGACCTCGGCATAGGCGAGCACGACCCAGCAGAGGAAGGCGGTGCCGAGGCTGACCAGGGTCTTGATCCAGAGATAGCGCTCGATCCGGTGCTCGATCTCCTCGAGCGACTGGCGCAGATTCTCGGAGCTGTGCTTGTCGGCGAACAGGCGATCGATCTTCTGGTCGAAATTGCGCTGCTCGAGCATCATGAAGGCGACGTAGAGCGCGATCAGCCCGATATTGCCGATCAGCCCGCCGAGCCCGGCGGTCAGCGAGAACAGCATGCCGGCGAAGTCGATCCGGCTGATCACCTCGTCCACGGTGGTGGTCTGGTCGACATTGAAGATGCGGATGACCTGCTCGATCAGGATGATCAGATTGCGCTGATATTCCGGGGCGGCGAGCCGCACCTGGGCGATGTTGCGCATGCTGATGTCGAAGATCAGCCAGAACAGGCCAGCCATGGTCAGCATCGCCAAGAGCCGGCAGAGGGTTCGTGGCAGCGCGTAGCCGCCGATCGACAGCCGCGCGTAGAAGCGGGCGATGGCGTTGATCAGGAGCCAGAGCATGAAGGCGACGGCGAGCGGAATCAGAAAGCGGCTGCCGAAGATCAGGATCGAGCCCACGACCGCGGCCCCGACGAGAAAGCTGGTCCACCAGAGCGGTCTGGCGATGGCGGGGTCGACGAGCGGCATCGGTGTCCTCTTCGGCTCGGCTGCGGCCCTGCCGTAGCCACTCGGGGGTTACGATCCAGGTCCCGATCTGGCATAGCACAGCCGCTCGGCAGATTCGAAGGTGGGTCGAGAGAGCCCCGTTCGGGCGGTGCTCGGCCGCTGTCGGGTGATTGCGCCAAAGGGAGGTCCTTGAAGCATGTCCATCGAGACACCTGCCGGCTATCGGCCCTTGGACGAGGCGAGCCTGCCCGCCTACCTCGGGACGTTGCCGGAGATCGCCGGTCGGCTCGGTGGGGCGCCCGAAAACTGGCGGGTGAGCGAGGTCGGCGACGGCAATCTCAACCTCGTCTTCATCGTCGAGGGACCGGCCGGCGATATCTGCGTCAAGCAGTCGCTGCCCTATGTGCGCCTGGTCGGTGACAGCTGGCCGCTGCCGCTCGAGCGGGCCTTCTTCGAATACCGGGCGACGACCATTCAGGCTCGGAACGTCGGCGGCCTCGTGCCGCTGATCCTGCACTACGACCCCGCGCTCTTCCTGATCGTCATGGAGCGGCTGAGCCCGCACATCATCATGCGGCGCGGGATGATCGATGCCGTGGTCTATCCGGCCTTCGTCGATCATCTGGTCGAGTACACGGCGAAGTCACTCTACTTCACGTCCGATCTCGCCATGCCGGCAGCCGAGAAGAAGCCCTTGGTGGCCCTCTTTGCCGGCAACACGGCCCTCTGCAAGATCACCGAGGATTTGATCTTCACCGATCCCTATCGGATCGCCGAGCTCAATCGTTGGACCAGCCCGGAGCTCGACGAGGTGGCGGCCGCAATTCGCGCCGATGCCGAGCTCAAGCGCGCCGTCTCGGTGCTGAAGTACAAGTTCCTCGCGCAGAGCGAGGCGCTCCTGCACGGCGACCTGCACACCGGCTCGATCATGGTGACGTCGACCGACACCCGGGTGATCGATCCGGAATTCGCCTTTTTCGGACCGATGGGCTTCGACGTCGGCAAGCTGATCGGCAATCTCCTGTTGAGCTATTTCAGCCAGGCCGGGCACGAGCAGGAGCCCGGCGAGCGGGAGTCCTACCGGCAGTGGACGCTCTCGACCATCGAGCGCTTCTGGAACGGCTTCGAGCGGCGCTTCATCGAGCTTTGGACCAACAACCGCACGGGCGACGCCTATCCGCCGGATCTCTTCGAGGCGGCCGAAGCCAATGGCGGCGATCTGGGCCTGCGTTCGTTCGGTCAGGCCCAGCATGCCTTCATGCGGGGCCTCTTCGAGGACGCGCTGGGCTATGCCGGCACCTCGATGATCCGCCGCATCCTGGGGCTCGCCCACAATATCGACCTCGAGCTGATCGAGGACCAGGGCCGGCGGGCCGCCTGCGAGCAACGAACCTTGTCGCTCGCGATCGATCTGGTCAAGCATGCCCGGCAGATACCGAGCATCGAGGCGGTGACCGCCAAAGCCGCCACGCTTCAGGCGACGACCGGCACGGTCTGAACCGGAAAGTAGTCGAGTGCCGCTCCGCTCACGACCTGCGGCAGCGACCAGACCGGGTCTCTGAGCCGGTTCTGCCCGATCCGATAGGCCTCGGTGAAGCGCTCCAGGCCGTGTCGGCCGCCATTGACCAGGCGCCGGGCGCGGGTGAGGTCGTTCTCGAGCAGCGCCTCCTTGATCGACTGGCGCCGGGCGGCGAGGAAGCAGGCGAGCACCAGGGCGGCGATCTCGGGCGCATTGGCGAGGTCGGGCTGCCGCTCGAGCCGGTCGGCCTGGCCGATCTGCCGGCCGACCCGGCTGTAATTGTGGCGGCCGGTGAGCTGGATGAAGCCGCGCCCCTTGAAGCGGGCACCGTCCGGCCGGCCTTGATTGCCGAGATCGATGCGGTTGTCGTAGAGGTCGAAGGGATGGCCGCCGGGCGAGGTGTTGAAGCGCGAGGGCGCTTCGTCGATCGGCTCGAAGGTCTCGCTCTCGGCGCGGATGGTGGCGAGCGCCATCAGCACCATGGGCTGGTCGACGAGGTCGAATCGCCGCAAGGCGCCGAGCACCGCCGGCAGATGGCGGGCGATGGTATCGAGGCGGGTGAAGGGGAACATGTCGGCGACGACGTCGAGGGTGACCTGGTCGGTGATGTCGATCGGTTTGACCGGACCGTCGCCATCGAGCCTGGCCCAGGTCAAGGGGCCGGCAATGCCGTCGGCGAGCAGCCCATGCGCCCGCTGAAAGTTGATCAGCGCCGCCTCCGTCGCCGGGCCGAAGCGGCTGTCGATCCCGCCTGGATCGAATCCTGCCTGCCTGAGCGCGAGCTGCAATCTCTCAACCGCCGAACCGTGGTCACCCCGCCGCAGAACCGGACCCATCTGCCATCTCCCTTCCAATGCTCTTTGTCCTATTATAGGAAATAAAACGTATATGCAAGCATGGGTCGTCGCTCGGCAGCCGTTTCGCTATCTTCAGGTCCTGGATGACGAGCAGTGGAGGCGGGGATGTTGATCGACGGCAGGCACCACCGGACCATCTGGGTCGCGGACGACGGCGCCACGGTACGAATCATCGACCAAACCGTGCTGCCACACGAGCTGCGGCTGATCGACTTGACCGACCTCGAGAGCGCTGCCGTCGCGATCGAGACGATGCAGGTGCGTGGCGCCCCGCTGATCGGCGCCACGGCGGCCTATGGCGTGGCCCTGGCGCTTCGGGACGATCCCTCGGATGCCGGGCTCGAGGCCGCCCTGGCCCGGCTGATCCGCACCCGGCCCACGGCCGTCAACCTCCGCTGGGCCCTGGACGACATGGCCAAGGCCTTGGCCAACCAGCCGCGCGAGCACCGAGTCGCGATCGCCATGGCCCGCGCAGCCGCGATCTGCGACGAGGATGTCGCGATCTGCACCGCCATCGGCGAGCACGGCCTCGCCCTGATCGAGGCCGCGGCGCTGCGCAAGAAGCCGGGCGAGCCGGTCAATGTCCTGACCCACTGCAATGCCGGCTGGCTCGCCACCATCGACC
>JAABSG010000311.1 GCA_011390475.1 Geminicoccaceae bacterium | reverse complement strand
GTGGTGGCCGCCACGATGGTGGTGCCGTTCGTCAACAGGGCCGGGTCTGCGGGACGAAAATGCAGGGTCGATGTCGCCGCCTCGAACACCCACTCGCCCGGCGCATCGAGCAGCGACCGGCTGCCCACGAGATAGTACCGGCTGCCGTGGCCGAGCTGGTGCCAGGGCACATTGTCGCCGAGTGCTAGCGTCCGCGTCGCCCGGTCGATCGCCGTCACCTGCGCGATATTGCTGGTCCACTGCCGGTCGTCGGTGACCCAGACCCGCAGTCCCTCGAGGCCGAGCCCATCGGGCACGTCGCCCGGACGAAAGCGCAGCGCCTCGTGGCCGCTGGTCGCTGCGTCGGCAAAGAGCCAGCCGGTCTCGAGGTCGCCCGGGGTCGCATTCGGGTAGCG
>JAABSG010000310.1 GCA_011390475.1 Geminicoccaceae bacterium | reverse complement strand
GCCGGACCCCACCCACATGCAGGTCGAGCACCCCCCGGCCGAGCGCTGCATCGGCGAGCTCGAGCGTAAAGACGCCGGCCTCGCCGGCCAGCCACGCCGCGCCCGTCAGATCGAGCCCGCCATGCAGGACGGGCCGGTCCCCGGGTGCGGCGGCGATGGTCAGCCCGGCATCCGCAGCCCCTAGGCGAACCGGTTCGTTCAGGAAATAGGCGCCGTCGGCCACGAGAACGGTGTCGATCCCGGCATCGCCGCGGGCCAGCTCGACCGCCACCGCGAGGCTGGAGACCGGCCCATCCGGCTCGACCAGGACCACCCGCCCAGCGGCGACCCTGGCCTCGAGGTCGAGGCCTGTGCCGAAAGCCCCGCCGGCCGCAACGAGCCAGCCGGCGAGCGCCGCAATCAGGGCGCTGCCGGTTTCACGGCGCATCGACCGGCTCCGCCGACTGCCTGGGCCGCAGGGTCATGGTCGCGGCGATCACCGCCAGCACCCAGGAGAGCTGCGCCGACCCGGCGAGATCGGTTTCGACGATGTTGCGTAAGAGATAGATCGGCAGGAAGTAGACGGCGAACATCGCTGCCGGCGAGTACGCGAGGCGGAGCAGCACCACGCCCCGCCAAATCGCGGTGAACAGAAACAGCAGGGCCAGCACTGGGCCCAGCACGCCGACGCCGAGCCAGAGCTCGAGATACCCGTTATGCGCATTGGGCACGCCCCAGCGCAGCGTCTCGGTCGTGTAGCTCTGCACCCAGGGGATGTCGAAATAGACGGCATAGCCGTGACCGAGCCAGGGCGCTTCCTTGATCTGCCACCAGACGAAGTGCCAGAGCGGCACCCGGCCGGTGAGCGAGAGATCGCGGCCGAAGGCGGCGAAGACCTGCTCGGCCCCGAGGATCGCCGCCAGGACGAAAAAAATGCCGACGGCCACGGCGAGGCAGCCAATGGCGATCGCGAGGTGCTTCGGCAGCAGCACCAGCCGGGTGGCGAGCCCGGTGATCGCCAAGGCCGAAAGGATCATCAAGGCCGTGGCCGAGCCCGTCGGCACCGCGAGCACCAGGCACAGCACGAGCCCGAGCCCGGCTGCAAAGCGCGGGATCAGGCGAAACTGCCAGGCGGTGGCCAGGAGGATCGCCGAGAACCCGAGATGCTGGCCCATGCCGTTCTTGTGCGAGAAAACGCCGCGCAACAGCACCTTGCCGTCGAGTTCCATGAAGGCGAGCCCGGGCAGCAGCACGGCGAAGGCGACCGAGAGCAGCAGGATGACGAAGGCGAGCCAGGCGAGGCGCCGCAGCAAGGCAGCGGGCTCGAAGGCGAGCGCCAGCCAGATCGCGATCAGCGTATAGGCGGTCAGTGCCAACGCCCGCCGCAGGCTGAGCCCGGAATCGAGCGACCACGTCACGGACGCCCAGATCATGACGAGGAGAAGCGAGAGGAACGGCAGCCGGATCAGCGTCTCGCAGATCTCCCGCCAGCGCAGGACGAAGAGGGCAGCGGCCAGCGGCAGGCTGGGCAGCACGAACAGCCGGAGCACCGCTTCCTGCTCGGGCGAGAGGGCCCGGACATTGCCCTGCACGAGCAGCACGTAAACGGCCGAGCTGGCGATGCAGAGCCAGCCGATCGCCACCACCTCGCGAATCAGCCGCTGCCAACCCAAGGGCTCGACATAAGACGATCGGTCCAACGAATACACGGGTCCAGGGCCTCGCAAGGGCGCGGTCGGGTCGCCAACGCACGAGAGCATGGCGAGCCCGGGCCGGCGCGTCCAGCCCCAGAGAGCCCCCGAGACGCTTCGCCTTGGTCATTCCGCCCGAGCTTCGCTAGACGGGTCCGCACGGGCACGGGTTTATCGGCGTCGAGGGTCGGAGTGGTGGAGCGAACAGCAAGTGAAGCCGAGCAGGCTGTCGCGGGAATCGACCCGAACGCGCCGCTGCTTCTCGATTTCGACGAGACCTACTGGCTGCGCAACTCGACCGAGGCCTTTCTCGACAGCGTCCGCCCGGCCTGGCCAGCCGGCCTGCTCCTCGCCGCCCTCGACATCGTCAAACCCTGGCGTCTGCTGCCCGACCATGAGAAGGACCACGTCTGGCGCGACTGGCTGCGGGTGCTCACCGTCATCGTCCTCTTCCCCTGGTCGCTCATGCGCTGGCGCCAGCGCGCAGCCAGCCTCGGCCCCAAATGGCTCAACCCGGCGCTGGCGCCGCTCGTCAGCCGCCAGCCCCCGGGCGGTGCCTGGCTCGTCACCAACGGCTTTCGCCCGATCGTGGCCCCCCTGGTCGACGCCCTGCCGGCGGCCGCACAGCCGACCCTCCTGGCCTCACCGCTCTTGACCGGCTTCGCCTGGCGCCGACGGGGCAAGTGCGCCGTGGTCGAGCAGGCGCTGGGCAAGGAACGCCTGGCCGCCGCCACCGTCGTCACCGACAACGACGAGGACGGCGACCTCCTGGCGGCGGTGCGCGCACCCTTGCACCTGAAATGGCCAGACTCCCGCTACGAGCCCGCCCACGCGCACGCCTACCTGCCGTTCTACTACATGGAACGGATCAAGCGACCGCATCAGGGGCATCTGAAGCGGGTGGTGCTGTTCGACGAGCTGATCCTGCTGCTGCTCGTCTATCTCTGGACCAGCCCGTCGCTCGCCACGTTGACGGCGATCGTCGTCCTGCACGCGTCGTTCTGGGTGATCTACGAGATCCTCTACGTCGAGAACGATCGCGTCGCCGCCGAACGCGAGGCCGACCCGCGGCTGAGCGAAGCCTATCACCGAACCCCGCACCGCTTCAGCGAGCCCCTGGCCTGGCTCACCGGCCTGGCACTCGGCCTCGTCGGCATCGGCCTCCTGCAGCTCGCCCCCGCCTATGGCGGCCCCGGCTTGGCCCTGGGCGCTGCCCTCTGGACGCTCTTCCTGATCGCACTCCGCGGCCTCGCCTGGGTCTACAACCACGTCGACAAGACGACCCGCATCCCCCTCTACCTCGTGCTCCAGGCGTTCAAGGTCGCCGGCCTCGCCCTCGTGCTCCCCCTGCCCCAGGCGGCTTTGCCGCTGCTGGCCGCGCACCTCGCCGGGCAATGGTTGCCCTACCTCGCCTACCGGGCCACGCAGACCGCCGTGGTCGATGCCTGGGCGCTGCCGGCCCACCTCTACCGTCTGGTGCTGGCGCTGGTGCTGGCGGCCTTCTGGGCCCTCTCGGCCTGGTCCACGGGCAGCCAGCTCGAGACCGCCGCCATCGCCCAGCTCGCGGCCGGCCTCGCCTTCTTCGCCGTCAAGGCCCGCCACGACCTCCGGCGCTCGGCCGAGACCGCCGGTTGGCTGCGCCGCCGCCGCTGACCGGGACCGTCAATCGACAGCGACCATGTCGGTGCGAAAGCGCTGCCACTTGGTGACGTAGTTGGCCGTGCCCCGGCGCATCCGCTCCGCCTGCTCCGGCCGCACCTCGCCCACCACCTTGCCCGGAATGCCCATCACCAGGCTGTTGTCCGGGATCTCCTTGCCCTCGGCAATGAGCGCCTTGGCGCCGATCAGACAATTCCGGCCGATCTTGGCACCGTTCAGGATGACCGCCCCGATCCCGATCAGCGAGCCCTCGCCGATCTCGCAACCATGCAGCATCGCCATGTGCCCGACCGTCACCTTGGGCCCGATGACCAATGGATAACCGGGGTCGGTATGCAGCACACAATGCTCCTGCACATTGCTCCCCTCACCCACCGTGATCAGCTCGTTGT
>JAABSG010000309.1 GCA_011390475.1 Geminicoccaceae bacterium | reverse complement strand
CGGGCCCGGTCGCCGGGATGCGGCCAGCCGGCCAAAAGGTCGATGGCGATCACCGATCCCAGGCTGTGGCCGACGATGACGATCTCCTCGTAAGGCTCGGCGAGCACGCGATCCAGCGTCTCGGCCACCCGCGTGCGGACCCGGTCGCGCAGGCCGGGCTCGGCGCCCGATCGGCGATTCTCCAAGTAATCCTTGGTGAACTGCGCCATCTGCGCGAGCTCGTCGGTCTTGAACGTGGCGAGCAGTAGGGTCACGAAGGCATAAGGTGCGGTCGCCTCGACCCAGGCCGTGGCCGCGAGAAAGCGTCCGAGGACGGCTTGAAGCAGCGGGATGTCCGTGACGAGCTGGCTCTGCACCGGGTCGGCACGCAGCGCCGCGGCCACCAGCACGGCGAGCGAGGCGTACCAGAGCAACAGGAGAACGCCGCCCGCCATCAAGCCGATAGCGATCGTCGGCGAGAGACCGATGGCGCGCAGATTACCCTTCGAGAAGAGCCAGTAGAGGATGAGTTCGAAGCCGCTCCAGAGGCGCCCGAACGGCCCGAGTTCGGCGGGCGGGGTCACCATGTCCGCCCAATAGGTCTCGAACACATCGAGTTCGGGGCCGAGGCTCGCCGCACCGCGCAAGGGTAGCGGCTGCAGCCGCCGTCCGGCCTCGCCCTGGACCGCCACGGGCTCGCCCGGCTGCATCGGCCGGCGCTCCAGAAGCCGCAGGTTCTCGATCAAGAGGTCGCGTCGGGCGAAGCGCTCGACCCGCTGCAGCCCCGGGATCAGGATGATGGCGCGACGGTTCGGCGCTTCGGGCATCGGCGAGGCGGTCCTCTCGGCCGCAAGGACAAGCTCGGCCGAGCATCCTGCCTTTGTCCACTCGCTGTCAACCGGGCGGGCGCTGTCAACCGGGCGGCCGCAGCAACCGGGCCGTCGCTGTCAACCGGGCCGTTGCTGGCGACCGGGTATTGCCGGCATCGACCGCGAGACGCCGGCCGAGGCTGGCGGCTCCGGGGCGTTCGGGCAATGCGCTGGTCGCGTCTCGCGGTCCGCTGATGTCCGGATCGGCTCGACTTGCCGGCCGGCCTCGGGACGCAGATAGCGCCAAGCGAGGTCGGGACCAGCCAGGATCTCGATCAGTCGGGCATCGTCGACCGTGACCAGGGCCCGCCCGCCACCACGGCGCCGTGCCTCGAGGTCGACCAGCCGTTCGATGGCGGCCTCCGTGATTTGGTGGATCGAGACGTCCGTCGCCAGCCGCCGGACGGTGCTGCCGAGCCGGGCGAGCCGCCTGGCGATTTCCTCGCGCGCCCTGACCGCAGCCGCGCGGTTGGCGGCTTCGGCCGTTGGGAGGGGGAGCAGAATGCCGTCGATCGCCTCGGCATAGCGCTCGCGCGCCAGTGCCGCCGCCGTCTGGCGTAGTCGAACCAGCTCCTCGTCCTCCACCCTTTCGGGCAATCGGTAGGGCGGCTTGCCGGTTGTCGCCGCAATCGGCGCCACGAGTGCATCGGCGAGTTCCGAGAGGTTGTCGACGGCGACCTCGAGCGGCAGCTCGGCGGCGCCGCCGAGGTCCGCTACCCCCCGGGCGATCTCGGCCCGATGCGCGGCCGAAAGCCGCTGCAGGATGGGGTGCAAGCGTGGCCGCAGCGCGGCCGGCGCCAGATCGAGCAGCCACCGGACCAGGGTGGCGGGCTGGCTCGCCCGGCGCAGCAGCACGGCCGCTAGCACGCCGAGCCGGTCGGCTGGCCCGGTCTCTGCCAGGGCGAGGAGGGCCTCGAGCGTCGCCCGATCGGCCTCGTCGCCCGGCGCCAACGGTGACGGTAGGCGGCCGAGCAGCGGCACGAGTTGCTCGCCGATGGCCAGGAGATCGGCGATGCGCCGGCGCTCGACTGCAGTCACCTCGGTCTCGCCGGGGACCGCTTCGGCGGCGAGCGCGGCCGCGGCCGCGGCCCAGCACCGGCGACCGGCCTCGAGAATGGCCGCCTCGTCATCCGCCGCTTGCCCGACGATCGCGGCGCGCGCGGCCGCGATCGTCGGCGGATCCAGTCGCTCGACCATGCGCTTTTGCCAAGCCTCCAGCCGCTCGCGCGCGATCGAGTACGGCCATTGCCCGCCGGGCGTGTGGTCGAGGGCCGGGGCGAACGGCAGGGTCAAGAGGCGGAACAGGGTCAGCGGTCGCCGCGGACGCAGCTGACGCAGCCGAGGCCGCAAGGTCGCCAGGGCCGGCTCGAGCGTGCGGCGCTGACCGCTCGCCTCGACCAGGCGGATCACCTGGCGGAGCTTGCCGTCATCGATCGAATCGAGCAGGCCGGCGAGCGCGCCGCCGGCATCGTGAAGCGCGCTCAAGGGCTTGCCGCCAGCGAGCGCGCACCGCACGGCGGCGCTCGATCATCGACCGGAAGTTGGCGTTGTCGCGCTGTCACGGCACCCCCGAAACGGCCACTTGGCGAGCGTTGACGTGGCTTCAGCCTAAGCCCAAAATCTGAAGGATGCGTTAATGCGGCGGCGCCGCGGCGTCCGGCCGGCATGGTCCCGACCTGCGTCCATAGCGCTCGGCAAGCGGCCCGCTCTTGCAGTGCAGCGTCGGCCTGCGCCACAACCACGGCAAGCATCGCATCACGACGGGGGAATGCCGCCATGGATCACCAGGATGAGCTGCCCGACGCCAAGGCGTTCGCGGCGCGCACGGCCGAGCTCGCCGAGCGCAGCAACCGGGTCTTTCGCGAGTTCCTCGAGCGCCAGGACGACGAGGTTTTCCAGATCCCCGACCCCAAGGTGGTTTCCGGCGCCTTCGCCGAGTTCGCCCAGCATTTGCTGGCCAATCCCGAGCAGCTGATCGACGCGCAGCTCGCCTATTGGAAGGACATGGGCCAGCTCTGGGAGGGCTACATGCGGCGGCTGCTGGGCGAGGAGGTGGCGCCCATGGCGGCCCCCGCCGCGGACGACCGGCGCTTCAAGGACGAGGCCTGGAGCGAGGACCTGGTCTTCGACTACATCAAGCAGGCCTATCTGGTGACCGCCAATTGGATCCACAGCACGGTCGCCAATGTCGAGGACATCGACCCTGCTTTGCGCAACAAGGTCGCCTTCTTCACCCGACAATATGTCGATGCGCTCGCCCCGTCGAATTTTGCCGCGACCAACCCCGTGGTCTTGCGCCGGGCGGCCGAGACCAAGGGCGAGAGCCTCTTTTTGGGCCTGCGCCGGCTCTTGATGGATCTCGAGCGGGGCAAAGGCGAGCTCAAGATCAGCATGACCAAGGAGGACGCCTTCGTCGTCGGCGAGAACATCGCCACCAGTCCGGGCACAGTCGTCTTCGAGAACGAGCTGATGCAGCTCGTCCAGTACGCGCCCTTGACGGACAAGGTTCAGCGGCGGCCGTTGCTGATCGTGCCGCCGTGGATCAACAAATTCTATATTCTCGACCTGAAACCGAAGAACAGTTTCATTCGCTATGCAGTCGAGCAGGGCTTTACGGTCTTCGTCATTTCGTGGGTCAACCCGACGACCGAGCTCGCCCATTTGAGCTTCGAGGACTACTTGAAGGAGGGGCCGCTGGCCGCCATCGAGGCCATCGAGCGGCAGACGGGGGAGCCGGAGCTCAACGTCATCGGCTACTGCCTCGGCGGCACGCTCACGGCCTGTCTCCTGGCCTACGAGGCGGCGAAGGGCCGGGACCGGATCAAGGCGGCCACGTTCTTTACCACCATGCTCGACTTCAGCGAGCCCGGTGATCTTGCCGTCTTCATCGATGACGAGCAACTGGCCCTGCTCGACCAGCACATGCAAAAGAAAGGCTACCTCGAATCGCGCCACATGCAGCAGGTTTTCAACCTGATGCGCGCCAACGACTTGATCTGGTCGTTCGTCGTCAGCAACTACTTGATGGGCCGCGAGCCGATGGCCTTCGATCTACTGTACTGGAACGCCGACAGTACGGCGATGCCGTATATGATGCACAGCTTTTATTTGCGCAACATGTACCAGAAGAACCTGCTGACCCAGCCGGGCGGGATCACGCTGGACGGCGTGCCGATCGATCTCGGGCAGATCCGCATCCCCGCCTACTTCCTCTCGACCAAGGAAGACCACATCGCGCCCTGGGTCGCGACCTTCAAGGGCAGCCGCCTGCTGAAGGGCCCGGTGCGCTTCGTGCTGGGCGGTTCCGGCCATATCGCCGGCGTCATCAACCCCGCCGATTCCG
>JAABSG010000308.1 GCA_011390475.1 Geminicoccaceae bacterium | reverse complement strand
GCATGAGGGGTAGACGTAGAAGGCGCCTTCGGGCGTCGGGCAGTCGAGGCCGGGGGCGTCGTTGAGGAGACCGACGATGAGGTCGCGGCGTTCCTTGAAGACGGCGTTGCGCTCGGGCAGGAAGTCCTGCGGGCCGTTCAGGGCGGCAACGGCGGCGGCCTGACTGATCGAGCAGGGGTTGGAGGTGCTCTGCGACTGGACCATGGCCATGGCCTTGATCAGGGCGGCGGGGCCGCCGGCATAGCCGATCCGCCAGCCGGTCATGGCATAGGCCTTGGAGACGCCGTTGACGGTCAGGGTCCGCTCGTAGAGGCGGGGCTCGATCTGGGCCGGGGTGGTGAAGCGGAAGTCGTCGTAGACCAGGTGCTCGTACATGTCGTCGGTCATGACGTGGACGTGGGGGTGCTTCACCAGCACGTCGGTCAGTGCTCGAAGCTCCGTCTCGGTGTACGCCGCACCCGTCGGATTGGAGGGCGAATTCAAGATGAGCCACTTGGTCTTGGGCGTGATGGCGGCCTCGAGCTGGGCCGGCTGCAACCGGAAGGCGGCTTCGGCGGTGCAGTCGATGGCGACGGGCGTGCCGCCGGCCAGGAGGACCATGTCCGGGTAGGAGACCCAGTAAGGGGCGGGGATCAGCACCTCGTCGCCCGGATCGAGGGTCGCCATCAGGGCGTTGTAGAGCACCTGCTTGCCGCCGGTGCCGACGGTGATCTGCTCGGGCGCGTAAGTCAGGCCGTTCTCGCGCTCGAACTTGGCCGAGATCGCGGCCTTCAGGGCCGGGGTGCCGTCGACCGCGGTGTACTTGGTGTCGCCGGCGCGGATGGCGGCGATCGCCGCTTCCTTGATATGGTCGGGGGTGTCGAAGTCGGGCTCGCCCGCCCCCAGGCCGATGATGTCGCGGCCTTGCGCCTTGAGCTCGCGGGCGAGGTTGGTGACCGCGATCGTGGGCGACGGCTTGATCCGGCTAAGGCTCTGGGCGATGAGCGCCATGGCGCGTCCTCCGGGGGCTGCGAGAGCAATCAGACAGCCCCCCGTATGGCGCCAAAATGCTCGGTCAACAAGGCTTGCCGCCAGGTTGTGGCAACGTCGTCAGCCGGCCTCGTCGAGCAGGCGGTCGAGCCGGGCGAGGCGAGCATGGAGGGCGCGGACGGACGCGTCGAGGGCGGCGAGCTCGGGGCCGACGATCGCCTCCAGGGGTGCTGCGGCGAGCGCCGAAGACGGCATGGCGCCGAGCCGGCGCGCGTCGGCCCGCCCCTCGGCAGCGCTCAGCTCGCCGGCCTCCACGGCCTTGCGGACCAAGAGCCAGGCGACACAGTAGCCGAGCATGGCGGTGAGCTCGCCCACCTTCGCCACCTGCTGCAACCGGCGGAGCGCGGCCCGCCGATCGGCTGCGACATCCGCCACGAGCGCACCACGCACGCGGGTCGCGAGCCGCACCGTCTCCGCCAAGAGTTCGTCGGTGGTCGAGCGCCGTGGGCGAACCGTTGCCGTCGAAACGTCCAAACCGGTCATCCACCCCTCCGCTCGCTCCCATGAGCCGACCATCCCCGGTCGGCCCCCGCGCTCGCCTTGGTTATAGCGCCGCCAACCAAGTCCGGCAGGCAGGCAGGGCCGATCGAGTACCGACGTGTTGCCGCGCCCTTAACCGAAACTTCACGCCTCATGGAAGGATCCGCCGACAAAGCCGGCGATGTCGAGGCGGGCGCCGGGCGATTTGCCGCCTCGGATCCCACGCTTTGCTGGTCTCGAGGCGCCCTGCCGCCGCTAGGCGTCCTCGGTCGGGTCGGTGGTGATCCGCCACGTTTCGATCGGCTTGCTGACGCCCTTCAGCCGCCGGGGCTCGGTGGCTTCGGCGGTCACGGCGTGCTCGACGTCGAGATAGGCGCGTTGGTCGAGCAGGATCTCGTTGTCCTCGGCGAGGTCGCAGAGCCTTGCCGCGATGTTCACCGGATTGCCGATGGCGGTGTAGCCGGCGCCGCCCTTGGCGCCGATCATGCCGAGTGTGGCATAGCCGGCGGCGATGCCGATACCGATGCCGAAGGAGAAGCCCAGGCGCTCCCAGCGGCGGCGTAGCTCGATCACGGCAGCGCGAATGTCCCGGGCGAGGTTCAACGCATCCTGGACGGGCTCTTCGCAGGGGATCGGGTCGTTGAAGAAGACCATGACGCCGTCGCCGGCGCGAAAGCCGATGGTGCCGTTGTGCCGGCCGGCGAGCTCGCCGATCTGGTCGTGGAAGCCTTGCAGCACGGCGATGGTGTCCTCGGGCTCCGCCCCTTCGGTGAATGCCGTGAAGTTGCGGATATCGCAGAACAAGCAGGCGATGTAGCGGCGGTGGCTGTCGAGCAGCCTCGCCTCGCCGCCCTCGACGACGAGTTCGGCGACCTTGGGCGAGAGGAAGTCGCGGAGCTTGTCGAGCCGCTCGATCTCGCCGCTCTGCCGTTCGACCTTGTCTTCCAGCCTTGCGTTGAGATCGGCGATCTCGCTGGTCTGCGCCTTCAGTTGCTGAACGTAGGCGCCGACGAGACTATTCTGGTTGAGCAGTGCCGCGGCGACCAGGCAGACATAGGCCAGGATCTCGAGACTTTGGTCGAAGTGAACGTAGAGGACGAAGAGGATGAGGCCGACGCCGACGGCGCCGATGGCGAGCGGCAGGTTGCGGCCGTGCTGGGCGCGTTCGGTCCAGAGCGCCCAGAGGGCGATGCCGCCCAGGCCCCACATCAGGACGGCCTGGAGATGCGCCCGCCAGCCGACCATCTCGACGCCGAGGGCGCCAGCGGCGAAGAGCGTGCCGTAGCAGGCGACGAGCGAACTGGTGGCGGCGAGGAGCGCCAGGACGCCGGGCGCCAGCCGGGTATTGTCGAGGCGCACCGTGCCCCGGTCGATGGCGGGTGCGCCGATCTGGTCCGTGCGCATTTTCCCCCACACGCCGATCGGAGCCTCGGGCGGCACGGCAGGTCGGCTGCCGCTGCCCGTCGCGAGGGGTAGGATACACGAATTGGTGTGGGGCTGAAGCCCCTGGGGGCCTATCGGTCCGCGGCTTTCCGGGCGGGATCGCTGTCTTTCCCGCTCAGGATCTGGTCGAAGGTGTAGGGGCAGCTCTCGGGCACGAGGGCGAGGCGCTCCGGTTCATGGGCCTGAAAGCCCGGGGTCACCAGTTCAATCGCGTTGGCGTAGTGCTCGCCTAGAGCGCTTGTGATCTTCCGCCTGATAGTGGGCGTGAGGTGTCTCCTGAGGCCGATCCTGAAGGCAGCGACCTCTTGCTCCCAGCCCAAGCGTGGCTCGGTAGCCTTGGAAAACTCCAGCTTCAGGAGGTGTGCGATGATCTGATCCGTCAGCGATTGGCAGGTATGAAGCTCACTTCGGCCCAAGTCCTGCACCTCCTCGGCGAGCAGCTTCCAGTCGAGGGGCTCGTTCTGGCGCAGCCGGCCTTGCGCACGCAGCTGTCTCGCCTGGTGCTGGGTCCAGGCGTAGAAGTCGTCGTCGTAGCTCGGGCGGGCCTTTAGCTCGGTCGCCATACCACCTCACCGAGTCGGGATTTCGGCCGCAATAATATGACCGCCTTTTGTGCTAGATGCCAGGGCGTGCTTCCTGGTTTACCTGATCGCAGGTGGGCAGCGATCGCCATTGCGGGTTCAGCACTGTCCTTGGTCGGGATTGTGCGCAAAAATATGTCGGTTCGCCTGCCAGAGTACCTTGGATTTTCACCTGAGTACCGGCCGAATTTGGATGGGCCAAAGTCGCGTTTGCGTGCCGATCGATTGAAAGGTCCCTTCAAATTGGAAAGTTCGGCGAAGAAAACATAGACGTCAAAGTCCTTTACGCCATTGCACCCATCGAGTGCGTGCAAGGCAGCTCCTTGACAGAGGGCGACCGCGAGCAGCCTGTCACGAAATGGCGCTTGCTTCTCAAAACGAAGGAAATCGGCGATTTCGACCTCGACGAGCTGGGCAAGGCGCTCCAGGTCTTCCGACATGATCGGCGCCATCGATCGATCCATGCTCGCCTACCAACTGTTCTTTGAAAAGAATTCTGAGGGGGCGCGGGGGAAATCATTTCCCCCGGATTCTTCCATCATGTCAGCGACGGCAGCTTCAGCCCCATTTCCTTCGCACAAGCAAGCGCCGCCTCGTAACCAGCATCGGCGTGGCGCATAACGCCGGTTGCCGGGTCGTTCCACAAGGTTCGCTCGAGGCGGCGGGCGGCTTCTTCGGTGCCGTCGGCGACGATGACCATGCCGGCGTGTT
>JAABSG010000307.1 GCA_011390475.1 Geminicoccaceae bacterium | reverse complement strand
ACCGCATGGCGACGCAACTGCAGAACCAGCGGGCCGAGCTGATCGACGCCAACCACCAGCTCGACGGCCGGCGGCGCTTCACCGAGGCCGTGCTCTCGGGCGTCACCGCCGGGGTCATCGGCCTGGACGAGAATCGCCGCATCGTCCTGCCCAACCGTGCCGCCGCGCGCTTCCTCGAACCCGCACCCGGGCCGGGCGCGCCGAGCCCGAAACCCGGCGAGCTCGAGGTCGCCGAGCCCGGCTTCGCCGCGGACGAGATCGAGATCACCGGCGCCGATATCGCCCAGATCCTGCCCGAGACCCTGCCGCTCTTCGACCTCCCGGAACTGGCAGCGGGCCAGACCGTCCAGTCCCAGGTCACGGTGCACCGGGCTGCCGCCGAATACACGCTCCTGGTCCGCCTCGCGGCGCAACGCGCCGGCGCCAGCGAGAACCCGGACGATCCGGAGCGCATCGTCGGCTACGTCCTCACCTTCGACGACATCACCGCCCTCTTGAGCGCCCAACGCCAAGCCGCCTGGGCCGAGGTGGCGCGGCGCATCGCGCACGAGATCAAGAACCCCTTGACCCCGATCCAGCTTTCGGCGGAACGGCTCGGGCGCAAGTTCCAAGGCCAGATCGCCGAGGCCGATCGCCCGTCTTTCGCCCGCTCGATCGACACGATCATCCGCCAGGTCGACGTGATCGGCCGGCTGATCCGCGAGTTCTCGGCCTTCGCCCGAATGCCCGACGCCCAGATGCGCCCGGAGCCCCTGGCGGAGCTCGTTCACCACGCGGTCGAGCTGCAGGCGGGAGCCTGGCCGGCGCTCGAGGTCGAGAGCGATCTCCAAACGCTTTCCGGCATCTATCTCGATTGCGACGCCGAAAAGATCAGCCAGGCGCTCAACAACGTGCTGCAGAACGCGGCCCAGGCGCTGCAGGACAGCCGTGCCGCCAACGATCCCGGCGCCGATCCCGCAACCGCCGCGGGCGATCGCTCGAGCGATGGTGGTGGCCCAGCCGCAACACCTGTGATAACCATCACGGCCACACGTTGTGATCACGAGCTCGAGCTGGATGTCGCCGACAACGGTCCGGGCTTCCCGCCAGGCGAACGGCAGCGCTTCCTCGAGCCCTATGTCACCACCAAGGCCAAGGGAACCGGGTTGGGGCTTGCCATCGTCCACAAGATTATGGAGGAACATGGCGGCCGCGTGGAGCTGGACCAAAGCGACAAAGGCGGCGCCCTGGTGCGGCTGGTCTTCCCGGCCGACCGCATCGTCAAGGACCGCAAAGACCGAGGGGAGCGCCGGGCGGGTTGACCGGAGATGCACCGGCCGCAACGGAAGTCGAGCATGAGCAAGGATATTTTGATCGTCGACGATGAAGCCGCCATCCGCGAGGTGGTGGCCGCCGTTCTCGAAGACGAGGGCTACCAGCCGCGCATGGCGGCGACCAGCGACGAGGCCTTGCGTGAAGTGGCGAAAAAGCCGCCGGCCTTGGTGCTGCTCGACATCTGGCTCGAGGGCAGCCGGATGGACGGGGTGCAGATCCTCGACCACGTCCGCGCCAGCTATCCCGACATGCCGGTGATCATGTTCTCGGGCCACGGCACCATCGAGACGGCGGTCGCCGCCATCAAGAAGGGCGCCCACGACTTCATCGAGAAGCCGTTCAAGTCGGATCGCCTGCTCCTCGCGGTCGAACGCGCCATGGAGTTGAGCCGCCTCCGTCGCGAGAACGAAGAGCTGAAGTCCCGGGCGCAGAAATTCGAGTTGATCGGCACCTCGCCCGCCATCGGCAAGCTCAAGAGCACGATCCAACGGGTCGGGCCGACTAACAGCCGGATTTTGATCAGCGGCCCTCCGGGTTCGGGCAAGGAAGTGGTGGCCCGCCTGCTGCACGCCCAGTCCAGGCGCGGTGACGCTGCCTTCGTCGTCGTCAATTGCGCCGCGCTGGCACCCGAGCGCGTCGATATCGAGCTCTTCGGCTGCGAGTCCGGCTTCATGGCCCCCGACCAGCCCCGGGTGATCGGCGCCCTCGAGCGCGCCGACGGTGGCACGCTGCTCCTCGACGAGATCGCCGACATGCCGCTCGAAACCCAGGGCAAGGTGCTCCGGGCATTGCAGGAGCGCAGCTTCACCCGGCCCGGCGGCAACAACCGCCGCGAGGTCGACGTGCGCGTCATCGCCACGACCAACCGCAACCTGCAGGCCGAGATGACCGCCGGCCGGTTCCGCGAAGACCTCTTCTACCGCATCAACGTGGTGCCGATCGACTTGCCACCCCTGGCCGAGCACCGCACCGACATCCCCGAAATGGCCCGCCACTTCATGGCGGCGACCGCGGCCGACTCCGGCCTCGCCCGGCGCGACATCGCCGATGATGCCATGGCCGTGCTGCAGACCGCCGAATGGCCGGGCGACGTCCGCCAGCTCAAGAACACGATCGAGTGGATGCTGATCATGGCGGGCGAGGGCAGGGAGCCCATCACCATCGCCGGATTGCCGCCCGAGCTCACCGACAGTGCAACCAAGAGCATGGACCCCAGGGCCAATGGCGAGTTCGTCTCGATGCCGCTCCGCGACGCCCGCGAGCAGTTCGAGCGGACCTACCTGCAATCGCAATTGCAGCGCTTCGGCGGCAACATCTCGCGCACCGCCAACTTCGTCGGCATGGAGCGCTCGGCCCTGCACAGGAAGCTCAAGACGCTCGGCCTGCACAGTGACGACTGAGAGTCGATCTAGGTGAAAGTCATCGTCGCCGGCGCTGGGCTCGTCGGCTACAACATCGCCCGCTACCTCGCGGCTGCCGGCAACGACGTCGTCATCATCGACCAGCGCCCCGAGCTGGTGAAGAAGATCGGCGACCATCTCGACATCCAGGCCATGCTCGGCCACGCCTCGCATCCCTCGACGCTGGAAGCGGCCGGCGCCGACGATGCCGACATGTTCATCGCGGTGACGCAAGTCGACGAGGTCAACATGGTCGCCTGCCAGGTCGTCCACACCCTCTTCAACGTGCCGACCAAGATCGCCCGCATCCGCCAGCAGGACTACCTGCAGGACCGCTTCGCCGACCTCTTCCGGCGCGACCACCTGCCGATCGATGTCGTCATCTCGCCCGAGGTCGAAGTGGCGCACGCCATCGCCTTGCGCCTCGAGGTGCCGGGTGCCCTCAACGTCGTCCCCTTCGCCGAGGACCGGGTCCGGCTGATCGCCGTTCGCTGCACCGAAAACACGCCCATCATCAACACCCCGCTCCGGCAGCTCACCTACCTCTTCCCCGACCTGCATCTGGTGTGCGTCGGCGTCGTCCGCGGCGAGCATTTCTTCATCCCGCATGCCGACGACCAGCTCCGCGCCGACGACGAGGTCTATTTCGTCGTCGAGACCGCCCATCTCGAACGCGCGTTGCCCGCCTTCGGCTACGAGGAGCGGATGAGCGACCGCATCATCATCGTCGGCGGCGGCAATATCGGGCTCTTCCTGGCCCGAGAGCTCGAGAAGCGCTACCCGCACCTGTCGATCAAGGTGATCGAGGCCAATCCCGAGCGCGCCGAGTTCATCGCCGACGAACTCGACCGCGCCGTGGTGCTCTGCGGCGACGCCCGCGACCGTACCCTGCTCGACGAAGCCAACGTCAAGAACGCCCAGGCCATCGTCACCGTCACCAACGACGACGAGGTCAACATCATGGCCGGCCTCCTCGCCAAACGCCTCGGCTGCAGCCGTGCCTTGGCCCTCGTCAACAACTCCACCTACAACGTGATCGTCCGCCTGATCGGCCTCGACGTCGCCATCAACCCTCGCGAGACCACCGTCTCCTCGGTCCTCCAGCACGTCCGCCGCGGCAGGCTCAAATCCGTCTACACCATCCGCGACGGCGAAGCCGAGGTCTACGAAGCCGAAGCGCTGGAAACCTCCCCTCTCGTCGGCAAGCCGCTGCGCGACTTCAAAGCCGCCGGCGGCATGATCGTCGGCGCCCTGATCCGCGACGACAAAGTCCTCACCCCCCGCTCCGACACCATCGTCCAAGCCCACGACCGAGTCGTCCTGCTCGCGCGCAGCGACGTCGTGCGCAAAGTCGAGCAGTTGTTCGCCGTCAGACTCGACTACTTCTGAGGCGAAGCGGCCTCCGGCCGCTGGGAAAGCACGCAGGGAGGCACGCCTCCCTGCACCCACCGATTGTTTTGGGGGTGGATCAATCCGGAATGACGGCGCCTTGCAACCGAAAACAGTTGCAATTGACAACCGCAATCCCTA
>JAABSG010000032.1 GCA_011390475.1 Geminicoccaceae bacterium | reverse complement strand
GCACCAAACGCCGCCTGCACATCCCCTCTTCATCAATACTGACTTGTCAAAAGAACAGCCGATGCGACCGCCAGGGCGGTTGCTTACATCCGATCGGTTCGGAGGCGCCAGGGACGATCGCCGTGGCGGAAGCGATATGTAGTCTCAGCGATCCCGGCGATCAAGCTCTTTTTTTCGCTCGCCGCCGTTTTCGCCATCGTACCGGACCCAGCGGAACGTCCGCCTTCTCGGTTGACTGGAAGTGGTGCACCTTGCTCCCCATGCAAGCCGGCGCGGCTCGTTTTTCCGTCCCGCGCTTCTCTGACATTGCCCAACCGAGGATGTTCTGGCCATGCCGCCCGTCGATACCGAGATCGCGATCGTAGGTGCCGGTGCCGCCGGCATCGCTGCTGCCCTCACCGCGCAGGCCCACGGCCTCGACTATCGGCTGATCGAAGCCCGCGATCGCAGCGGCGGGCGGACCTGGACGACCACGACGCCGCTCGGCCGGCCGTTCGATCTCGGCGCGTCTTGGATCCATGCCGTCGATGCCGGCAACCCTTTTGCCGAGATCGCCCTGGCGCTCGACGCCGGTCCGGTGGTGGACCATCGGCGCCGCCTCGTGCTCGACATCACCGGGCGATCGATGCCGCCCGGTGATGTCGCGGCCTTTCACGCGGCCCGCGTCAGAGGCATCGAACGGATCGAGCAGGCACGTCCTGGGGCCAGTCTCACCGATTGCCTGCCGGTCGGCGCCGATTCCTGGGACTGGACGATCCGCAGCTTCGCCGGGCCTTGGCTTTGCGGCACGGATTGCGCGGCGACCGATGCAGCCGACTGGGCGGCGGCTCGGGACGGAACAGACTGGCTGCTGCCCCGCGGCTACGGCACCCTGGTCCAGGCCTTGGCCGCGAGGGTCCCCATGACCACCGGCTGCGCCGTCGAGGTTCTAGAGGCTGGCCCCGACATGGTCACCCTGACCACGACCAGAGGCAGCTTCACCGCCCGGCAAGTGGTCCTGACCGTGCCTCTGGGTGTGCTCGCGGCTGACCGAATTCGGCTGACGCCGGCGCTGCCCACTGCCTATTGCCGAGCACTGGACGACCTGCCGATGGGCTGCCTGATGAAGGTGGCGATCGATCTTCTGGCCGATCCCCTGAGCGACCTCGCCACCGACACGGCGTCCTGCTTCCTCCACTACCCGGCCAGCGACGAGCGCGCCGTGCTCTATTTGCTGCGCCCTTGCGGCGCGCCCATGGCCTATGCGTTCGTCGGCGGCAGCACGGCGCGGGCGCTCGAGCCGGAGACGGATGCGGTGATCCGCGACGTGGTGCTCGAACCGTTGCGCGGGCTCTTGGGTGCTACCCTGGTCGAACGCTCGTTCGGGCTCGCCGCGGTCAGCCGCTGGGGCAGCGATCCTTTCGCCTTCGGCAGCTACGCGATCGCCCGGCCGGGTGGTTCTGGTGCCCGGGCGGTTCTCGCCCAGCCGCTCTTCGGGCGCGTTCATCTCGCCGGCGAGGCCACCGCGGTCGATGGCTGGCACGGCACTGCCGGCGGCGCCTGGCTCGCCGGGCAGGCGGCGGTGACGCGGATCGCCGCGGCGGCCATCAGTGGCTAGCGATCAAACGCCAGGGAATTGACCGGACGTCCCGTTTGGCGTATGGCCCAGCCAGCTTTTTCCAGACAACAGCGCACGTTCTGCACCGTGGCTCGGCCAGCCTGCCGATCGTCTCGCCCGAACTGCTCGCGTGCATCCAGCAAAGGATCCCTGCCATGGCCGTCCCAAAAAGAAAAGTCACCCGGCAAAAGCGCGACCAGCGTCGTGCGCATGACGCGCTCGGCCGGCCGACCGTCATCGAAGACCAGAACTCCGGCGAGTATCGCCGGCCGCACCACATCGATCTGAAGACCGGCATGTATCGCGGCCGGCAGGTGATCGTGACCAAGGCGGCAGGTGACGACGACGACGAAGGCTGAGGCCGGGCGCCGAGTGTGCTCGGCTCGAAGACAGAAAAAGCCGGCCCGCAATCGCGCGGCCGGCTTTTTCGTGCTTCACGTCGACGCCAGACCGGCAAACCGGCCGGCTGATCGAGCGACGCGTGAGGGAATTGTGGTAGCGGAGGAGGGACTCGAACCCCCGACACAGGGATTATGATTCCCCCGCTCTACCAACTGAGCTACTCCGCCGAGACCGCCTGGAGATATGATCGAGCAGCGTGGCTGTCAAGCGATGTCGGAATGGCCAGCGTCCGCTCGATCCAGCCGCCGCCCAGGACCCGCTCGCCGTCATAGAGCACGGCCGCCTGCCCCGGCGCCACGCCGCTCTCGGGTGCCGCGAAGGCGAGCCTGGCGGCGTCGTCGCTGACGGCCTCGATCCGCCCCGCGATGGCCGGCTCGTTGTAGCGGTGCTTGATCCGCACCTCCTGCCCCAAGCGCCATGGAGCCAGTCGATTGAGGTCGCGGATCTCGACCCCGGCAACCATGCTGGCATCACGTGGGCCGACCCGCACCTCGGCCTTCTCGGCATCGAGCCCCACCACATAGAGCCGTTCGCGGTCGGCGACGCCGAGGCCGCGCCTTTGCCCCACGGTGTAGTTGCCGATCCCCGCATGCTCGCCGAGCCGGCGGCCATCGACGTGGAGTATCGCCCCCTTGCGCATGGCCTTGGGCTCGAGCTTGCCGACCACGCGGCTGTAGTGGCCCTCCGGCACGAAGCAGATGTCCTGGCTCTCGGGCTTCTCGGCCACCGGTAGCGCCAGGCGCGCGGCCTCGCGGCGGGTCGTCTCCTTGTCGAGGTCGCCCAACGGAAAGCGGACGAAATCGAGCTGCGCACGTGTCGTCGCGAAGAGAAAATAGCTCTGGTCTTTGGCCGGGTCCACCGCCCGCCGGAGTTCGGCGTTCGTTGCCCCACCGAGCCGCCGGGCGTAATGCCCGGTGGCGAGCGCCTCGGCACCGAGATCACGGGCGACCTCGAGGAGATCGGTGAACTTGATCTTCTGGTTGCAGCGCACGCAGGGAATAGGGGTGCGACCCGCCGCGTAGGACTTGGCGAAGTCGTCGATCACGGCTGCCTTGAACCGGGCCTCGAAGTCGAGAACGTAGTGCGGAATGCCGATGGCGTTCGCGACGTTGCGGGCGTCCTTGATATCCTGGCCTGCACAGCAGGCGCCCTTCTTGGCGGTGGCAGCGCCGTGGTCGTAGAGCTGGAGCGTGATGCCCACGACCTCGAGGCCGGCCTCGTGCAAGAGCGCCGCCGTCACCGCACTGTCGACCCCGCCGGACATGGCGACGACCACCCGGGCACCGGGTGCCAGGGCCAAGGATTCCGCGGTGATCGGGGACATGGGCTAGCGCTACTCGAGCAAACTGGTTTTCGGGACGGTAATCACCAGGCCATCGAGGCCGGCATGGAGCACCAGCTGGCAACCGAGCCGCGAGGTGGGGGCGAGACTCTCGGCCAAGTCCAGCATGTCCTCTTCCTCGGGCGAGGCCGGCCCCAGCTTTCCGAAGAAGGCCGGATCGACGATCACGTGACAAGTCGCACAGGCCATCGAGCCGCCGCAAGCGCCTTCGATCGCGATGTCTTCGTGGCGCGCGACGTCGAGGATGGTCTCACCGGGCCGCGCCTCGGCCACGATCTCCCGTCCGCCCGGCAGGACGAACGTCAACTGCGGCATGACGTCGGGTCAGACCGAGAAGCTTTCGCCGCAGCCGCAGCGCGCTTTCTCGTTGGGGTTCTTGAAGACGAACATCGCACCCAGCTTGTCCTCGACCCAGTCGATCTCGGTGCCGAGCACGTACATCACGGCACCCGGCTCGACCACCAGCTTGACCCCGTCCTTCTCGACCACGGTGTCGCCCTCCGCGATCTCGTCGGCGAAGTCGAGCTTGTAGCTCATGCCCGAGCAGCCCGTGGTCTTCACGCCGAGGCGTATGCCGGCGGCATCCGGCCCATGGTTCGCCAAGAGCTCACGCGCGCGGGCAACGGCGGCAGGCGTCAGCTCGACGAGTTGGGGCGTGGCGTGTTCGGCGGTCATGCGCATCGTCCACTTGGAGAATTCATCACCCGTTATCTTGGCCGAATCCGTCAGGATCGCAAGGCGTTCCGGCTTCGAGAAGCTCCAATCTACGGAGTCGCTTCCCGCCGGTGGCGCCGCGCGAGGGCACCCCAGGCGTCGAGGAACCGGGCAATGTCGGCATCCGTCGTGGTCCAGCCGAGGCTGACGCGGATGGTGCAATCGGCGAGCGCTGCGGGCGCACCCATGGCGTCGAGCACGTGGCTCCTCGCCACCTTGCCCGACGAGCAGGCGGCCCCGGCCGAGACCGCGATACCGGCCAGATCGAGCGCCATGACCTGCGTCGCGGCCGGCACACCCGGGAGGGCGATGGCTGCGATGTGCGGCAGCCGTTCGGCTGCTTCGGCGACGACCACGGCATCCGGGGCAATCGCCCGGGCATCCGCCTCGAGCGCCAGCCGCAACGCCGCGAGCCGCGTCGGGGCCTCGGCGGTGGCGGCCGTAACGGCCGCGGCAAAGCCCGCGATGCCGGCCGCGTTCTCCGTCCCGGCCCGCCGCCGCCCCTCCTGTCCGCCGCCATGGAGCAAGGGTGCCGTGGCATCCGGATCACGCAGCCAGAGCGCGCCCGAGCCTTTGGGCCCGCCGAGCTTGTGGGCGGAGAGCGCCAGACTATCGCAACCCAGGGCGTCGATATCGACGGCGATCCGGCCAAGGGCCTGCACGGCATCGACGTGCAGCCGGGCGCCGGTGGCGTGCACGAGCCTCGCGGCATCCGCCACCGGCTGGACGACCCCGGTTTCGTTGTTGGCGAGCATCAGCGCCACGATTGCGACGTCGCCGCGCGCCAGTCTTGCTTCGAGTGCCGCCAGATCGAGACGGCCGAGGGCATCGACCGGCACGGTCTCGACGCCCGGCTGCGCCAGGATCGAGGGGTGCTCGACGCTGGAGGCGAGGATCACGCCGGCCTGCCGTGCATGGCTCGACAGCACCGTAGCGTTGGCTTCGGTGGCACCGCTGGTGAACACGAGCTCGCCCGCCCCGGCAGCGCCGATCGCCGCTCCGATCACGCGGCGGGCGGCTTCGAGCATGGCCCGGCCGGCGCGTCCTTCAGCGTGCACGGAGGACGGGTTGCCGAAGAAATCCGAGGATTCGAGGATTGCCGCCCGTGAAGCCGGGCGCAGCGGCGAGGTTGCGGCGTGGTCGAGATAGACGCGGGGGCCCATGCGCTGTCGGGCCCGACCCTAGCGCCGCAGGTTGGCGACCAACCGGCGGTCGTCGTCGCCGTCGTCGAGGGCTGACGGTTCTGGCGCGCGACGCAACCGCGTGACCTCGTCTTCGAGCTCGTCGACCCGCTTGCAGAGCCGCTCGATCGCCGATTGCAGCGGGTCGGCCACGGTGCCCGGCTCGTTGCCGTAAGCCGGAAAACAGCGCCAATCGACTGGGATCGGGCGCTTGACCGCATGCGCCGGGACGCCGACTACCGTGGTGTTCGCCGGCACAGCCTGGAGGACCACGGCATTGGAGCCTATCCGGGCCGCCTTGCCGACCGTGAAGGGGCCGAGCACGGCTGCCCCGGCACCGACGATCACGCCGTCCTCGAGAGTCGGATGGCGCTTACCGGGATCGCCGCTGACCCCACCCAGGGTTACACCCTGGTACAAGGTGACGTCGTCACCGATCTCGGCGGTCTCGCCGATCACCACGCCCATGCCGTGGTCGATGAAGAAGCGCTCGCCGATCACGGCGCCCGGGTGGATCTCGATCCCGGTGAGAAAGCGACTGACCTGCGACAGCCACCGGGCGGTGAGCAGCCAACCGCGTACCCAGAGTCGGTGCGCGAGGCGATGCACGAGCAGCGCGTGCAGGCCCGGATAGCAGAGCAGGACTTCGATTTTCGACCGCGCCGCCGGGTCACGGGCGAAAACGGCCTCGATGTCGTCGCGGATTTTCTTGAACATCGGCGCTCGCATGCGGTATAGCCCCCATCCTGCCCAGTGCCGGCCATCTTCGGTCGAATGGGGGATCAAGTGCGATGCCCCACCCGCGCAACCGACGCCTGCCGGGAGATCGCGAGTATAGGTTGGCGCCCGGGCGGGTCAATCAAGGGATAGCGTGCCGTCGTCGGCAGGCTGCGTCCGCCGGCCGGCATGGTCGCGCGTGGCGTTGCGTGGCGCGGGTCATCGACACCGCGCGGCGACGACAGGCACGGCGCAGGAATGGAACGAGGAATGCCCGAAGTCATTTTCAATGGGTCCGACGGCCGGCTCGAGGGCCGCTACGTGCACGGCGAAGGGCCCAACCCGCCTTTGGCCATCATCCTGCACCCGCACCCGCAATACGGCGGGACGATGAACAATCGCCTCGTGCATCTGATGTTTCACATGTTCGCCAGGCGGGGCTTCTCGACGCTGCGCTTCAATTTCCGTGGCGTCGGCCGCAGCCAGGGTGTCTTCGATCACGGTCAGGGCGAGCTGCGTGACGCCGCGGCCGCCCTCGACTGGATGCAGACCCACAACCCCAACAGCCCGATCGCCTGGTGCGGCGGCTTCTCGTTCGGGGCCTGGATCGCCATGCAGCTCTTGATGCGCCGGCCCGAGATCCAGGGCTTCATCTGCGCCGGCCTGCCGGCCAACATGTACGACTTCACCTTCCTCGCCCCCTGCCCCTCCTCGGGCCTGATCATCCACGGCGAGCGCGATATGGTCACCCCGCCGGATTCCGTCGAAAAATTGGTGACCAAGTTGAGCCAGCAGCGCGGCATCACCATCGATTTTCACCAGATCGACGGCGCGGACCACGTCTTCAACGACGAGCGCGAGGAGTTCGAGGACATCTGCGAGCGCTATCTCGACAAGCGCCTGAAGCCCACCGCCGAGCCCATGGCGCTGGCCCGCTGAAGCCATTAAGACTGGGTGGGCGCTGACCGAACCCCGCGGCGCTGGCCTCCACCGACAAGCGGACCACCATGAGCAGCTTTCGCTCCGATCTCCTGCGCACGCTCGACGAACGCGGCTACATTCACCAATGCACCGATGCCGGGGCCTTGGACGCCCTGGCGCTGATTCCGGGGGAAGTCACCGCCTATGTCGGCTACGACTGCACGGCGTCCAGCCTGCATGTCGGCCACCTCGTGAGCATCATGATGCTCCGGACCCTGCAGCGGGCGGGCCACCAGCCGATCGCTCTCGTCGGCGGCGGCACCACCAAGGTGGGAGACCCGTCGTTTCGGGACGAGAGCCGGCCGTTGCTCGACGACGCCGCGATCGAGGCCAACAAGGCCGGCATCCAGCGCAATCTCGAGGCCTTTCTCGACTTCGGCCCCCCGACCGATAATGGCGCTGGTGCCGTCCTCGTCGACAACGCCGCCTGGCTCGACGAGCTCCGCTACATCCCGTTCCTGCGCGACTTCGGCACGCATTTCACGATCAACCGCATGCTGACCTTCGACAGTGTCAAGCTCAGGTTGGAGCGCGAGCAGCCGCTCACACTGCTCGAATTCAATTACATGGTGATGCAGGCTTATGACTTCTTGGAGCTCGCGCGGCGCCACGACTGCCGATTGCAGATGGGCGGCTCGGACCAATGGGGCAACATCGTCAATGGCGTCGAGCTCGGCCGCCGCATCGACGCGGTGCAGCTCTTCGGCCTGACGACGCCGCTGATCACCACGGCCTCGGGGGCCAAGATGGGCAAGACCGCAGCGGGTGCGGTCTGGCTCGATGCCGAGCGGCTGTCCCCCTTCGACTACTGGCAATACTGGCGCAATACCGAGGACGCCGACGTCGGTCGCTTCCTCAAGCTCTTCACCGAGCTGCCGTTGGCCGAGATCACCCGGCTGGAGGCACTCCAGGGTGGCGAGATCAACGAGGCCAAGAAGGTCCTCGCCTTCGAGGCCACGACACTCGCGCACGGGCGCGCGGCGGCCGAGGCTGCGGCAGCCGCCGCCCGGGTCCAGTTCGAGGGTGAAGGCCCGGCGGCCATCGAAGGAGCGGGCCTGCCCACCATCGCGATCGCCGCCGAGCGTCTCGCTGCCGGGCTCTCCGTCCTCGAGCTTTTCCAGCTGGCTGGCCTCGCGCGCTCGAATGCCGAGGTGCGACGGCTGATCCGCGGCGGCGGCGCCAAGCTCGACGACGAGCGAATCGACGACGAGATGCTGGTCGTTCCAGGCGACCGGCTGACGCGGGGTGCGCTCAAGCTTTCGGCCGGCAAGAAGCGCCACGTGCTCGTGAAATCGTCTTGAACGCTTGACCCGAAGCGCTGGAACGGGAACCTTCCGAGCTTGCCGTCCACTGCTGATTGAACGCTGACCCCTTGAGCGACCTCCAACCCCACGTCTCCCCACCACTGCCGCAGCCCGACAGCGAGCCGGCGCGTGACCCCTGGCGGGCACGCTGGCTGCAGTCGGCGGGCCGCAACAGTGACGCCGATCTGGTGAGCCGGCTCGAAGCGCGCCTCGACGATCCGGCCGACCGGGCGCTCTTGGGCGCCGTCTTCGCCTACAGTCCGTTTCTCGCCGAGTGCCTGCTCGCCGATCCCGGCCTGCTCCTGACGTTTCGTGCCGACGGTGCGCAGGCCCTCGTCGACGCTGAACTCGCAGCGATCGACGACATACCCTTCGATCGCAACCGGATGCTGCCGGCGCTCAGGCGTGCCAAGCGGCGGATCGCCACCGTCGTCGGCCTCGCCGATCTCGAAGGCAGCTTCGATTTGGATCAGGTGACGGCGAGCCTGACCCGCCTCGCCGACCGGGCGACCGAGGCAGTGCTCGCCACGTTTCTGGTCGAAAGCGCCAAGCGCGGCGAGATCGAGCTCGAGGACCCGAACCAGCCCACCAAGGATAGCGGCATCTTCGTCGTCGGCATGGGCAAGCTGGGTGCCGGCGAGCTGAACTATTCGAGCGACATCGACCTCATCGTCTTCTTCGATCCCGAGAAGATCACCTATCAGGGCCGCGAATCGGCGATGGCGCTCGCCGTCCGCGCCGCTCGGGCCATCGTCTACGGCCTCGAGCACAAGAGCCGCGACGGCTACGTTTTTCGCACCGATCTCAGGCTGCGCCCGCACCCGCCCGGCCACCCCTTGGCCCTCTCGGTCGATGCCGCTGAAATCTACTACGAACGACACGGACAGAACTGGGAGCGCGCGGCCTTCATCAAGGCCCGGGCGATCGCGGGCGACATGGAAGCGGGCGAAGGCTTTCTCCGCCGCCTCGCCCCCTTCGTCTGGCGCCGGCATCTCGATTACGCCGCGATTCGCGACATTCACTCGATCAAGCGACAGATCAACGCGCATCGGGGCTTCGGCACCATCGCTTTCAGAGGGCACGACCTCAAGGTCGGCCGGGGCGGCATCCGCGAGATCGAATTCTTCGTCCAGACCCAGCAGCTGATCCTCGGCGGCCGCCATCCGGAGCTGCGCGACAAGCGCACGCTGATCAGCCTCGAGAACCTGGTCGAGGGCCGCTGGGTGGACGAGACGGCCGGCAGCGAGCTCGCCGCTGCCTACCGCTTTCTGCGCAATCTCGAGCACCGCCTGCAGATGGTCGCCGACAAGCAGACCCAGCAACTGCCGACCCGCGACCAGGAGCTCGCCCAGTTCGCCCGCTTCGCCGGCTTTGCGGACCCCGAATCGCTGGGCAAGGCCCTGACCGCCACGCTCTTGCGGGTCGAGCAGCACTACGCCCAGCTGTTCGAGGCCGAACCCGATCTCGGGGCCGGCAAGCAGCTCGTCTTCACCGGCACCGAGGACGACCCGGGCACGCTCGAGACCCTGAAGGGTATGGGCTTCGTCGACCCGGCAGCCGCCTCCAAGCGGATCCGCCAATGGCATCACGGCCATATCCGCGCCACCCGCAGCACCCGGGCGCGGGAGATCCTGACCGAGCTGACGCCGGGGATTCTCAAGGCCCTGGAACGCCAGGCCGACGTCGACGAGGCGTTTCGCCTGTTCGACGCCCTGCTCTCGGGCCTGCCGGCCGGGGTGCAGTTCTTTTCGCTGATTCGTGCCAACCCCAACCTCTTGAGTCTCTTGGGCGATCTCATGGGCTCGGCCCCCAGGCTGGCCGAGGTGCTGGCCGGCAACGTGGCCCTTTTCGATGCGATGCTCGCCCCCGACTTCTTCCAACCCTTACCCGACGAGGCCGCGCTCGAGGCCGAGTTCCAGCTGCTCCGCCGCGACGCCCGCCATTTGGAGGCCCTCCTCGATCTCTGCCGCCGCTGGGCGCAAGGCCGTCAGTTCCAGGCGGGCCTGCACGTGCTCTTGGGCTTCGCCGATGCGACCAGTGCCAGCCGCGCGTTGACCGGCATCGCCGAGCTGGTCCTTCGCACCCTCCTGCCCGAAGCCGCGAGCTGGCTCGAGGACCAGCACGGGCGAGTGCCCGGCGGCAGTTTTTGCGTCATCGGCATGGGCAAGCTCGGCTCGAGGGAGCTCAGCCTCGGCTCCGATCTCGACCTCGTCTTCGTCTACGACGCGCCGGATGAGGCCAAATCCGACGGGGCGAAGCCGCTCGCTGCCACTACCTACTATGCCCGGCTCGGCCAGCGCCTCGTCAGTGCGATCAGCGCGCAGACCGCCGAGGGCCGGCTCTACGAGATCGACACCCGCCTCAGACCGTCGGGCAATGTCGGCCCCATCGCGACCTCCCTCGACAACTTCAAGAAATACCACGAGTCCACGGCCCAGGTCTGGGAGCGACAGTCCCTGACCCGGGCGCGCGTTGTCGCCGGCGACGCAGAGCTCGCCGCAGCGGTGACCCGGGCCATCGACGAGGCGCTGGCCAGGCCGACCGAGCCCGAGAAGCTCCGGGCCGAGGTCCGGGCGATGCGCTATCGCATCTTCAAGGAGCACGGCAGCGACGATCCCTGGAACCTCAAGCATTGCCGAGGCGGGCTCGTCGAGCTGGAGTTCACCGCCCAGTTCCTCGTGCTCCGCCATGGACCCGAGCTGCCCGAGCTTCGGGTCCCCGAGACCCGTGAGGTGCTCGGCCGGGCGCTCGAGGCCGGCTTGCTCGACGACGACCGCGGGCGGCGGCTGCTGCAGACCCTCGATCTCTTGCATGCGCTCCAAGCCGTGCTCCGGCTGTCGACCACCACGCGCCGCTTCGATCCGACGAAGGCCCCGGTCGGGCTCAAGGAGGCTCTGGTCCGCGCTGCCAACCGCCAACTCGCCTTGGGCGTGCCGGTCGCGCATTTCGATGCGATCCAAGGCCTGCTCGTTGAAAGCGAAGCGCTGGTGGCCCAGTATTTCGACGAGCTCTGCCCGGCTGACAGCGCGGCAGAGACCAGCGACGACAACAAGGGGAACGCGCGATGAGCGAGCTAGACCAGGGTGATGCGATGCCGGCCTTCGACCTGCCGGCCGATGGCGGCGGGTCGGTCACCAGCGAGGGACTGAAGGGCAAGTCCTATGTTCTCTACCTCTACCCCAAGGACGACACCTCGGGCTGCACCAAGGAGGCCCAGGGCTTCACCGAGCACAAAGCCGCCTTCGCCGCGGCCGGGGTCGAGATCATCGGCCTCTCCAAGGACGACGTCGCCAGCCACGACAAGTTCAAGAAGAAGTACGACCTCGATCTGACGCTCGCTTCCGACACCGAAGGTAAGCTGGTCGAGGCTTTGGGGGCCTGGGTCGAGAAGAGCATGTACGGCAAGAAATACATGGGCATCGACCGCTCCACCTTCCTGGTCGACGCCGACGGACGGATCGTCCGCGTCTGGCGCAAGGTCAAGGTGCCGGGGCATGTCGAGGAGGTGCTCGAGGCCGCAAACGCACTGACCAGCGGCCGGGCAGCCTGAAAGCCCGGATCGCTGATGAAGGAGTGCCGCCGATGATCCCGAGAACGTCATGAGCCCGAGAACCCTGGCCCTCGATGCGGCACTCCAGACTTGGCTCGACACCTTCGGCGGTCGCGAGCATCCGATTCTGGCCGAACTCCGCGAAGCCACCGACCGGCTGCCGGATGCGGGAATGCGCAGCTCGGCACTGCAAATGCAGCTGCTGGCGCTGATCATCGAGCTGAGCGGCGCCGAGCGCATTTTGGAGATCGGCTGCTTTACCGGCTACGGCACCCTCGCCATGGCAGTCGCGCTGCCGCCCACGGGCCGGATCGTCACGCTCGATGTCAACGACGATTGGACCAGCATCGGCCGCGCGCACTGGGCGAAGGCCGGCGTCGCCGAGCGCATCGACCTCCGTCTCGGCCTCGCCATGGCGAGCCTCGACCAACTGTTCAGGGAAGGTGCCGAGCAGAGTTTCGATCTCGTCTATATCGACGCCGAGAAAAAGCGCTACCCGGACTACTACGAGGCGGCACTCGATCTTTTGAAGCCGGGCGGGCTCGTCGCTCTGGACAATATGCTCTGGCACGGCGCCGTCGTCGATCCGGCAGACCAGTCGCGCCAGACCGAAACCTTGCGCGGGCTGACTCGGACGATCCACAGCGATCGCCGGGTCACGCCAGTCCTGTTGCCGATCGGCGACGGACTGCTGCTGGCCCGCAAACGCGGTGCGGTGCTGCCCGAACCGACGACCGACACCCTGCTCGAGGGCTTGTCAGAATAGTGCACCCTGCGCCGGCTCTGGCGGCGCTGCTGCCGATGCCGCCGGCTCGAGCAAGGCCGCGCTGTCGTTGGCTGGGCTGTTGACCGCTCGGCTCACCTCGACGGCGGCGATGACTGCTTCGGGCAATGGCCTGAGCGCTAGCTGCAGTTGCACCGGATCTCGGGTTTCGGGATCGAGCCAAGCGTCCCACGCCTCGGGTTCCAGCATCACCGGCATGCGGTGGTGGATGCCGGTGATCGACGGATAAGCGTCCATCGTCAGGATCGCACAGGTCGAGACGGTTAGGTCGCCGAAGCGGCTCTGCCGCCAGATGCCGGCCATGGCGACGGGCTCGTTATCCCGGCGATGAATGAAATAAGGCCGGCTCGGCCCGCCGCCTTTCTGCCATTCGAAGAACCCCGAGGCCGGGATCAGGCAGCGATGACGCAGGGCCGCCGATTTGAAACTCGGCTTTTCGAAGACGGTCTCGCTCCTGGCGTTGATCTGCCGCCCACGATCGTTCGGCGCATCTGCCCAAGGCGGCAACAAGCCCCAACGCAGCCGCTCCGCGACCCTGGTGCCCTCGCCTGCCCTGACCACGACGATGTCGCTATCGGGCACGATATTGTAGCAGGGGGTCAGCCCGTCCGGCGGTGGGCAGCCGAAAATGTCGGCAAAGACACCTGCTTGCAGATAGAGCGCAAAGCGGCCGCACATGGTGCCCTAAGCCGTCGCGCGCAATTGGCCGGCGCCCTGACCGCTCAACTCCAGAGGAAGAACAGACCCAAGAGAATGACGGCCGCAGCGCCGGTCGAGATCATCAACACGTAGCGCATATGGCCGGTCTTTTCGCCCTGGCGGGCGTCGGTGGGGGAGCGTTCCGGGGCCATCGTCAATTCCTTCCGTTGGTGATTGCTGCGCGGCAACAGAGAGCTGCCCCACTGCCTGAGACGTGTGTGGTCGGCAGCCGAAGATCAACCCGCCCCGCCACGTTCGAGTTCCACACCGATCCGGCCCGCCACCGCCTCGACCGATCCCGAAGCATCGATCGACGACCAGTCGATGGCGCCCGTGCGCATCGCCGCTTGCGCGCGCACGACCGCGATGTCGGCATCCGACGCATCGCCTTCGCGCCCCTCGACCCGAGCCTCGAGCACGGCCTCGGGCGCCTCCAGCCAGAAGCCCTGGAACGGCACGCCGGCCGCCGCTGCGGCCCGCTCGATCCGCGCCCGCTGGTCCGGCCCGCCGAACACGCCATCCGCGATCACCGTACGACCCGCCCGAAGCAGCGTTTCGGCACGCTCTGCGAGCTGCTCGAAGACCCGCTCCGAGACCGCCTCGGCATAGGCCGCCTCGGGCAGCTTCTCCGTGGGCTCGAGGCCGAAGAGCCGCTTCCGGATCACGTCCGAGCGCAACAAGACGGCACCCGGCATCGCCCCGAGCCCGGGCGCCAGAGCGCGGGCGACGCTGGACTTGCCGGTGCCGGACCGTCCGCCGATGGCGATCAGCCGCGCCGTGGGCGGGCGCAGCGCGCGGGTGGCCAGTTGCAGATAGGATTTCGCCTTCGGCCGCTCGCCGGCAAAGGCCTCGACCTTGGCCCTGATCGCGGCGCGGACCGAGAGGAAGAACGGCAAGAGGGCCAGGCCGGCATCGTCCTCCTGGCGGTCGGCATAGGCCTGAAGCAGCGCCGTCGCCTCGGCGACGAAGCCGCGATCGAGGAGGTCCATCACGAGAAAGGCGAGATCGTAGAGCAGATCGATCTGCGCGAAATCGTCGTTGAACTCGATGCAGTCGAACAGCACCGGCCGGCCGGCCAAGAGCACGATGTTTTCCAGGTGCAGATCGCCATGGCAATGCCGCACGAAGCCGTCCTCACGGCGTTGATCGAGCAAGGCGGCACGGCGCTCGACCTCGGCCGCCGCCGCCTCGACGAGCGCCTCGACGGTGTCCGCCGCGAAAATATCGGGCACCGAGCGTCGCAGATCCGCTGCATTGCCGTCCACCACCTCGCGCATCGCCGCTGCCCCGCCGGCGTTGAGGAGCGGCTCCAGCGCATCGTGAAACGTGACGATCGACCGTGCCAGACACTCGACGAGCGCCGCCGTCAGCTCACCGCGCTCGGCCACGTGGTCGAGCCGGCAAGCCTCGGGAAAGCGCCGCATCACCAAGACCCACTCGACTGGGGCCCCGGCGCCGTCGATCTCGATCCCGCCAGCCGTCTCGACCACGGGCACCACTGCCTCGTAGAGCTCGGGCGCGGTGCGCCGGTTGAGTTGGAGCTCGGCCTCCAGCGCCGCACGCCGGGCTTCGAGCTCGCGAAAATCGAGGAAGCTGAAAACCACGGGCTTCTTCAGCTTGTAGGCGTGCTCGCCACTCAGCAGAATGATCGCCGCGTGCGTTTCGACGCGCTCCACCGGCGGCTCCAGCAGCTCGGCCAGCCGATGCGCGATCGAAGGCGGCGCCTTCGCCTTGCCGCCCGCCGCTCGCGTCTCTACGTTGTCGCTCAGTGAAACCTCCGCATTTGCGAGAGTTCAATGGACATTCGCCCCGGCACCCTGGCGCTCATCGGTAACACACCTCTGGTCCGGCTGAACCATCTCTCCGACGAGACCGGCTGCGAGATCCTGGGCAAATGCGAGTTCATGAGCCCGGGCGGCAGCATCAAGGATCGTGCCGCCTTGGCCATCGTCGAGGATGCCGAGGCCAAGGGGCTTTTGCAACCCGGCGGCGTGATCGTCGAGGGCACGGCCGGCAATACGGGCATCGGCTTGGCGCTCGTCGGCAACGCCAAGGGCTACCGCACCGTCATCGTCATCCCGGAGACGCAGAGCCAGGAGAAAAAGGACATGCTCCTCGCCCAAGGCGTCGAGCTGATCCAGGTTCCCGCGGTGCCGTACAAGGATCCCGGCAACTACGTCAAATACTCCGGCAGGCTCGCCGCCGAGCTCGCCGAAAAGGAGCCCAATGGGGCGATCTGGGCCAACCAGTTCGACAACGTGGCCAATCGTGACGGCCATTACCGCAATCTCGGCCCGGAAATCTGGCGCCAGACCGCGGGGCAAATCGACGCCTTCACCTGCGCCGCCGGCACCGGCGGCACCATCGCCGGGGTCGGGCAGTACCTCAAGGAGCAAAGTCGGTCGGTGCGCATCCAACTCGCCGACCCGATGGGTGCCGCCCTCTACCACTACTACAAGCACGGTGAGTTGAAGGCCGAAGGCAGCTCGATCACCGAAGGCATCGGCCAGGGCCGGATCACCGCCAACCTCGAGGGTGCGCCCATCGACGACGCCTATCGGATCACCGACGACGAGGCACTGCCCATCGTCTACGACCTGATCCAGCGCGAGGGCCTGGTCCTCGGCGGCTCATCGGGCATCAACGTGGCCTCGGCCATCCGCCTCGCCAAGGACGTGGGCCCCGGGCACACCATCGTCACCATCCTCTGTGATTCCGGCACCCGCTATCAATCCCGGCTCTTCAACCCCGCCTTCCTGCGCGAAAAGAACCTCCCCGTCCCGCCCTGGCTCGGCTAAGCAGAATTCACGACACAACGCCCAGGGAGTGCCGCATGCCGGATCCGCTCGTCTCGACCGAATGGCTGAATCGACATCTCGATGCACCGGACATCCGCATCGTCGATGCAACCTGGTTCATGCCGGCCGAGGGCCGCGACCCCAAAGCCGAGCACGCGGCCCTGCACATTCCACGCGCGGTCTTTTTCGACATCGAGGAGATTTCGGACAGCGACAACCCGCTGCCGCACATGCTCCCCTCACCGACCAAATTCTCGGTCCGCGTGCGCAAGCTCGGCCTCGGCGACGGGCTGAAGATCGTCGTCTACGACAACAACAAGTTCGCGGCCTCCGCCCGGGTCTGGTGGATGTTCCGGGCCATGGGGCACGAGGACGTCGCCGTGCTCGACGGCGGGCTGCCGAAGTGGCAGGCCGAGGGTCGCCCAGTCGACGACATGCCGGTCCGGCCTTCCGAGCGGCACTTCACGCCCAGGGCCAACAGCTTTCTCCTGCGCGACCTCGATCAGATGCGCGCCAATCTCACGAGCCGGCGCGAGCAGGTGGTCGACACGCGATCCGCTGCCCGCTTCTCCGGCAGCGTCGCCGAGCCGCGCCCGGGCCTCAAGGCGGGCCACATCCCGGGTGCTCGCAATGTACCAGCAAGCGATCTCGTGGCCGCCGACGGCACGCTCAAGGACGAGCAGTCCCTGACGGCCCTCTTCGCCGCAGCCGGCGTCGATCTCGACAAACCCATCACCACGAGTTGCGGCTCGGGCGTCTCGGCCGCCGTCGCCAGCCTGGCACTCGCCCGGCTCGGGCGCGTCGACGTGGCGCTCTACGACGGCTCCTGGACCGAGTGGGGTAGCCAGCCCGATACCCCCGTGGCCCGCTGAGCGCGGTCTCGCCGAGCAACGCCAAATCGCCGAAAAGCGCGCAATAGTAGTTATTGTAAGCGCAATTGGTCGCCTCAATGATGAAATATTGGTGCGCCAGCGAAACAGTGCGGCGACAAGTCAGATTCCATCTCGACGTTTCGCTGGCAATCGATAGAGCGCTGAGGTTATTTCAATGGCGCGCTTTCGGCTGATCCGTTGAAATCCACTCCCGGCATGGACTAAACGCGCCTGCTCTTTTCTACCTGAGGTTTTCGGGTGCAGAGAATGCTTTCGGCGTTTAGTTCACCGACTGGAGATTAAACCGCGACACGCTTCCGACCTGATGTTGAAGATGACCTTTTGCCCAAGGCCAAAAGTATTGGGGTATGGCCACTTCTTGCAATGTCTTGACCATCGAACGCTCTCGGTTCATCCGGGGTGTTGCTTGTTTGGTAAACGGCCTCGTCGACGATCGAGACTGACTCGTCTCTCGAGCCCTTGTGTTTCGATTTATCGAGATTCCCCGCGTGGTTCGCCGCGGGCGCATGTTCGGCAGCTTGGGGATTTATGGCGATGAACGTCGCTTCGGGCGGAATACCGATGGGTGCATGGTCGGATCGGCGCTCGGGCGCGACAGCGCCATTGGCGCCAGCGATCGAGCGCTGGCTGTTCTTCACGATGGTGGCGGCCATCATCTTGCCGGTTTGGACGACAACGTATTTTCCGGCCCAGGACGGGCCGATCCACCTCTTCATCGTCCATCTCCTCGACAGCTACCTCAAGGGCGACCTCGGCCTCGCGGCCGACTATTTCGAGCTCAATCCGGCGCTCGAGCCCAACCTCGCCTTCTATGCGATCGGGCTGCTCCTGGCCCAGGTCACGGATCTTCTGATCGTCGAGAAGCTCTACTTGAGCGGCCTCGCCCTCGCCTTGTGCCTCGCCGTGCGCAGCGCCGCCAGGGCGATCAACCCCAACGCCGTCGTCTACAGCCTGCTCGTGGCACCCACGGCCTTCCACTACTTCGTCCATATGGGCTTCTACAACTACAGCCTGGGCATCGCGGCGGCCGTCTTTTCGCTCGCCTTCTGCCTGCAGCGGCTCGACGATCTACGGCCCACCAACCTGGCCGTCATGGCGCTCCTGGCGCTGGCGACCATCGCGATTCACCTCATGGCCTTCTTGGTGCTGGTGCTCGGCGTCGGCCTCGCCGTCGGCTGGCGGGCGCTCACCGACCTCGTGGACGGCAAGTCCTTCGGCCAAGCCGCCCTCGCCACCTTCCAGCGCGGCTGGCGGCTCGCCTTGGCGGCCACCCCGGCGTTGCTGATCGCGCTCGCCTTCTTCCTCCGCCACGGCGTGTCGCGGGCGCGCGATGACGATATCGGGGTCGAGGGGCTGGCCAGCATGATCACGCTGGTTTCCTACGACATCGTCGAGCTCTGGTTGATGCTCCCCTGGCTCGTGGCCTTTTATGGCCTCGTCGTCTACACGCTCTATCGCCACCTGAAGGCCGGCACGCTCTGGCAATCGGCGCTCTGGGCGCTGTTGCCCTTCGCCCTCCTCGTCATTTTCTTCGTCAATCCGGTGAGCACGCGGCGGATCGCGCTCGCCGACCGCTTCATCCCGTTCATCGTCTACTTCGCCATCATCTGGTTCGCGACGGTCACCCCGAGCCGCCTCGTCGCCCGGCTGGTCGCTGTGGCCGCCGTCGTCTCGACCCTGGCGACGGCCGGTTACCGGGTCTGGATCTACGACCGCTTCGACGACGACATCCGCCACTACCTCGCCGCCGCCGAGGCGATGCAGGACGAGCGTACGGTGCTGCCACTCCACCTCCGCCGCCCCCCTTCGACGCGCGAATGGGCCGTTCTGCCGTACGTGCACGCGGGCGCCCACCTCGCCCGCGAGCGCGGCATCCTCTATCTGCGTGGCAGCCTGCTCTCGGCCGGGGTCTACGGCTACTTTCCGTTCGTCTATCGTGAAGACGTCGACCCCTACCGGCATATCGGCCGACAGCTCGACGCCAGCCCGCCGGACATCGACATTCTCGGCTACGGCAACACCACGAGCGGCCAACTCGACTACGTGATGATCTGGCCGGTGCCGACTGCCGATCTCGACGATCCGATCACGGCGGCACTCCTCGCCCAGCTCGAGATCGGCTGGGAGCGCTTGTCCGTGCCGGACCAAAGCACCACCGCGCTCTATCGCCGGCTGGACCGGATGAATGTCACCTCGACCGCGCACGACGAGTGAGGCCTGGCGCATGGCTTGCGCGCTGCGCGGCCGGTGCGGCTGCGGCCCGTTCGGCTGCGGCCCGTGCGGCTGCGGCAATGCGCGGCGCCGGCCCCGGTGGCGCTCGGCTTTTCTAGCGGCTAGTGCTAACGCGAAGCGCGCCACCTACCACGAGCCCGCTATAATGACGCCTCGACCGGGCACCGGAGTGCACGCATGATCGATCAATTCACCAACAGGGCGCTGGGCCGCGATGACGAGCGGTCGAGCGCGGGCCTCGTCGACTACATCGCGATCGCCCGGCCCGACCATTGGCTCAAGCACGTCTTCATCATCCCGGGCATCGTCCTCGCCCACCTCCTGGTCGCCCGGGGCGAGCCGATTCCCTGGCTCGTGATCATCGCCGGGTTCGTGGTCGCAGCACTGATATCGTCCGCCAACTACGTCATCAACGAGTGGCTGGACGCGCGATTCGACCAGCACCACCCGATGAAATCGAAGCGCCCGGCCGTCGCCAAGTTGCTCTCGGCGCGGCTGGTCTATGCCGAATATGCGCTCTTGACCGTGGCCGGGCTCGGCCTCGCGGCCTTGGTATCGACACCGCTGTTCCTCATCGCGCTCGTCTTTTGGCTGAGCGGCGTGATCTACAACGTCGAGCCTCTCCGCTCGAAGGACAAGGCCTATGTCGATGTCGCGAGCGAGGCGCTCAACAACCCGATCCGCCTCGTCATCGGCTGGGTGCTGATCGACCCGTCGAGCTTGCCGCCCTCGAGCCTGATCGTGGCGTACTGGGCAGGCGGTGCCTTTCTCATGTCGATTAAGCGGCTCGCCGAGTATCGGACGATCGTCGCGAGCCACAACACCGCCGTCCTCCATCTTTATCGTCGCTCTTTTCAACACTACGACGAAACGAAGCTGATCATCCAGTCCTTCCTATACGCCCAGCTGGCGTCGTTCTTCATCGCGGTCTTCCTGATCAAATACCGGATCGAGTACATCCTCTCGTTTCCGCTGTTCGCCGCACTGTTCACGATTTACTTGGCCTTGGGTCTCAGGCTCGGCTCGACCGCGCAGACGCCCGAAAAGCTCTTCAAGGAAGGCAAGCTGATCGGCATCGTCGGCGCCTTGGTGGTCGCCCTCGTGCTCTTGACCATTTTCGACATTCCGGCCCTGGCCTTCCTCTCCGACCCCTACATCATGGGGCTCGACTGGTAGGCCGCCGGATCAGGGCGAGTGATTGCCGGGTTCGTTGCCACTTCAATACATCAGGGCAACCACCGTCCCGAGTGCCAGGGCCAGGAGCAAGGTCCCGGCGATCGACCAGCGGACCAGCCCGGCCTCGATCCGCTCGACCAGCCGCCCGGAGCACTCCACCATCGCGTAGGCCGAGGTAGGCTCCGGCAGCCGCGGTCGCGGCAGGCGCCGCAGCGCGCCGATCGCCGACCGGCCGATGCGCCGCGCCGGTGCTGCGAGATCGCTGCCGGGCTCGGCCGCCGCGAGGATGGCGATACCGCCCGCCGCGAGAATCGGCCAGAGGCCGTCCCATAGCTTCGGCCCCGCCAATGCCTCGCCCGCAGCCAGCCCGACCGTGTCCTCGAGCAACAACCAGGGCACGACGAGCGCCAGCGCGGTGACGGCGAGCCAGGGGCCGAGACTGCCGTAGGATGGGCGGGCGTCGTCGCTGGTCTTGCCGACCTGTGCCAGCTGCAGGACGAACCGGCCGAGCAGCAGAGTCGTGCCGATCGCCGAGAAGGTTACGAAGGTGAGCGCCGGCCCCTGCAGGAAGGCGTCCTTGAGCGCGATCTTGGCCAAGGCGCCGCCGGTGAACGGCAAGCCGGCGACGGCGAGTGCGATCAGGGTCGCCAGCGCCATGACCCAGGGGAGAGCCGCGGGCCCGGCCTTCTCGGCAACGCCGACGCTCAAGAAGAGGGCGCCCTTGGCCAGGCCGTGATGCAGCGCGTAGAAGGCAGCCGCCGTCAGCACCACTTCGAGCGGGACGGCATCGGGGCCTGCAGCGAGTCCGCTGCCGAGGAGCGCAACGACGAGGCCCATCTGGCTCAAGGTCGAATAGGCCAGGATCGTCTTGGGCTTACGTTGCCCGAGGCCGACCAGGACACCGTAATAGGCCGTAACCAGGCCCAAGGTCATGAGCAGCTCGGCCCAGAACTCGAGAGCGACGCCCAAGGGCAGGAACTGCATCAGGCCGAAGATCCCGGCCTTGACGATGGCCCCGCTCAACACCGCCGAGGCCGGCGTCGGGGCCACCGGATGCGCCAGCGGCAGCCAGACGTGCAGGGGCACGAGGCCGGCCTTGATCCCGAGCCCCGCGATCAGCAGGGCAAGAGCCCAGGGAAGATGGGGTGAAAACGGCAGAACCGCCCTGACATCGGCGATCGCGAGGCTGCCGACCCCGACGCTCGCCAGCAGGAGGCCAGCGAAGATCATGACCTCGCCCAGGACGGCAAGGGCGATATAGACCCGCCCCGCAGCGATCGCCTCGCCGGTGCGGTAGTGCACGACCAGCGGGTAGGCGCCGAGCGAGACCATGGCGAAGAGGACGTAGAAGCTGACCACGTCACCCGCCAGAAAGACGCCGAGATTGCCCGTCAGCGTCAGGCACCAGAAGGCCGCAAAGCCGCCTCGCCGCTCGTCTTGCGCCAAGGTGCTCTTGGCGTAGAAGCCAGCGAGGCTCCAGAGCAGCGTCGCCATGAGGAGAAAGAGCGGGGCGGTGGCGCTGATCTCCAGGCGGGCACCCAAGAGCAGGTCGGGCAACACGAGCACGGTCCCGTCGGCCACCACGAAGACGGCGAGCAGGCCCGGCAGCGGCGCCAGCGGC
>JAABSG010000003.1 GCA_011390475.1 Geminicoccaceae bacterium | reverse complement strand
CGCGACCGCGCGGTCGAAAACCTTGTCAGCAGCCGACCCGCCGCGTAAGTCCGCAATCGCGAGCCGAGCCCGAGGCCACCCGGCCCGCGGTCGATCGCGCCACCGCTCACCAAGCCGCATTGCCGGAGCCCCGATGATCGCTGTCTACAACCTCATCAACACCGTGATCACCATCTATATCTGGCTCCTGATCGCCATGGTGGTGCTCAGCCTGCTCGTCAGCTTCAACATGGTGAACACCGGCAATCGCTTCGTCTACACGATCGGCGACTTCCTCCACCGCATCACCGAACCGCTGCTCCGCCCGATCCGCAACATCCTGCCCAATCTCGGCGGCATCGACATCTCGCCCATGGTCCTCATCCTCGCCCTCTACTTCATCCGCGACCTGGCCTTCCAGCTCCTGGTGCTCTGAGGCGAGCGCCAACCCCCGGCCCCGACCCCTGGCCCGGACCCATGACCAACGCCGAGCCGACGCCGGCCCTCAGGCGGCGACGTTGCCGTCCGTGGCGGCGATGATGTGGGCGAGGACATCCTGTTTGGTCGAGCTCTTGCAGTCCAGCGTGGCCGCGACCCGGCCGCCGCGCATTACCATGACGCGATCGGCGACGGCGAAGACGTGGTCGAGATTGTGGCTGATGACGATGAGCGAGATGCCCTGGTCCTTCAGCCGCCGCATCAGCTTCAGCGTGTTCCGGGTCTCTTCGGGGCCCAAGGCCGCCGTGGGCTCGTCCATCACCAGGATCTTCAAGTCCGTGTTGTAGATGGCCCGCGCGATGGCGACCGCCTGGCGCTGGCCGCCGGAGAGATTGTGGGTCGGGACCGTGATGTCCTCGAGCTCGATCCCGACATTCTCCTTCAAGACCCGGGCGGCCTCCTCGGCCATCCGCGCGTTTCGCAGAAAGGGGATGCCGAGGATGTAGCGCTTGAGCTCGTGGCCCAAAAAGACGTTGCCCGCGGCATCGAGCGTGTCGACGAGGCCCAGGTCCTGATAGACGGCCTCGATGCCGAGCGCTTGTGACGCTCGCTTGCTAGTGATGGAAACCTGCCGCCCCTCGAGGGTGATCACCCCCTCGTCCGGCACGTGCACCCCGGTCAAAACCTTGATCAGGGTGGATTTACCGGCGCCGTTGTCGCCGACGATCGCGACGACCTCACCCCGGCCCAGGGTGAGGTCGACGTCCTGCACCGCCATGACACCGCCGAAATGCTTGGCGATGCCGGTCATGGTCAAGAGCGGCTCGACGGAGAGGGGCGGCTGGTCCATGCTTCTTGCTACCTGCTGTTTTGGCTCGGCGCTGGGGGCTCAGCGCTCGAGCGTGCCGATGCCCGAGTAGCGGAACGATTCCGCCTCCATGGCGTCGACCTCCTCGGCCCCTTGCGTGCCCGTCGCGATGGTGATCCGGGCAAGGAAGACCAGCGGCACCTCGTCGGTGCGGCCCTCGAGATCGGCGCGGATGATCTCGGCGGCGGCGATGCCCACATCGTCGGCCATCCGCATCGGCGTGGCCCAGAGCTCGCCCAGGCGCATTGCCTCGAGTTCGTCGCCGGTGCCGCCCCAGCCGGTGATCTTGACGTCGGAACCGATCTCCTGGACGGCCGAGAGAGCGCCCATGGCCATCGCGGTGTTGGCGTTGTGGATCAACGTCACCTCGGGATAGGCCTGGAGGATCTGCTGGGCACCGGTGTAGCCGCCCTCGCGGGTGAAGTTGCCGTAGTGCTCGTAGGCGACCTCCCAGTCGCCCTCGGTCGTGACACAGTCGGCGAAGCCGCCGGAGCGCTGGTCGTCGATCGAGCCGGGCGTGCCGCGGATGAGCGCGAGCGTGCCCTCCGAACCCAGCGTCTCGAGCACGTAGTTACACATGTTCAAGGCACCATCGAGGTGCGAGAAGGCGACGAAAGAAAGCGGTTGGGTCGAGCCCCAGTCCTGCGGCACGACCGTGTAGTTCCAGATCATTACCTCGGTGTCGGGCTTGTCGATCAACGCCTTGATGTTGTCCTGCTGGATGGCGAGCTCGGTCGGGCCGTAGATTACGTAGTCGAAATCCTCCTGCAGCACCTGCTCGGCAAAGGTCGCCTGGACCAGGTGCTCGTCGATATCCGACGCGTACTGCACGGTTTCGTAAGGCAGACCGATCTCGTCGAACCGGGCGAGCATCGCGATATAGTTGCGGAGCCAGAAATCGGAGACGTCCTGGCTCGGGTAGATCAGGCCGATGCTGATGGGCTCGGCCGGCGGATTTTCCATCGGCACGCCGGGGGCCCTGACGATCTCCTGAAAGGCCGCCACCTCCTCGTCGGTGGTGACCTCGTAATATTCCCAGTAACCGTCCTCACCCGATCCCTCGAGGTCGGCCAAGGCCGGAATCTCGCGGGCCTGTCCGCTCGCGGCCAGGCCCATGACGAGGGCGAGACCAGCGGCACCGGTCAGAAGTTTTTGCCTATCCATCGTTGTCACTCCCTGTCGTTGTCCGACTGTTGCTCGTCCGTCGTCCTGCCCGCCGGTCAACGGGCGCCGCCGCCGAGCCGACGCACGAGGCCCGAGACGCCGCCTTTGCCGGGGTCCTGCAGCGCCGCGTAGAAGGCGACCGAGGTGATGATGATGACACCGGCCGCGACCTGCTGCCAGAAGAAGTCCAGGCGCAAGAGAACCAGCGCGTTGACCACCATCGAGAGCAGCAGCACGCCGACCAGCGAGCCCGCCATCGACCCCCGGCCACCGAAGAGCGTGGTGCCGCCGACCACGACGGCGGCGATCGTGTGCAGCGTCAGGCCCATGCCGGCCGTTGCCTGAATGGCGTTGAGGCGGCCGGTGAGCATGACGCCGGCGAGCCCGGCGAGCCCGCCCATGAGCATGTACTGAAACATCTTGTGCCGGGTGACGTCGATGCCGGTCAAGACTGCGGCTTCGGTGTTGCCGCCGATCGCGACGGCGTAGCGGCCCAGGGGCGTGTAGCGGTAGATCACGAAGCCGATGACGAGCACGGTGATACCGACGATAGCAGCCACCGGCACTACCTCGAAGACCCGGCCACGCCCCAGCCAGACCAAGGGATCGGGAAAGCGGGCCAGCACGACGCCGGCCGCGAGCACCAAGGCGAAACCGCGAAAAACCAGGTCCATGGACAAGGTCGCGATCAGGTCCGGCACGCGCAGTTTGGTGATCACGAAGCCGTTCATGAAGCCACAAGCGAGGCCGACCAGGACGGCGATCAGCATCGCGACGTAGACGTTGACGCCCACGTCCTTGATCAGCATCGCCATGACCACGGCGGCGAGGGCGGCCACCGAGCCGATCGAGAGATCGATGCCGCGGCCGGTGATCACCAGCGTCATCCCCATTGCCAGGACCATGTAGATCGAGGCATCCTGAAGGATGATCATGATGTTTTGGACGCGAAAGAAGCGCGGATCGGCAAAGGCCATGACCAGACAGAGCGTCAGGATCATCACCAAGGGGCCGAGAATATTGATGTAGCGCTCGATCCAGGGGACCTCGCGGCGGCGGTTGGCGCGACCCACCGAAGCCGATGCTGCGATCGCCATGCCTCTCCTGCTCTTTTGTTCGTTGGCGTCTACAGCTGTGCATCTAAGTAGCGATTGTCTGGCTTGTCCAGCCTCGATGCGGCCGGGCGGTGGTCGGCCGTCGGGCATGGCGACGATCTCGTCCGTCACCCGGAACGTCGCGCCCTCGGCTGCCTGCTCGCCCGCCTCGGATAGAGCCGGGCCAATGGAACGCCAGCGGTGGCCTGGTGTTTCGAACAGCGATACTCCAGCATCGCCGTTCGACCGGCGCCGCCGGTCTGCCTATATATCCCGGATAGGATCTGACCCAGGAGGAAACCGATGGCCGAGAAGCTGGACTACGACGAGGCGCTGCGCGACCCCGCAGCCCATTTCCCCGATCCCGCCGCCGTGGTCGATGCCGAGGACCTCACGGCCGAGCAGAAAATCGCCCTGCTCAGGCAGTGGGAATACGACGAGAGCGAGATGGCCGTCGCCACCGAGGAGGGGATGCCGGGCGGCGACAACTCGGTGCTGCAGGCGATCACCGCGGCACTCGCGGTGCTCGACCCGGATGGCCGGAGCACGGCACCGAGCAAGCAGCGGGTACCGCCGACGCCCTGAAGCGCCGCCGCTTGCAGCCGTCGCTTGCAACCGGGCTCGATCTCGTGCTCTGCCCGCTGCGTAATGCAGTGCAGTAAATGGCTGGAGGTGCCCCTTGGCGCGCGTTTACGAATATGCCGGTATCCGCCCCGTGGTCGACGACACGGCGTTCGTTCACCCCGAGGCCGTGTTGATCGGCGATGTGATCATCGGCGCGCACGTCTACGTCGCACCCTTCGTCTCGCTGCGCGGTGACATGGGGCGCTTGATCCTGGAGGAGGGCTGCAACATCCAGGACAATTGCGTGATGCACGGCTTTCCCGGCAAGGAGTGCGTGATCGAGGCGGATGGCCATATCGGCCATGGGGCCGTCCTGCACGGCTGCCGGGTGGGACGGAACGCGCTGGTCGGCATGAACGCCACGGTGATGGACGGGGCGGTCATCGGCGAGAACGCCTTCGTCGCCGCCATGGCCTTCGTCAAGGCGGGCTTCGAGGTGCCGGCCGGGCATCTGGTCTCGGGCATCCCGGCGCGCGTCGTGCGGCCGCTCGATGCCGCCGAGATCGCCTGGAAGAGCCAGGGTACGCGAGAGTATCGAGAGCTGGCCCGCGTCTCGAGGCGCACGCTGACGCCTTGCGCACCGCAGAGGGCGGTCGAGCCCAACCGCAAGCGCTGCCCGTCCCTGACCCAGATTCGGCCCAAGTTCGAGACCGGTCTGGACGTCGACGTCGAGACATGAGCCGCCCTTGATCCCGATCAAGGATCTGCACGCTTCGAGGCGCACACCGTGGGTCGTCTATGCGGTGCTCGTGCTCTGCGGTCTCGCTTTTCTCTGGCAGCTCGGACTCGGGCGCGAAGGGATGCAGCGGGCGATTCTCGGGCTCGGGCTGATCCCGGGCGTGATTACCGGGTCGGCCGAGCTCGCCCCACAGCTCTACCGCGTGCCGGCCTGGATGACCTTCGTCACCTCGATGTTCCTGCACGGCAGCTTTCTCCACTTGGCCGGCAACCTCCTCTACCTCTGGATCTTCGGCAACAATATCGAGGATCGGCTCGGCCATCTGGGCTTTCTCGCCTTCTACCTCGCGAGCGGCGTTGCGGCAGCGGCAGCGCAGATCGCGCCGGAGCCCGGCTCGACCGTCCCGATGATCGGGGCCTCGGGCGCCATCTCGGGCGTACTCGGCGCTTATCTGGTGCTCTATCCCCGCTCGCGGGTCGTCGTCTTCATCCCCATCAGCTTCATGCTGCTGCACGAAATCCGCGCCTTTTGGCTGCTGATCATCTGGTTCGCGGTGCAGCTGATCAGCGCCGTGGGCGCCCCCGACGGGGCAGGGGTCGCCTGGTGGGCGCATATCGGCGGCTTCGTCGCCGGCGCGATCGTCGCCCTGCCGCTGGTCAAGCGCCGCCGGTCCGGCCCCTGGGGCTGAGCGGTCGCGCGGGTTTTTGCCCGCCGGCGCGATTATCCTAAAATCCCAGGAAATTTGTCCCTAAAATACTGATTAAAATTCCAGGTAAATAATGGAAAAGAATTTTTTCATTTTCTGTGAAACTCGAAGAAAATCGAAACGATAAGAGTTGCTGCGTTAACTCTTTATCAATACCTCTGTCGGCGGAGAACAACTCCACCAGCAAATTCCTGAAGCATTCGAGGCTTGGACGCGAGTAGCGCCAAGTATCGATCCCTGGAGGTTCAGACCATGGCGCTGTCGCACTCATTCGTTCGCGGGCTGCAGGACGCGGTCAACGACAATCTCGACCTGCTGCCGTCCGAGTTCCGCCGCATGGCGGCCCCGGTGATCCCGCTCCGCCGGCCGAACTTCGACATCGACCTGCCCAACCTCACCACCCGCCTCGACGTCGAGAACAGCATTCTCTGGGCGCGGATGAAGCATGGCGAGCGGGCCTGCTACACCCCGGAGCTGATGCAGGACATGCGCGACGTGCAGCGCTATTTGCGCGAGCAGCTCACCGGCGTGGCGCCTGCCGACATGCCCTTCCGCTACCTGGTCTGGGCGTCCGAGGCCAAGGGCGTCTACAGCCTCGGCGGCGATCTCACCAACTTCACGGCGATGATCCGCAGTGGCGACGAGGCGGCACTCCGCGCCTACGCGCACCGGGCGATCGAGATCATCCACGACAACTATCTCTGCCTGGATCTGCCGATCCTCACCGTGGCCCTGGTCCAGGGCGATGCGATCGGCGGCGGCTTCGAGGCGATGCTCAGCGACGACATCGTGATCGCCGAGAAGGACGCCAAGTTCGGCCTGCCCGAGATCCTCTTCAACCTCTTCCCCGGCATGGGCGCCTACAGCTTCCTCAAGCGCAAGCTCGGCATGGCGGGTGCCCGCGAGCTGATCGAGAGCGGTCTCTCGCGCAGCGCCGACGAGATGAAGGAAATGGACATCGTCGACGTCGTCTGTGAGCCGGGCGAGGGCGAGGCCGCCCTCTTGCGCTACATCGAGGAGAACGCCGCTACCTTCAACACCAGGCGTACGCTGCGCCACGCCCGGCGCCGGGTCGACCCGGTGAGCCTGGCCGAGCTCGAGGAGATCGTCGACATGTGGACCGATCTCGCCATGCAGCTCACCGCCGACGATCTCCGCCGCATGGATTGCCTGGCCCGGGTGCAGACGAAAAAGCGCGCCAAGGCCTGAGCAGATGACCATGGGGCCCGATCGGCTCGGGCCGGCAGCGGTGCTCTACCGCCCCGGCCGGCCCAGCCACGGTTCCGAGTCCCCCAGCTCTGCCTCGTCGACCACGGCCCTACCCTTCGATCTCGATCTCGAGACCCCGCCGAGGGAGATCTCCCGTGCAGCTCTACCGCATCGACGCCTTTTGCGATCTGGCCCTGGCCCTCGTTGCCGGCCACGCGCTCAACACGCTGCTCCCAGGTGCTACCCGCGTTCTCGACGCGGCTCAGGCGGTCGAGCAGTGCCGTCTTTTTGCTGGAGCAGCGCTTGCCTTGCCGCTTCGATCGCTGCTTCGAGCCGCTGGAGCTCGGTGGGTGCCCGGAGCAGGAGCGCATGGTCGTCGAGATGGTGCAAACCGAGACAGGTCTCGAGCACGCCTTGCGCGCCGATATGCGCCGAGCTGCTCTTCAAGGCGTGGGTCGCATCGCGAAACGCCCCGGCATCGGCCGCGGCCACCGCTTCGCCCATCTCCTTCAAGAGCTGCGCCACATCGAGCAGGTAGTCGTCGACCACCTGCGCAAAGAACCCGTCCCCCGCATCGAGCTCCAGCAATGTCGCGATCTTGCGCTGGTCGAGCACGGCCCCCGGCACATGTCCGGGATCCCGTCGCCGCGGCCGGCCTTGCCCGGCGATCAGCGAGCGCCCGGTGGCCCGGGCGACGCCGGCCCGTTCGGCCGCTTCGCGCAACGGGACCACGGCCGCAACCGACGCCGCCGGCGCTTCGCCACTGTCTCGGGCCGCGGCCGCAGCTGCTGCCGCTGCAACCTCTTCCGGCCCCTTGCGGGCCGCCACCAGCCGATCGACGGTCGCAAGCAGATGCAGCGAATCGATCGGCTTGGTGACATAGGCCGAGAAACCGGCGGCCAGGGCCGCTTCGCGGGTGTCGGCCGTGGCATCGGCGGTGAGCGCCACGAGCGGCGGCAGGTCGGGGATCGGGAACATGAAGCGAAGCATCTTCAAGGTTTCGAAGCCGCTCATCCCCGGCATGTTGAGGTCGAGCAGCACGGCATCGAAGCGCTCGGCTTCCATCGCCTCGACGCAGGCCTCGCCGCTTTCGGCGATGCTCACTCGATGGCCCGCATGCTCGAGGATCTTGCCGATCACCAGCTGGTTGGTGCGGTTGTCCTCGACCAGCAGCAGCTTGGCCGGATGGACGGCCACCAGCCGGTCGGCCTCGACATTGGCCCGGTCGGCGGCGGCGCCATCCAGGGCGAGATCGAGGATCCGAGCCAGGGTTCGGTCGTCGGCCGCGGTCGAAAAATCGGCCAAGCTCGCCGTCAGATGCTCGACGCGTTCGGGCAGCAGGGTGAGAATGTCGACGGGCTCGCTCGGCTGACGGCGGTCCAGGGCCTCCGACAGGGCCTCGACGTCGACCGGCGGCTCGCCCTCGACGACGAGAATGGCCGTGGCCCGGCCGCCGCCGACCGCGCTGTCGACCGCCGAGGTGATGTCGAGCGCGGGAATGCCCGTGAGCCCCATGGTTTGCAGCCGTCGGCACGCGGCCTCGATGGCCGGCGTTCCGCCGAGGACGACGACGGCGGCGTTTTCCTGGCGCTCGGGCGGGACACCGCTCGCGCTGGCCTCGTCGAGCGCCACGGTTGCCGGACCGACCTGCGCCGCCGCCGGATCGCGCCCGAGCGGCAGCTCGACCCAGAAGCTCGAGCCCTGGCCCAAGGCGCTGACGACGCCGATCTTGCCCTGCAGGAGTTCGGTCAGCTCCACCGCGATGGCGAGGCCGAGCCCGGTGCCGCCGTAGCGCCGGGCGGTGTCGGTCTCGGCCTGGCTGAAGCTCTCGAAAATTCGGCCCTGCGCCTCGGCCGAGATGCCGATGCCCGTATCGTGCACCTCGAAGCGGAGCTTGACCGTGCCCTCGTCGGCCTCGAGCAGCCGGACGTCGATCAGCACGCCACCGTCGCTGGTGAACTTGATGGCGTTCGCTGTGAGGTTGACCAGCACCTGGTGCAAAGGCCCCCGGCCGCCGACGAAGGCCCGGGGGATGCGCGGATCGACCCGGAGCCTGAGATAGAGACCGCGCGACTGAGCCTCGTGGTAGAGCATCCGGCGGAGCTCGGCGAGCTGGTGGTGCAGGTCGAAAGGCTCCTGGGCGATGGTGAAGCGGCCGGCCTCGATCTTGGCGATGTCGAGCACGTCGTTGACCAGGGCCAGGAGGCTGTGCGCGGCACTGCGCGTGGTCGCCGCCATGTCGCGCTGCTCGCTGTCCAGCTTGGTGGTCCGCAACAGGTCGGTCATGCCGATGATGGCGTTCAGCGGCGTTCTGAACTCGTGGCTCATGGTCGCCAGGAACCGGCTCTTCGCCCGGCTCGCCTCCTCGGCCCGGGCGACGAGGTCGGTGAGCCGGCTCAAGAGGGTCGCGAAATAGGCCGGCAGGATGACGAGAGTGAGCATCAGCGCGATGTCGAGGGACGGCACTGTGCCCCATTCCTCGTTCAAGGTGATGACGAGGCCGAAGAGCACGAAGGACACCGTGGCGGCGGCAAAGAGATAGGGTTTGCCGAAGCGAAAGCCGTGGCCGAGGATCACCCAGAGCAGGATCGGGTAGAAGGGCGCGGTCGCCATGCCGCCGACGAACATGACACCATTGAGGCCCATGGTGTCGATCAGCATCCCGGCGATCCGCCGCGCCGGCACGATCCGCGGCCGCCAGACGATATGTGTAAAGAGCAGACTGGACGCGACGAACGAGCCCAAGGCGATCCACAAGCCCGGCGCCAGGACGTCCTGGTCGGCGATGCCGAAGCCGGTGATGGCCAGGATATAGAGGCTGATCAGGACCGAGAAGACGATGCGGATGACCGCCTGCTCGTGCTCCGTGTCGGCCCGGCCCTCGAGCCTTCGGCGGATCCAGCGCCGGGTCAGCGCGAGCTCTTCCTTCAGCGCCATGGCGGCGCTCAGTCCGAGGGCGTGAGCTGGTCGAGCACGCTCTCGTCGATCGCGGCATTGAGCTGGCGCAGCGCCAGCCGCCGCTCGAACTCGCCGACACTCAAGGCCGGGCAGATATAGTCACCCTGCACCTCGTCGCAGCCGAGGCGCTGCAACCGGGTGAGCTGGGCCTCGGTCTCGACCCCCTCGCCGATCACCCTGAGACCCAGGCTGTGGCCGAGATTGATGATGGCGCGGACGATCACCTCGTCCGAAGTGCCGTTCTCGAGGTTCTGCACGAAGCTCTGATCGATCTTGAGGCGCTGCACCGGCAGCCGCTTGACGTAGGAGAGCGACGAGTAGCCGGTGCCGAAATCGTCGATCGAGAGGGTGACGCCGAGCTCGTTGAGGTATTTGAGCGAGGCCGTGGCGGTGGCGCTGTTCTCGATCACCGCGTTCTCGGTGAGCTCGATATCGAGCATCGCCGGGTTGACCCCGGTATCCTTCAAGATCCGTTCGATCATCAGCTCGACCCCACGCTCGCGGAACTGCACGGGGCTGAGATTGACCGAGAGCTGCATGCCCAAGAGACCCTTGTCCCGCCAAATTCGGTGCTGGGTGCAGGCACTGCGCAAGACCCAGGCGGTCAATGGTGCGATGAGTCCGATATCCTCGGCGAGGCCGATGAATTCGCCCGGCCGAACGATGCCGCGATGCGGATGGTTCCAGCGCACCAGCGCTTCCATCCCGACGATCCGCCCGCTGTCGAGCTCTATTTGCGGTTGGTAATACACCAGGAATTGGTCGCCTGCCAATGCCTGCCGGAGCTCGCGCTCGAGGGTTACGGCGCGCCTCGCCGCCAGGTTCATCTCGGCGGCGAAGAAGCGATAGGCGTCGCGGCCCGAGGCCTTGGCCCGGTACATCGCGAGATCGGCGTTCTTCAGCAGTGGCCCGACGGACTTGCCGTCGGTGGGAAACAGCGTGATGCCGATCGAGGCCGAGATGTGGACCTCCTCCTTGTCGATGACGAAGGGCTCGGCGAAGGCATCGCTCAGCCGCCGCGCCAATTCGGCCGAATCGTCGGCCCGCCTGAGCGCCGGCTGGAGAATGACGAACTCGTCGGAGCGGAGCCTGGCGATGCAGTCGGTCTCCCTGAGCCGTCCGGCAAGGCGGCCGGCCACCGCGCGCAACAGCCGGTCGCCGAAACTGTTGGAGAACGCTTCGTTGATGCCCTTGAAGCGGTCGAGATCGACGATCAGGATGGCCAGCGTCTCGTTCTGCCGCCGCGCCCGGGCGAGTTCCTGCTCGGCCCGGTCCTCGAAGGCCGAAGCGCTGATCAGCCCGGTCAAGGGGTCGGTGCGCCCCGCGAGTTCGGTGGTGCCGCGGTCGAGCACGAGCTCGCTGACATCGAGCGCGAAGGTCATCACCCCGTCGACATCGCCGGCCTCGTCCAGGACCGGCGCCTTGACGCTCACCAGATCGCGCTCGCGGCCGCCGTTGCTGACCACCTCCTGGCGCGGCGAGGCCAAGGGCCGGCCGCTTTCCAGGACCTTCTCGTCGAGCACCGCGTGGCGGGTGGCATAGGCCTCGCCGAATGCATCGAGCAGGGTCTTGCCGACGAGATCCTCGCGCCGCTGCGCAAAAAGGTCCTCGTGCGCCTGGTTGACGAGGGTGAGCCGGCCGAAGCGGTCGACCGCCGAGACGGCGATCGGCACCCGGTCGAGAAACGCCTGCAGCCGCACCGCCGGATGGTCGAAGGCCGGCCCCTGCTGCTCCTGCAAGGCCTGCTCGAGATCGGCCGCCCGCTTGGCCAGCAGCTTCTGCTGGCGGCGCATGGTCAAGAGGTTGCGCGCCCGGGCCCTGAACTCGAGATGATCGACCGGGCTCAAGAGAAAGTCGGTGGCGCCTGCATCCAGGGCGCGATAACAGAAATCCCGATCCTCGTAGACGGTGACCACGACGATCGGTACATCGGCGAAGGCGCGTTGCTCGCGGAGGGTCTCGATGAAGGTGGCGCCGTCCATCTCCGGCATGTTGTAGTCGGTGATGATCAGGTCGGGCGGATTGGCCGCCTGCAATCGGGTCAGCGCCTCGATCGGGCTCGCGAAAGCCTGCACCTGCAGCCCTTCCTCGACCGAGAGGGCGAGGCGGGTGAGGATGTTGCGGTTGGTGACCCGGTCGTCGATGACGACAACTTTTGCCATTCGTTAACGCTTATCGGTTATCAACGGGTGGCACGACCGCCGCCCGGACCCGCCCTCGGCGCCAGCCGACGAGCCGCGACCACGGAAATTGCCGGGGTTGGTCGCAACTCTTGGCCCAGCGCCGCCCGGAGAGTAGGCAAGAGCCGAGATGGCAGCAAGTACTAGGTGAAAAAGATTCCATGCCAATCAACTTCAAGCTCTATGCGTGGTATCCTGGCCTCACTTGCCGTTACCGACAGGGGCGACCCTACACCAAGAACGGCCGCGCTGTCGCGGCGCCCGACGTCCGGCACCCCAAGGCTCGGCACCCCAAGGCTCGGCACCGCAACGCTCGGCACTGGGCGGTGACCGGCGGATGATCGCCGTCGATCGGGTCTTCGCCGTCTTTGCGGTTCCCTGGCTGCCGTGGCTCCTGGCGCTAGGGATCATTCTCTTGGCGCTCGTGCTCTGGCAGCGCTTCACTGCCCGGCTGGCACCGCTCCGCCGTTCGCTCGCGCGCGCGATCGACCTCGTCGACCGGGGCGACGGCCAGGCCGCCTTCAAGCAGCGTTTTCCCGCCGTCTTCGAAGGCCTGGCCCAGGATCCGGTGCTCGGCCGGCCGTGGCGCGCCTATGCCGCGACCCTGACCCCGGTGCCCGGCAACGAGCAGGTCCTGGGTGCCCCGCAGCCACCGCAGGCGGCGTTCGACGACGGTCTCTTCGCCCGGGTAGGCCTCAACCTACGGTTCTACCAGGCGGTGCCCAACATGCTGGTCGGCATCGGGCTCCTGTTCACCTTCATGGGCCTGGTCGCTGCCTTGCATTTCGCGAGCGAGGGGGTGACCGCGGCCGATGTGCGCGAGGCACAAGGAGCGCTGCGCGAGCTCTTGGCCGCCGCCACCTTCAAGTTCGTGACCTCGATCGCCGGGCTCGCCGCCTCCCTCGTCTTCTCCTGGCGCGAGAAGACAGCCCTGCACGGAACGCAAGCGGAGATCCGCCGCCTCTGTCAGCTGCTCGAGGAGCGCCTCGTGCCGCTGACCCCGGAAAGCCTGATGGTGGCCCAGATCGAGGCGACCCGGCGGATCGACCACAAGCTCGGCCAGCTCGGCCGCTCGCTCATCGTTCGTGCCCCGGAAGGTGTCGAGGAGCGACTGTCGAGCGAGCTGACACTCGCGACCCGACCGTTGAAGATCGCGCTCGAGCGGGTCGCCAAGCGCTTCGACACCCTGGACGAGCGGGTCACCGGCGAGCTCATGGCCGCGAGCCGGACGGTGCGCGAGCTCTCGACCCGGGCCTCGGCGATGGCGCACGAGACGCTCGAAGCGGCACCGCGCGCAGCGCTCGCAGGCGGGCACCCGAACCCGGCCCCGACCCAGGCACCAGGCGACCCGCCGAGCCCGCCCCGGGCCGCGGCGGCACCGCCGGCCGGCCGCAGCAATGCCCCACTCGCCGCCGGCCCGACCCCGGCACCGCTGCAATTGCTGCAGCATCGCCTGACCGAGCTGTCGGTGGCGGTGCAGACCGGGCTCGACCGGCTGCGCGGCCGCCCGCCGCTCGATCGGGCCGCGGTGGAAGAGGTGCTGGTCACCGCGCAAGATCGGGTGCGCGAGGCCCGCCACGCGCTGAACACCGTGGCCGCGACCATCGTGGGGGCGGTCGAGGCGCCCGAGGATGCCGAGCAGGTGCGCGCGCTGCTGGGCGAGATCGACGCCGGGCTGAAGCAGTCGCGGCAGGCCCTGCAGGAGGCCGCCATGGGCCTCGGCAGCGGTCGCCGGGGGCGTTGAGCGATGGCGGCGGGGGGCTGGTCGGACGGTTGGCGCGGCGGTCTCGGCGGTGGCCGGGGCAATGGCGGCAATGGTGCGGCGGCCGGCCAGGACGAGAGCTACCTGGTCTCGGTCAGCGACCTCATGGTCGGCCTGCTCTTTCTCTTCATCATCATCTTGATGGCCTTCGCGCTCAACTTCCGCAGTGCCGAGGACGCGGCCGAGGCCACCCTCGAGGAACTGGTGGTCGAGCGTGACACCCTGACCCTGGAGCGCGATCGGCTGGAGGTCGACCGCCTCGAGCTCGCCGCGGACCGTGACCGGCTCCTGGCCGAGCGGGATCGGCTGGCCCTGATCACCGGCCGGTTGCTGGCCCGCGACGCCGAGCGCGCCGACCTCTTGCGCCGGATCAAGGCGGCGCTGTCGGCGAGGGGTCTCGAGGTCGAGGTCGATCTCGAGAGCGGCATTCTCCGGCTGCCGGAATCGCTTCTCTTCGCCAGTGCCGAAGCCGAGCTGAGTGGCACCGGCCGGGCGGCGATCGTCGGTTTGGCCGAGGTCTTGAGCGAGCTCTTGCCCTGCTATGTCGGGGTGGTCGTGGGCCAGGCTTGCCCGGGCGGTCCGCTGGACGTGCTCGAGGCTGTGCTGATCGAGGGTCATACCGACGATCAGCCGATCAGGAGCGGCCCCTTCGCCGACAATTGGGCGCTGTCCGCCGCCCGGGCGCGCAGCACCTACCTCGCGCTGAGCGCCGCCGCACCACGGCTGGAAGCGCTGCAGAACGCCTCGGGTGCGGCCCTTCTCGGGCTCAGCGGCTATGCCGCGCGGCGGCCGGTGATCGATGCCCCGACGGAAGCGGCGCGGCGGGTCAATCGCCGCATCGATCTCCGCTTTCTCGCCCGTGGCCCGGACGCCCAGGCGCTGGCCGAGCTCCTGGCCAGCCTCGAAGCCGCCCTCGACGAGCCGTGACCATGCAAGGGCCAGACCGTGGCGGCGGACGGTGGCAACGGCGCTCGAGCGCAAACGAGAAGGGGACCGTTCTTGCGAACAGTCCCCCCAGGGTCCCATCTCGTCATCAAGCACGTCGATCGACGGTCGAGGTTGAAACCGACGAACGAACGCGGGATGAACTTGCCTATAGGTTGAATTTATGTCAAGATATTTTTGCCATGGTTGAAATAACCCGAGACGTTCCCGCATCGAGCGCCGGCCGCACACGGCCGTGAGCGGCCTTGTCTACGCCGCCGGACGGCCGTGGCCGCAACTCTTGAAGAGCGTGCTCGACCAGCTCGACAGCGCACCGTCGGGTGCCGATCTCGGTCTCGTCTTCCTTGCCGACCCGGCGACCGAGATGGCCGATGTCATGCTCGATGGCCTGCGCGAGCGGACCGGCATTCGGACCTGGCTCGGGGCCGCCAGCACGGCGGTCTTCGCTGCCGGCCGCGAGCTCGCCGGCGACGGCGCCATTGCCGCCTTGCCGCTGCCCTTGGGCGGCGCCGGACTGCTGCCGTTCAGCGGCCGCTTGCCCGCCGACGCTAGACAGGCGCGGGGCGGCATCGTCCACGTCCCCGACGCGGCGGACGCAGGGCAGGCATTCGCGGCGCTGGCCGCTGGGGCCGGCTGCCCGCTCGCCGGCGGGCAGAGTGCCTCGGCCTTCGATCACGCCCAGATCACCGTGACACCATCCGCGGGTGCCGCGACCGGTGTGCTCTTGACCGGCGACATCCGGCTGGTGACCGGCGTCAGCCACGGCTGCCAGCCGCTCGGGCCGGTGCATCGGGTAACCGGCGGCAAGGGGGCCGTGATCACCAGCCTCGACGACCGCCCGGCGGCCGAGGTCCTGGCCGCGGCGGCGGGCGACCTCCTGGTCCGCGAGCCCAGGCTCCTGGCCCGGCAGATCCTGGCCGCCGGCCACCACTCGGCCGATCATCCCCCGGCCGAACTCGGCGGAACGGCTGGACTCGTCGGCCATGCCGATCTCTACGCCATCGCCCATGCCGACCGGTTCGAGGGCGGGATCGAGCTCGCCGGCCTCCGGCATGGTGCGTCCTTGCCACCGAAAATCGCCTTCTGGCGCCGCGATCCGGTGCTGGCGCTGCGGCAGCTGACCGCGCTCGCCCGTGATCTGCGCCAGGAACTCGCCGGCCGGCCGCCTCGCGTGGCGCTCCTCTACAGCTCGATCGAGCGCGGCGGCCGCTTCTTCGGCCCCGGCGTCGACGAGGCGGCGGTGCTGGCCCAGGCCCTGGGCCCCGTCCCCCTGATCGGCATGCGCAGTGCCGCCGAAGTCGCGGGCGCTGGCCTCACCCGCTACGCTGCGGTCCTGGCCCTGATCGCCTGATCGCCGCTGCAGCGCCGCCCTGGAGTCCACCCGCCCATGCCCAGCGCCCATGCAACGTGATTTTCCCGACCGGCCCATCGTCGGCGTCGGCGTCGTCGTCTGGCGGGGTGACCGGGTGCTCTTGATTCGCCGCGGCAAGCCGCCCCGGACCGGACAATGGTCGCTGCCGGGTGGGGCGCAGGAACTGGGCGAAACGGTGGCCGAGACCGCCCGGCGCGAGGTGCTGGAGGAAACCGGCCTCGAGCTCGCGGCCCTGGAGCTCCTGACCGTGGTCGACCTGATCGAGCCGGCGGACCAGCCCGACCGCTACCGGTATCACTATACCCTGATCGACTTCGTCGCCGAGGCGGCCCCGGGCGAGCCGATCGCCGCGGGCGACGCCGCCGCCGTCGCCTGGTTCGATCGGGCGAGCCTGCCGGGCCTCGGCCTCTGGGACGAGACGCTGCGCATCATCGACCTCGCCGCCCGGCGCCGACCCGACACCTGACCACCCGACACCTAACCGACCCAGTCGGTGAGGTGGTCGTGGTGCTGCGCCGCGATCGGCGCACCGGCGGCCGGGGTGGCGCGGAAGACCAGGGCAGGCTCGAGACCGGCGAGCTCGGCCGCGGCCGCAATGGCTTCGGCGATCGACGTGCGCAGCGGTCGTGGCAACGGCTCGGGGCTCGCGATCGCCAGCCATAGACGGCCGGGGCTCGTGCGCAGATCGAGGCTGATGCGGCCGAGCCGGCTGAGGTCCAGGGTCAAGAGCAGCCGCTCCTCGGCCGCACCGTCCGGCGCCGCGGATCGCTGCCGCCGCCAGAGCGTCGAGGGCTGCACCGGGGCGCCGGTCTCGCCCAAGAGCCCGAAGAGCGCGCGCCAGCCCGTGTCACGATCGAGCAGCATCGACCGCCCGCTTTCGCCGTCGACCCGAAGCTCGAGCGACGACGCCCGGCCGTCACGCGTCTCGCTCGGCGATCCGGCAGCGCCGTTCGGGCGTGCCGCGAGCGACCGCCAATCGGTGAGTAGTTGCACGGCCAGCCGCGCATCGGGCACCAGCGGCAGCGCGCCGCCGACCCCGTTGGGCGACGCGTTGCCCGACGCTCGTGGAGCGGCATCGACCGTGGCTCGGATCAGCCGTTCGAGCGCGGCTGCCTCGGCGACAAAGGCCGTCCCGCCGGGCAGGCGCAGCTGCAAGGTGAGGGTGGCGCCGACCGGCAAGTCCACCAGCCCGCGTGGCACGGTGAGGCGGTGGCCGGCGAGCTCGAGCACGAAGCCACGGTCGGCCGTTTGCCCCAGCACGGTGGCGACGAGGCCCGCACCCGCGCCCGACGCTGGCTGGCCGCCGCCCGGCAGCGTCAGCCGCAGCTCGACCGGCAGGCTCGCTGCTTGCGGGCCGCTCGCAGTCGTCGTCGTCGGCAGGAGGAACGCTTCCAGCCTGAGCCCGCTCGCCTGGATCTGTGCGGCGTTGGTGGCGCTGGGCGTCGCCGGTGACGGCTGCGCGGTGGCCGGCTGGGGGGTGGCCGGCTGCCGGGCCGTCTCCTGCTGGGTGCCCGGCTGGCGAAACGCGGCTTGTCGCTCGGTCTGGGTCGAGAGCTCGAGGCCCGGTTGCGGCAGCGGGGTCGGGGCGGTGATCACCGGGGCTGGTCCAGCGGCCGGGCGAGGCGCTTGGCCACCTTCTCGATATCGGCCGCGGCCAGGCCGCCGGGCGAGCGATCCAGATAGGGCATCTGCCGGCGGATCGCCTCGGGCACGCGGGGATCGCGACGCACATGGCCGAGAGCGACGCTATCGAGTGCCAGAAACCGCCGGCAGGCGCGCGCCAGGGTGCCATCGGCCTGCGCACCCTCCGTCGCGTCGGCGACGTCGTTGGCGAGAAACCAGGGGATGGGGGCGGTACCCCGGGTCAGCTTGATGAAAGCGTAGTTGTCGGTCAGTGTCGTGGGCTCGTTGTTGCCGACGACGACCAGACGCGAGGCCGCCGCCACGAAGGTCGTGGCGATCCGCCCGAGCCCGCTCGGCAGGTCGACGAGCACGTCGTCGAAGCCGTCGGCCAGCTCCCCCAGGCCGGCGACCGCGCGCTCGAGCCTCGCGGTGGTCAGGCCGGCCAGGGCCTCGCCGGAGCCGCTGCCGCCGATGAGCGCAAAGCCGCAGGCCTCGTGCCGGCGGACCAGGCGGCGCAGATCGAGGCCGGCTCGGATCGCCCGCGCCAAGGCGATGCCGGGCTCGAGACCGAGCTGAACCTCGATATTGCCGAGGCCGAGATCGGCGTCGACGACGAGCACCCGGCGGCCGCGGCGGGCGAGCGCGTGGGCCAGGGTCACGGCCAGGAAGGTCTTGCCGACGCCACCCTTGCCCGAGGCGAGGACGGTGAGCCCGGTCATGGCAGGGCCTCCTGGGCGAACGCGGTTGCCCGATGCAGCAGCAGCCGGGCGAGGTTGGCGGCGGTCAGGGTCTTGATCGGCTCGGCCACGACCGGGGCGATGCCGACGCCGGCGAAGCCGAGCCCGGTATCGGCCACGGCCAGCAGCATGCCGAGCCTGCGGGCACAGTCGAGCCGGGCTGCGAGAAAGCGCTTGGCGCCCATCGCCCGCCAGGCCAGGGCCTGGTCGTACGCCTCGACGGCCATGAGATCGGCCGGCAGCACGGGCACGAGCTCGCCGCCGAGCTTCTTGGCCAGGTTCGCCGGGGTCACCAGCGTGTCGGCGCGGAGCGGGTTGACGGCGGCGGTGTCGATCAGGACGAGCGATGGCCGCCGCTCGGCCGGGCGCTCACGCTCGAGGGCGGCGAGCGGCTCGAGGGCGAGGCCCATGGCGGCCAGCAGAGCCTGGAGCTGGGCCGTGCCGCCCTGGCGCTCGCCATCGGTGCTGGCGACGCGAACCTGCCGGCCGGCGAGGCGGGCCGCGGCCGCGAGGCGGGCGACCATCACCGTCTTGCCGACCCCGGGAGCACCGGCCAGCACCAGCGGGCCGCTCGCCGTGTGGCCGAGCGGGGCGAAGTGGCAATGTTCGGCGAGCGCGAAAGTCAGCACATCCTCGGGATCGAGCGCCCCGCTGTCCCGGGCGGTGAGGCAGAGCCGCTCGATCCGCCGCCCGCCGGCCTGATGAAAGCGGAGCGCCAAGGCCAGCCGCTCGACCACCTCGAGCGGGGTCGCCGAGCGGAGGATCTCGGCCAACGCATCGGCCGGTGCCTCGATGCCGGCAGTAATGCGCACACCCTCGGACCCGTCCTCCGTCGCGAGAATCACCGCGTCGTCACCCAGCGCCCGCCGGAGTGCGGTCATCGCCTCCTGCACGGTGCGGCCGGAGAAGACCCGCAGATTCATGGCCTAGACCTGCCCCAGCGTGCGCAGCTTGGCCTTGGGGTGGATCTCGTTCTGCGAGAGCACCACGGTCGACGGCCGGAAGCGCTCGACGATCGAACGGACATAAGGGCGAATGGCGGGTGAGGTGATCAGCACGGGCAGCTCGCCGCGCATCGCCTGCTGCTCGAAGGCGTCGCGCAGCGCGCGGATGAAGTCCTGCAGCCGGCTCGGCGCCATGGCGAGCTGGCGCTCGTCGCCCTGGCCCACGAGGCTGTCCGCGAAGGCCTGCTCCCAGTCGGGCGAGAGGGTCAAGAGCGGCACGTAGCCGCCGGGGCCGGTGGCCGAGTTGGTGATCTGCCGGGCGAGGCGCGCGCGGACATGCTCGATGATGAAGACGGCGTTCTGGGTGAACTGGACGGCCTCGCCCAGGGCCTCGAGGATCAAGGGCAGATCGCGGATCGAGACCCGCTCGGCCAGAAGCCCCTGCAGCACGCGCTGGATGCCCGCCGTCGAGATCCGCTGCGGCACGAGATCGGCCAAGAGCTTCTGGTACTGCTGATCGAGCTCGGCCAGGAGCTTTTGCGTCTCGGCGAAGCTCAGCATTTCGGCCAGATTGTCCTTGACGATCTCGGTCAGGTGCGTGGTCACGACCGTTGCGGGATCGACCACGGTCAGGCCCTTGAAGGTCGCCTCCTCGCGCAAGGATTGGGCGATCCACATCGCCTGCAGGCCGAAGGTGGGCTCGATGGTCTCTTCGCCCGGCAGCTCGATCGCAGAGCCTTGCGGGTGCATCACGAGCAGCATGTTGGGTCGGACATCGCCACGGCCCGCTTCCATCTCCTTGACCTTCAAGACGTAATTGTTGGCCGGGAGCTGGATGTTGTCCTGGATGCGCACCGACGGCATGACGAAGCCGAGCTCGCCGGCGAGCTGGCGCCGCAAGGCTTTGATCTGGTCGGTGAGCCGCCCCGAACCCTGCTCGCTGATCAAGGCCAAGAGGCCGTAGCCGAGCTCGAGGCGGATCGGGTCGATCTGCAGTGCCGTGGCAATGGGCTCCTCGGCGGGCGCCGCCGGAGCCGGTGGCGGGGCGGCCAGGCGTTCCTCCTCGGCGATCTGCAGCCGGGAGCCCCGCCAGGCGAGCCAGCCGGTGCCGGCGCCGATGACGACGAAGGGGATGACCGGCAGGCCGGGCAGGACGGCAAGCGCGAACATCAGGCCGCTGGTGACACCCAGCGACTTCGGAAAGGCGCCCATCTGGGTCAAGAGCGCCTTGTCGGCGCGGCCGGTGACGCCGGCCTTGGAGACCAGGAGACCGGCCGCCGTCGAGACGACCAAAGCCGGAATCTGCGAGACCAGGCCGTCGCCGACGGTCAGGATCGTATAGCTCTCGGCCGCTTGGCCGAAGCTGATGCCCATTTGCCCGACGCCGATGATCAGCCCGGCGATGAGGTTGATGAAGGTGATCAAGAGCCCGGCGATGGCATCGCCGCGGACGAACTTGGCGGCACCATCCATCGAGCCGAAGAAGGCGCTCTCCTCCTCGAGCTCCTTGCGGCGGGCCTTGGCCGAGGCCTCGTCGATCAATCCGGCCGAGAGATCGGCGTCGATCGCCATCTGCTTGCCGGGCATGGCGTCCAGGGAGAAGCGGGCGGCGACCTCGGCGATGCGCCCGGAGCCCTTGGTGATGACGACGAAATTGACGATCACCAGGATGGCGAAGACGATGATCCCGATGACGAAATTGCCCTGCATGATGAAGCCGCCGAAGGCTTCGATCACGCCACCGGCGGCATCCGGCCCCTCGTGGCCGTGCGCCAGGATCAGCCGGGTGGAGGCCAGATTGAGCGAGAGGCGGAGCATGGTCGCCATCAAGAGCACGGTCGGAAAAGCCGAGAAATCCAGCGGCTTTTCGATGAACAGCGCGGTGAGCAGCACCAGGACCGAGAACATGATCGAAAGGGCGAGCAAGAGATCGAGCAGGATCGGCGGCAGCGGCAGGATGAGGACGACGAGGATGGCGATAACGCCCAAGGCCATGAGCACGTCGCTCTGGCGAAGGGCTCGGCCGATCTCGGGCAGCACTTGCATCGTGGTCGTTTTGAGCTGCAGCGCCATGGTCTCGCCTCCGCCTCTTTCGCCGATCAGCTCTGCGCGCCCTGGGCCACGGTACCTGGGCCGGTTGCCGGCACGGGCACCCCGTCATCGCCGTACTGCTTGAGCTTGTTCCTGAGTGTACGGATCGAGATGCCGAGGATGGTCGCGGCATGCGTCCGGTTGCCGAGCGTATGCCTGAGCGTGTCGATAATCAGGTCGCGCTCGACGTCGGCGAGGCTGCGGCCGACCGCGCCCTGGCCGGCATCGTCGGTGCCCGGGCGGGGCCCGCTCGCGGCTTCGGCGCGGCCCCCGACCTCGGCCCGGCCATTGAGCACGATGTCGGCTTCGGTGATGACGTCGCCCTTGGCGAGCAGCACGGCACGGTGCAGGCAGTTCTCGAGCTCGCGCACATTGCCACGCCAGGGCTGAGCCCGGAGCCGCTCGACGGCGGCGGCATCGAGGCGCATGGCGGGCTTGCCGTTGGCGAGGCTGTGCTTTTCGGCGAAGTGCAGTGCCAGGGGCTCGATATCGGCCGGCCGCTCGCGCAAAGGCGGGAGGTTCAGGGTCAGGACATTGAGCCGGAAATAGAGGTCCTCGCGGAACTGACCCCTGGCCACGGCCTCTTCCATGTCGCGGTTGCTCGTCGCGATCAGGCGGATGTCGATCTTGACGGGCTTGGTCCCGCCCACCCGATCGATCTCGCGCTCCTGGATGGCGCGGAGCAGCTTCGCCTGGAGCCTGGGGTCCATCTCGGTGACCTCGTCGAGCAACAGCGTGCCGCCCGAGGCCTCCTCGAACTTGCCGATCCGCCGGGCGACCGCCCCGGTGAAGGCGCCCTTCTCGTGGCCGAAGAGCTCGGATTCCAAGAGGTTCTCCGGGATTGCGGCGCAGTTGAGCGAGACGAAGGGCGCCTTGGACCGTCGACTCTGGGCATGCAGGAATCGGGCGATCATCTCCTTGCCGGTGCCACTTTCGCCGGTGACCAGCACGCTGGCGTCCGCCGGCGCGAACTGGCGGGCGAGGTCGAGGACGGCGGCCATCTGGGGCGAGGCCGAGACCAGCGCGCGGATAGGGGCACTCGCCGCCGCCAGCATGGCCGCGATCAGCTCCGGGTCGGGCGGCAAGGGGAGGAAGTCGCGGGCCCCGGCGCGAATCGCGGCCACGGCATCGGCGGGTGCGGCCTCGATGCCGTAGGCCACGACCGGCAAAAGAAAGCGTTCGCTGCGCAGGCCCTGGATCAAGGCTGCGACGTCGGCCTCGAGATCGATGAAGGCGAGATCGGCGCCCCGGCCCGAGCGCAGGCTGGCGAGCGCCGCGTCGACGTCGGACACCCGACGCACCGCGGCCCCGGCGGCGGCCGCCATGTCGACGGCCGTCGCCACCTGCCGGCCGTCGGGACCGATGACCAAGAGCCGCGTCGCCACCGCCAAATCTCCGTTCTGTTGTCGTTGCATGAGCATCAATCGAACCGCAATGCCTGGTCCTCGGGCGCCAGAAGGCCGTTCAGGGTGGCTTCGAGCCGACGCGGGTTGTCGCGCTCGGCGATCGCCATGACCGCCACCAACTGCAATTCAGCACCGAGCCGCTCGACGGCGAAGCGGGCCGCCAGGCGCTCGGCCAAGGGCGTGAAGAGGGCGTGCGCCAGAAGCGCCCCGTAGAGCGTCGTCAGCAGGGCAACGGCCATGGCGGGTCCGATCTGGTCGGGCTCCTCGAGATGGCCGAGCATCTGCACGAGACCGATCAGCGTGCCGATCAAGCCCATCGCCGGCGCCACCTCGGCGGCCCGCCCGAGGATCGCGACGGTCGCCGTCTGGCGTTCGACCATGGCCTCGATTTCACGCCGGAGGGCGCGCTCGATCGCCTTGGGCGCACTGCCGTCGAGGAGCATGAGGAGGCCACGATGCAGGTGAACATGGCGGGCCTGGGCCGTCACCCGCTGCTCCAAGAGCGTGACACTCGCCTGGCGCACCGCGCTCGCGAGCTCGAGCGCATCGTCGGCGACGGCGCGGAGCCGCGGCGGCGGGGTCGGCGACAAGGCGGCTGCCATGACCCGGGGCAGGCGCGCGAAATCCTGGAGCGAAAAGCTAGCCAGTGTCACCGCGAAGGTGCCGCCGATGACGATCAAGAAAGACGGCAGGTCGAGAAAGCGGCCAGGCGCGGCCCCGCTGGCGATGGCGAGCCCGATCACCGCGAAGGCGGCGACGAGGCCGACGACGCCCGCGGGATCGAGCCGTTCGAGCAGCAGCGACGCTCGGCGGCCGGCGGTGGGCTTTGCCGGTCGATTTCGGCCCCGTCCGTTCTGGAGCGCTCGCGCCATCAGCTATCGCTCTTGATGATCTCGGTCATGGTGATGCCGAGGTGGTCGTCGACGATCAGCACCTCGCCGCGCGCCACCAGGCGGTTGTTGACGTAGATGTCGATCGGCTCGCCGACCTTGCGGTCGAGCTCGACCACGGCGCCGCGGCCGAGGCGGAGCAGCTGGTTGACCGGCATCGAGGTCTTGCCGAGGACGGCCGCGAGCTGGACCGGAATGTCGTAGATGGCACTCAGCCGGTCGCCGGAGCCGCGCTCGGCGGTGGGCTCGGTCTCCGCCACGGGGAGTGCCGCGGTCGGCGGCTCGGGCGACGGCGAGGCGGTCGGTGTGTTGTCGCTCATGCTTGCTCTCTTTCTTTGCTTGAAGACGCCTGGCTTGGAGACGGTTCGGCCGGCTCGACGAGCCGACGGATCAGGGCTGCAGCATCGGCGTGCAGGCGCTGAACCGACCAATCGGCAACGCCGTCCTGCCAGACCAACCGCGCCGCGCCCGGGCCCATCTCGGCCACGGCCTCGACGGCGACCCGACCAGGCCGGGCCTGAATCAGGGGCGAGGCGGCGAGCCGGGCCGCCAGCGCATCGGCGATGTCGGTGGCGACCTCGACGGTCAGCGCCAGCGCCGGATCGAAGCGCACGAGACAGTCGGCGGCCAGGGCGTCGGCCAGGCGGGCCGCGACCTTGGCTCCCGGACCGGGCGCCAAGGCCTCGGTGGCGGCCGCGGCCAGGAGGGCCGCCGCCTCGCGAAACTGCCGGCGGCTTTCGGCCAAGACGGCGTCCGCGCTGTCCAGCGACCCGGCGATGGCCTCGAGGGCATCGGCGATCCGCCGTTCCTCACGGGCCGCTGCGGCCTCGTTCTCGGCCGCGCGCACCGTGGCGGCGACGGCGGCACAGGCTCGGGCAAGGTCCGCCTCGTCGAAGCCGAGCCGAGCCTGGGGTTCGGCCTCGGGCTCGGGTACCGGCTCGACCGAGGCCGGCGTCGGGGGTGTTCCGGGCGCCGCGATCACCCGCCAGGTGGCGGCGCTCCGGTGGCCGGCCCGACGCTCCCCGCCGACCCAAGAACCGGCAGCGCCGACGCGATTGGTGCTGGCGTCGACCATCAATAGATCAACTCGTCGTCTTTGTTGTCGGCGAGGAAGATTTCGCCCGAGGCCGCCAGCTCCTTGGTCATGTTGACCATGAACTGCTGCGCCTCGTCGACATCGCGGAGCCGGACCGGGCCCATGGCGGCCATGTCCTCACGCAGGATCTTGGCGCCACGCTCGGACATGTTGGCGAAGAACAGTTCCTTGAGCTGCTCGGATGCGCCCTTCAGCGCCACTGAGATCCGGTCGTTGCCGGCGTTTCTGATCAGCGTCTGGATGCCGGCGCTGTCGAGCTTCAACAGGTCCTCGAAAGTGAACATCAAGGCCTTGATCCGATCGGCCGCTTCCTTGTTGCGCTCCTCCAGCGAGGCCACGAACCGGGCCTCGGTGTTGCGGTCGAAATAGTTGAAGATCTCCGCCATCACCTCGTGGTTGTCGCGACGGTTGGTGCGGGCGAGATTGCTCATGAACTCGGCGCGCAGCGTCCGCTCGACATCCTGCAGGATGTCCTTCTGCACGACCTCCATGCGCAGCATGCGCATCACCACCTCGACCGAGAAATCGTCGGGCAGGTTGGCGAGCACCCGGGCGGCGTGCGCCGGCTCGATGCGCGAAAGGACCACGGCCACGGTCTGCGGGTATTCGTTCTTGAGGTAGGATGCCAGGACCGACTCGTTGACGTTGCCGAGCTTGTCCCAGACCGTGCGACCGGCGGGGCCGCGGATCTCCTCCATGATGCCTTCGACCCGCTCGGCGTCGAGAAACCGCTGCAACAGCCGCTCGGTCGTATCGAAGCTGCCGACCACGCCTCCGGCCTGCGACAGCCGTTCGGCGAAGTCGCCGATGATCTTCTCGACCACGTCCGAACCCACCCGGCCGAGCAGCGACATGGTCTGCGAGAGCTCCTTGACCTCGTCGATCTCCAGCCTCGAGAAGAGGTTGGCAGCGTCCTCCTCGCCGACGGCGAGCATCAAGATCGCCGCCTTCTCGCTGCCCGAGAGCTTGTCGAACTGCAGCATCGGTGGTCCGGCCATCGTCCTCGTCTCCTAGTTCTGATGCAGCCAGCTGCGAATGACGCGGATCGCGTCCTCGGGCCTGGTCTTGACCAGCTCGGACATCTCGGTGAGCATCGAGGCGTTGACGCTGCCTTCGATCTGCTTGAGGCTGATCCGCTCCTCGGCCGGTTCCTCGGGCTGCGGCAGCGGCTCGCCGTCGGGGCCGACCAGCATCGGCCGGCCGCCCTCGTCGATCTTGATGGTCTGACCGCCCGGCAGGTGAACCAGGAGTTGCTTGCCATCGGGCGCCGTCAAGAGGCGCGGGCCATTCTCGACCGCGGCCTTCTCGTCGGCCTTGGCCAGCCGCTTGAGCAGCGGGCGGACACCCATGAGCAGCACCAGGACGGCCATCAGCAGCAGCCCGCCGATCTCGCCGAGCCTGAACCAGTCGTGCCGCTCGAGGCCGAAGAGGCCTTCGGGAGCGGCCACCACGGGCTCCGGCGTCGCCAACCGGCGGCTGACGATCGACAGCGTGTCGCCCCTGGCATCGTCGATGCCGACGGCACTCCGGACCAGCTCCTCGAGCTCGGCGAGATCGGCCACCGGCAGCGGCTCGAAAACCAGCTCGCCGGCCTCGTTCGTCCGATAGGTGCCGTCGACCTGAACCGCGACGGAGAGCCGCTCGAGCCGGCCGCCGCGGCGGGTCTGGTTCCTGACGATCCGCGAGATCTCGTAGTTGATGGTCTCCTCGGTCCGCGCCCGCTGCTCACGGCTCGTCGCCGCGTCGTCGTCGGCATTGCCGCCGGGCAGGTTGTCGGCGACGGTCACCCGGTCGTTGGGCTGGCGCTCGTCGAGATCGGTCGTCTCGTCGATGATCTGGGTGCTGCGCACCACCTGCCGGTCGGGATCGAAGATCTCCTCGGTGGTCGTCGAGCTGTCGAAATCGAGCTCGGCGGTGACCTGGGCCTCGACCCTGCCGGGACCGAGCGAGCGCTCGAGCAATTGGAGGATCTTTTCCTGCAGCCGGCTCTCGAAGAGCGTGCGGTAGCTCTCGGTGTCGTCGAGCGCGGTGAGCCCGTCACCGTTGTCGCCACCCCGCGCCAGGAGCCGACCCTGGTCGTCGGCGACGGTGATCCGGCCAGCCTCCAACCCCGGGACGGCGGCGGCGACCAGATGGCGGATCGCGGCGATCTCGCCCCGACCCAGGCCACCATGGCTCACGGTCAAGAAGACCGAGGCGCTGGCCGGCGCCTGGTCGCGGCGGAAGAGCTCGCGGCGCGGCTGGACCAGATGGACGCGGGCGGCGCGGACCGAGCGCAGGCTCTGGATGGTGCGGGCGAGCTCGCCCTCCATCGCCCGCTTCAGGTTGATGTTGGAAAGGAACTCGGTGGTGCCGAAGCTGTCGGCCGTGTCGAAGATCTCGTAGCCCACCACCCCGCCGCCGGGCAGGCCGTCGGAGGCCAGGGCCATGCGCAGCTCGAGCACCCGGTCGGCCGGCACCATGACGGCGTCGCCTTGCGGCGAGAGGCGGTGCTTGACCCCCATCGCGTCGAGCCGCTGCACCACGGTTCGGGTGTCGTCGAGCGCCATGCCGGCATAGAGCAGGGTGTAGCGGGGCTCGAGCGCCTTGAAACCGATGAAGGCGAAGAGGCCGATCAGCGCCAGGACGGCAACGGCGAGCACCAAAATCCGCTCGACGCCCAGCCGCTCGAGCTGCGCCCGCAGCCAGCCGAGCGCCGGCGCCGGCGGCATCGCCGCCCCGCCGTCCTCCACCGCTACTGTCTGGACCTGGTTGGCCATCGTCGAACCCAAAGCACTTCGGGCGTCATCGCCCTGGGCCCGGACTTTAGGCGCGACATGCTGAACAAACGGTTAAAGGGCTGCAGAAGTTTCGTCAGGGCAGCGCTTCATGACGATCTCAGTCGCCGACGAGGAGGAGATCCTCGGGGTGGATACCGAGCGTGCAGGCGGTGCCGGGTCGCGGATCCGGAGCGGCGATCCGACTGACGTTGTAGCGCGAGCACTGCAGCCGGCTGCCGTCCTCGGCGGTGAGGTAGACGATCGAGAGGTCGCCGAAATAGGCGATCTGGTCGATGGTGCCTCGGATCAGGGCCTCGCCGGGAGTCGGCTCCGGGGTGGAGAAATCCATGCGCACTTTCTCGGGGCGGATGATCAAGGTCCCGCTCGTCACATCGGGGGCCGAGCGCTCGACCGTGAGCTCGCCCAAGAGCGGCGAGCGGACCCTGGCATTTTGGCCGTCTATGGCGAGAACCTCGCAGGGGAAACTGTTCGACGCCCCGATGAACTCGGCGACGAAGCGCCTGGTCGGGTGCTCGTAGAGCTCACGCGGCGGGGCGATCTGCAGAATCCGGCCCTCCTTCATCACCGCGATCTCGGATGCCATGCCGAGCGCTTCCTCCTGATCGTGGGTGACGATGATGAAGGTGATGCCGACCTCGGTCTGCAACCGCACCAATTCGAGCTGCATCTCCTCCCGGAGCTTCTTGTCGAGCGCCGAAAGCGGCTCGTCGAGCAGCAGCAGCTTGGGGCGCTTGACCAACGCTCGCGCCAGGGCCACGCGCTGGCGCTGGCCGCCCGACAGCTGATCGGGCTTGCGCGCGGCCATGCCGTCCAGGCGAACCATGGCGATCGCCTCTTCGACCCGGGACGCGATCGCCGCCCGCTTCACGCCCGTCACCTTCAGCCCGTAGGCGATGTTGTCGGCCACGGTCATGTGCGGAAAGACGGCGTAGCTCTGAAAGACCATGTTGACCGGGCGGCGGTTGGGCTGAATGCCCGCCATGTCCTCGCCGTCGATCAGGATGCGCCCGGTGCTGGTGTGCTCGAAGCCGCCGAGCATGCGAAGCAGCGTGGTCTTGCCGCAGCCCGAGGGGCCGAGCAGCGCGAAGAAGGCGTTTCTCGGGATGGCGAGGCTGACATCGTCGACCGCCTTGAGCTTGCCATAGGCCTTGGTGACGTTCTGGATCTCGACGATGGGCGCTGCAACATCCCTCATCCGAGCTTCGCCACTTCCTTGTCCGGCCGCTGCCAGCGCACGGCGATGACGGTCAAGAGCACGGTCACTACGATCAACACGGTGGAGGCCGCATTGACCTCGGGCGTCGCCCCGAAGCGCACCATCGAATAGACCTGGACCGGGAAGGTCAAGGTGCCGGGGCCGCTGGTGAAGAAGGTGATCACGAAGTCGTCGAGCGAAAGCGTCATCGCCAAAAGCCCGCCCGCGATCAGGCCGGGCTTCATATAGGGCACGGTGACGTTCCAGAAGGTCTGCCACTCGGACGCCCCCAGATCCTTGGACGCCTCCTCGAGCGAGCGGTCGAAGCCGATCATCCGCGCCCGCACGACCACGGCGACGAACGGAAAGCTGAAGGCCACATGGCCGATGACGATGGGGGCCAGATTCAAGGGCCAGGGCATGCCGGTGGGAAAGCCCACCCGGTTGAAGAAGACCAGGAGCGCCACCCCCATGCAGATCTCGGGAATGACGATCGGCAGCGCCGCGGCACCGTCCAGCGCGGCCCGGCCCGGAAAGCGAAAACGCCAGAGGCCGAGCGCCAGCAGGGCGCCGATGATCGTGCTCAAAATGGTCGAGACGAAGGCGATGATCAGGCTGTTGCCGAAGGCCTCGATCAAGGACGCGTTCTCGGCGGCGCGAACGTAATAGTCCGTCGTGAAGCCCTGCCAGACGATGTTCCGCCGACTGTCGTTGAAACTGAAGACGACGAGGATGACGATGGGCGCATAGAGAAAGACGAAGACAGCCAGGAGCCAGAGCCGCAGCCAGAGCCGCCGCGTGTACTCCAAGGGCCCGACGGGGCTACGCCCGAGCACGGGCTTCCTCCCGGGACGTCAGCCAGGCGCGAAGGGCCAAAATGGCGAAAGTGATGTAGAGCAAGACGAAGCTCATGGCCGAGCCCAAAGGCCAGTGATTGGCCGCCTTGAACTGCCGCTCGATCACATTGCCGATCAAGAGGCTGTCGGTCCCGCCGAGAAGATCGCTGATCAAAAAGGTGCCCAAGGCCGGGATGAAGACCAGGATGATGCCCGAGATGATCCCGGGCTTGGCCAAGGGCACGATGATGCTGAAGAAGGTGCGGATCTGCCCGGCCCCCAAATCCAGACTGGCCTCGAGGAGCGAGCGGTCGAGCCGGTCGAGCGTCGCATAGAGCGGCAGGACCATGAACGGCAAATAGACGTAGACGATGCCGAAGATCACAGCCGTGTTGTTGTAGAGCAGCGTCAAGGGCTCGAACCGCTCGCCCATGACGACCTCGTCGAGTCCGAACGGCAAGAGGAAGGCCTTGCCCAAGAGCCAGAGATATTCGAGGCCGAAATTGACGAAACCCCGGGTCCTGAGCACCGCGATCATCGCATAAGTGCGGATCAGGATGTTGGTCCAAAAGGGCAGAATGACGAGGAGCAAGAGAATCGGCTTGACCCGATCGGGCGCGAAGCTCACCGCCAGGGCCACGGGCAGCCCCATCACCAGCGCGATGCAAGTCGCGATCGTCGCCACCCAGACCGAGCGCCAAAAGAGCCCGACATAGACGGGATCGAAGACGGCGAGATAGTTGGCCATGGTCCAAGTGATGTCGATCTGGACGGGGCCCACCCGTTCGCCGAAGGCGAGGATCCAGATCAGCCCCAAGGGCACGAGGAAGAAGAGCAGCAGCCAAAGAGCGCCCGGCAGGACGAAGGCCCAGAACACGGCAGGCTGCGCGCGCCAGCTCTCCAAGCGGTTTTCCCATTAGCAGACCAGGGGCCCGGACCCGACCAGGGCTAGATGTCCCGACCCGTCCGAGCTTGTCAACGGCACAGCCGCGGGCGGCCAAGCCGATTGCCGCAGCCCGTGGTCAGCGGCCGGCGCGGCGCCTAGTCTCAACGGCGTGAGGTCATGGGTCAAAGGAGTCGAGATGGACGAGAGCCTAGTCGAGATCGCCGTGGTCGGGGCCGGGATCACCGGCATGTCCATGGCCTTGGCGCTGGCGCGGGGCGGCGTCGAGCCGACCCTGCTGTCCGCCGGCCCGCTGCCCGGGCCCACAGCCGATCAACCTCCCGACGGGCGAACCGCGGCGCTGCTGCAACCGGCGATCGACCTCTTGACGCGGCTCGGTGTGTTCGAACCAGTGGGCCTCGGTGCCGAGCCGCTCTATCGCCTGCGCATCGTCAACCTGGCGGACAAGAGCGCCCCCTCGATCACCTTCGATGCGGCCGAGATCGGCCTCGAGGCTTTCGGCTGGAACATCCCGAACGCCACCCTGGCCGCGAGCCTGGCTGCCGCCATCGGTCGTGAGCCCAGGATCACCGTCCTCGAGGATGCCCCGTTGAGCTCGGTCGTCGAGACCCGTGACCGGCTCCTGCTTCGGGCCGGCCGCGAGCGCCTGGCCGCCCGCCTCGTCATCGGCGCCGATGGGCGCAACTCGGTGGTCCGCGAGACCGCCGCCATCGGCACCACCGACAAGGATCGCGGCCAGACCGCCGTCGTCTGCCGCTTCGCCCACGCCAAGCCACACCGCAACATCTCGACCGAACTGCACAAAAAAGGCGGCCCCTTCACTATGGTCCCGCTGCCCGGCCGCCAGTCCAGCTTGGTCTGGGTCGACACCGACGCCCTGAGCGCCGAACGCCTGGCCATGGACGAGGCCGCCTTCAGAGCCGCCATGGCCGAGCACGCCACCCCTTGGCTCGGCGAGATCGGCACGGTCTCCGTCCGCCACGCCTACCCGATCCGCGCCCGGCTCGCGAAGTCGCTCACCGCCCCGAGACGGGCCCTCGTCGGTGAGGCGGCGCACGTCATGAGTCCTCTGGGTGCGCAAGGCCTCAACCTCTCCTTGCGCGACGTCGCAGCCCTGGCCACCCTTCTCGCCAACCACACGGGCGATCCCGGCTGCGACCGCCTGCTCGACGCCTACGCCGAGGCCCGCGACATGGACGTCAAGATGCGCTTTTGGGGCGTCGATACGCTCAACATGCTGGTCAAAGGCAGCCTCCCCCCCTTCCGCCAGGCCTCCAGCCTGGCCTTGGGCCTCCTCGACCGCCTGCCCCCCGCCCGCCGCGTCCTGATGCAAGGCCTGATGCAGGGGGCGTGAACGGTAGAGAACAAGAGGAAGAAGTGGAGAGGCAGCGCCTCCCCACGCCCCACCGCTACTTTATGGTGGTGCAAGAAGCCGGTCGGCGGCCCTTTGACATGGCGACTCGGGTTAGCTAATAGGATAGCTAGGTCCTTGCTGGAAAGCTGATGGCGATGACGACAATCACGGTGAACGTGCACGAGGCCAAGACCCGGTTGTCGCGCCTCTTGGTTCACGCCGAGACGGGCGACGAGGTGGTGATCGCTCGGGGCGGCAAGCCGGTAGCCCGCCTCGTGCCCTTCGAGCGAGCCCTGCCGACACGCCGCTTTGGTGCCATGCGCGGGCAGATCACCGTTGACGAACGCTTTTTCGAGCCGCTGCCGGAAGACGAGCTGGCTGCCTGGGAATAGAACTCCGGCAGCAGATGACCCAATGCGGCTTCTCCTCGATACCCATGCGCTCTTGTGGTGGCTTGCCGGCAGCCGGGAACTCTCGACCGCGGCTCGGCAGGCGATCGAGAACCCCGCCAACGAGGTGCTGGTCAGCGCGGCCTCCGCGTTCGAGATCGCGACCAAGTTCCGGCTCGGTAAGCTACCCGGTGCTGCGGCGGTCGCTGCTGACATCGCTGGGTGCATCGCCGACCAAGGCTTCGAGCAGCTCTCGATCAGCGTGCGCGACGGCGAGCGTGCCGGTGGGCTTGCCGGCATTCACCGAGATCCGTTCGATCGAATGCTGATCGCCCAGGCAATCGGCGAGAATCTGGTTCTGGTCTCGAACGAGGCGCTCTTCGATCACTACGGCGTACGGCGGCTCTGGTAGAACCGAATTGCCGGCGACCGAGCCCCTCCACCCCAAAAGACCGGTGGGGCGCGGGGAGGCTAGCCTCCCCGATCCTGAAGCCTTCTACGCCGCCAGCACGCGCGTCATCGCCGCCTGGTAGAGGCTCTCGATCTCGGTGCCCATGTAGCGGGCGATCTCGGACCGCGCCATCACCTCAGGCGGCGGGTAGATCGCTTCGTTGAGGAGGTCCGCCTCGGGGATCAGCGCCTTGGCCGCCCGGTTGGGCAGCGCGTAACGGATGTACTCGGCGATCGCCGCATGCACCTCGGGCTGGTAGATGTAGTCGATGAACGCGTGCGCGGCCTCGGGATTCGGCGCACCCACGGGGATGCACATCGTGTCCTCCCAACGCCCCGTGCCCTCCTCCGGCACGACGTAGCCGAGGTCGTCGTCCTCATCCATCACCTGGAGGATGTCGCCGTTGTATTCGAGGCAGAGATCCACCTCGCCCGCGATCAGGAGGTCCTGGCCGGTATCCGGGGCGAAGGTGCGAATGCGCGGCTTGGCCGCGATCAAGAGGTCGGCGGCCGCGTCGATCTCGGCCGGGTCCCCGGTGTTGATCGAAAAGCCCAAATAGCGGAGTGCGGCATAGAGCGAATCGGTCTCGGTCAAGAGGCTGATCCGCCCGGCATGGGTCTCGTCGGTGAAGAGCGCCGCCCAGGAGGTCGGCCGCTCGACCCTGGACTGCCGATAGCCGATGCCCACCGTCCCCCAGAAATAGGGGAGGCTGAAGCGGCGGCCCGGATCGAACTCGACTTCCATGAACTCCGCCTCGAGATTGGTGATGTTGGCGATGCGGCCGTGGTCCAGTGGCTCGAGCAACCCGGCCTCGGCCAGCCGCGCCGCATAGTTGTTCGAAGGGAAGATCACGTCGTAGCCCGGATTGCCGGCCCGGAGCTTGGCGAACAACTCGTCATTGCTCGCGAACAAGTCGTAGCGCACCCTGAGCCCCGAGGCCGCCTCGAATCCCGGGATCGTGTCAGGGGCCACATAAGTGTCCCAGTTGAAGATATTGAGCACACCTTCTTGCGCTCGACTTGTCCGGGGCAACACGGTGACGGCCGCCGCCAGCCCAGCTCCCTGGGCGATGGCAGACCGGCGGGACAAGCGGTGAACTGGCGGCATGGCGGATTTCCTCGGCTGGCTCGATCCCCAGCCATCCATGCGCCCGTTCGATGACCGTTTCAAGAATTCAGGCTGCTAGCACCCGGGTCAGCGCGTTCTCGTAGAGGCTTTCGACCTCCTCGCCCTGGTAGACCTGGACCTGCAGCTTCTCGAGGATCTCGTCCGGCGGGTAGATCGCCGGGTTCTGCCGATCCTCCTCCGAGATCAATTTCTTCGCCGCCTGGTTGGGCAACGGATACTTGATGTAGCTGGCGATCGCGGCGTGGACTTCGGCGTCGAGGATGAAGTTGATCCAGTCGTGCGCCTCGTCGACATTGGGCGCGTCCCGGACGATCGCCATGGCGTCCTCCCAGAGCAGTCCGCCCTCCTCGGGCACGACGTAGCTGAGGTCGTCGTCCTCCTCCATCACCTGCAGGATGTCGCCGTTCCACTCCATGCAGAGATCGACCTCGCCGGCGATCAGCAGGTCCTGGCCGGTATCCGGCGCGAAGGTCCGGATGTGCGGCTTGGCGCTGATCAGCAGCTGCACCGCCTCCTCGATCTCGGCCGGGTCTCGGGTGTTCAGGGAATAACCCAGGTAGATCAACGCCATGCGGATGATGTTGTTGTCGTCGAGCAGCGACACCCGGCCGGAAAACTCGTCCGAATCGATCAGCGCCGCCCAGCTCGTCGGGCTCGCCACGCTCTTGCGATAGCCGATGCCCATCGTCCCCCAGAAGTAGGGGAGGCTGTGCTGGCGGCCAGGGTCGAACTCGGCCGCCATGAAGTAGGGATCGAGATTGGCGATATTGGGGATCTTCGCATGATCGAGCGGGATCAGCATATCGGCCGTGACCATCCGCTCGACATACTGGTTGGTGGGATAGATCACGTCGTAGCCCGGATTGCCTTCGCGCAGCCGGCCGAAGAGCTCGTCATTGCTGGCGAAGAGATCGTAGCGGACATCGATGCCCGTGGCGGCCTGGAACTCGCGGATCGTGTCGGGTCCGATGTAAGTGTCCCAGTTGAAGACATTGACTTGCCGGGCTTGGGCGTTCAGCAGGCCCGGGGCGGCCCCGACGCCGGCCACGGCCGCCACGGCCAGGCCGCCGCCGAGCAGGCGGCGACGGTTGAGCATCGCCATGGGAAAGGTGGAGCGGCGCTGCATCGGTGCTCTCCTCGTTCAATCTGGATCCATTGATGATCAACCTTCGAAGCCATCCCCGACTTGTCAACTGGAAGCAGACCAAGGTCCGCGCAACGTGACCGCCGGCGTCGCGTTTTTGCCCTGGCTCGCCGCCGCGTTTCTTCTCGGTCTGGTCCTCGGCATTGCGGCAACCGCCCTCTTCGGTCGCAGCCAGGCCAGGCGGCTGATGGCCGTCATGAGCGAGGCCGAGCGCCGACACGAGGCCGAGACCGATGCGCTGCTCGACGGCGTCAAGCTCGCCTTTCACGACATCAGCCGGGAGTCGCAGGGCCAGGCCAGGGACGACGTCCTGCGCCTGGCGCAAGCCCAGCTCGCCGGCGAACGGCGCGCCTTGGGTCAGGCGCTGGAAAGCGAACGCTCGGAGCTGAGTGCCCGGATCGGCACCATGCTGGCCCAGCTCGAGCGCACCCAGACGCTGATCCGCGAGCTCGAGCGCGACCGCACCGGCAAGTTCCAGGCACTCGCCAGCCAGCTCGAGATCGCCGGCGATCGTGCGCAGGCGCTGGGCCAGACGACGCAGAAGCTCGCCCGCAGCCTGAGCGGCACGCGGCTCAGAGGCCAGCTCGGCGAGCACCTGGCCGAGGACGTCTTGAAGCTGATCGGCCTCAGCCCCGGCCTGCACTACGAGCGCCAGACCGCGCTCGATGCCGAGCGCCGCCCCGACTTCCTCCTCGCCATGGGGCAGGGCCGCAGGCTGGCCATGGACGTCAAGTTCCCGCTCGACAATTACCGCCGCGCGGTCGAGGCCGCGGACGACGAAACCCGCCAGCGCCTCGAGGCCCAATTCGTCAAGGACGTCCGCCAGCACGTGGCTGCCGTGGCAAGCCGCGGCTACGCCGACCCGGCCCTCGGCACCGCCGATTTCGCCCTTCTCTTCGTGCCGTCCGATGCGCTCTTCGTGACCATCCTCGAGCTGGCCCCGGACCTGATCGACCAGGCAGCGCGACAGAACGTCACGGTCGTGGGGCCGAGCACCCTTTTCGCCCTGCTGCGCAGCCTCCGCTTGTTCGACGGCGAGGCGCGCTTGGCGCTGGCCGGTCGCGAGCTCGCCGAGGCGATGGCCGGATTCCGCCAAGCCTGGTCCCGCTACGCCGAACGCGCCGGGCGAACCGAACGGCGGCTGGAGGAGACGCTGGACGAGCTGAGAAAGCTGCATGGCATGCGCCGGGCTACCGTGGACCGGGCGATGGCCACGATCGAGGCGGTGCTCGACGGCGATCAGCCGCCCACCTCAGGCGGACCGAACGCAGGCGAGACGGGCCACGGCGATCAGTCGGCGGCGAAGGCCGCGAGCTTGTCCGGCGGCAAGGCGCTGATCAGCGAATAGGCGTGCGGCCCGCTCTGCCAGTCGAGACGGGTCAAACCCTGGTCGACTGCGAGCGTCGGCTCGGCGCCGGCGGCCGCCGGCCGGTCCAGCGAGCTCTCGATGACGAGCAGCGCCGGGCCTTCCTCCGTCGCATAGACGGCGAGCGCGGCACCCGCGGCCAGGCCCGCGTCCCCCGTCTTGCCACCGACCAGGGCAAACCCGCTGGGCAAGGTCGGCAGACTGACGGGCCCACCGAGTTGATCGGCGAACCAGGCGGAGAGGCGCACCGGCTCGCCGGTATGCAGGTCCAGTTCGGCCGTGCCGTCGAGATAGGCCCGGTAGACGGCAACGCGCCGGTCGCTGCCGAGCCAGCCGAGCCCGGTGAGCGCGACATCGGCCAGGGCACCCACGGCGGCAGCCAGTAGCGCCACGCCGGCGAGCCGTTGCAGGCCGCGTTTGGGCAGGCGGCGCCCGGGTTTCGACTCGGCGTCGGCGACCGGCAAGGCCAGCCGCAGCCGATGCCGCGAGCGGCCCCCGGCCGGGGCCGCGTCATCGGCGAGCGGAACCAGCGCCATGGGCATCTCGGCCCGGGCCGGCCCACCATTGACCACCTCGAGGCCCAATGGCTGCCAGAGCGAAACCTCGTGCTGCATCGCCCTCAGCCGCCGCTGCAGGTCGGCCTCGAAACGCCTGAGCCCGTCGACCCGCTCCGCACAACCGCGACACAGCCGCAAATGATCGTGCAAGGACTGGCGTCGGCCGGCGCCGAGCTGGCCGTCCAAGCAAGCCTCGAGATACCGCTCCAGGTCAGAGCAGTGCATACCGCCATCCCTTCGTCGGCCGGCCGGCTTTTCCCGGTCCGAGCCTGTCGTGCCTCACATCACCTGTCACATCGCCGGGCCTGTGACGTCGCCGACGGCGCCGAACGAGGTGCGCGCCGAGCCTGGATGCCGCACACCACCACCCCGGGGGTCGGCGCCCCGACGCCAGACGAGGTTAACAACAGTTTCACCCAAACGACAGAACGACGCAATGGCAGAAGCGGCACCCGAGCGCGCCCTCGGGCAAGGCGTGACGAATTCGTGATTTCGGTTGCCTTCGACCGGCACGGCGGCAAACTGTCGAGCCTACCGGCAGACCCGACCGACGTGCGGGCGCCGAGCAGAAAAGACTTTCCAAGGGGGCTGACATGGGCACTGAACAACAGATCAGGAATGTCGCATTGGTCGGACCGGGCGGCACCGGCAAGACATCGCTGATGGAGAGCCTGCTCTTCGTCACCGGCGCCATCCAACGCAAGGGCAAGACCACCGACGGCAACACCGTGGGCGACGCCTCGGCCGAGGCCCGAGCCCGGCAGATGTCGACCGAGCTTTCCGCCGCCTCGTTCACCCATGAAGGCCACCGCTTCACCATCCTCGACTGCCCGGGCGCCGTCGACTTCGCCGCCGAGGCCAAGGCGGCACTCCTGGGCGTCGATCTCGCCGTCGTCGTCGTCGAGCCGGTGGCCGAACGCATGAACGCCGTGGCCCCGCTCCTCCAACATCTCGACGAATCCGCCATCCCGCACGTCGTCTTCATCAACAAGATGGACCGCTCCGAGGTCCGCTACCGCGATCTCC
>JAABSG010000306.1 GCA_011390475.1 Geminicoccaceae bacterium | reverse complement strand
CTTGGCGAGCGCGATCGGGCTCAGGTCGAGTGGCCCGAGGTAGAGCTCCGAGAGGACCTCGCCGGGGTGAGAGGGGTTCTTCATCAGTGTCATGTCGCGCCCTTTCAATGGTAGTCGACGATCTCGACATCGGCCGGTCCCTGATCGGTCCACACGAAGCAGATGCGCCACTGGCCGTTGATACGCACCGAATGCTGCCCCGCCCGGTCGCCCTTCAGTTCCTCAAGGTGATTGCCCGGTGGAAACCGGAGATCCTCGAGGACCACGGCGGCATCGAGTGCCGACAGCATCGCCCGCGTTCGCTTGACCAGGTCGGCCGGGAAACCCTTGCCGAACCGGTCTGCCACCGCGTTCGCCGCGAGCTTGCCCTTCGTGCTGACGATCATAAGGGAATGTATCACGTCATGATACATAGTTCAAGAGGGCGGTGAGACGCTCTCAAGTCCGACATCATATCGAGAGGACCCAAATGGCCGAGAAACGCGTCAACGTCCGCCTCGCGGCCGTGGGCGGGCGACAGGTGCGCGCCGAGCTGGAAGGCGTGGGCGAGGCCGGCGCACGCGGTTTCGGACGGCTCAGCCGCGAGATGGAAGCGGCGAACGCCCGGCTCGCGGCCTTCTCGCGGCGGGTGCGTGTGGCCGCCGCCGCTGCCGTGGCCGCTGCCGCCGCCGCCGGCGTGGCGATGATCCGGTCCGGTCTGCAGACGGTCGACGCGCAGGCGAAGCTCGCGCAATCCCTCGGCACCACCGTCGCCTCGATCCAGACGCTGGAGCGGGCGGGCGAGCTGGCGGGCGTGTCGATGTCCGGCATCGAGCAGGCCACCAAGGATCTGACGCGCCGTCTCAGTCAGGCTGCCGCAGGCGGCGGCCCCGCGGCGCAGGCTCTCGAGCGGCTGGGGCTTTCGGCCTCCGACCTGCTGGCCCTGCCGCTCAACGAGCGCGTCGGCGCAATCAATGCCGCAATCGAAAGCTTCGTACCCGCCGCCGAACGCGCGGCTGTGGCGGGACAGCTCTTCGGCGAGGAAGGCTCGATCGCCATGAGCCGGATCGACACGGCGACGCTGCGCCAGGCGACCGAGGACGTGCTCGCTTTTGGTGTGGTCGTCTCTGAACAGGATGCCGACCAGATCGAGCGGACGAACGACGCGATCTCCCGGCTCGGGCTGATCTGGCGCGGGTTGTCGAACCAGCTCGCCGTCGCCGCGGCGCCTGCGCTGGAAGCCGTCGCCAACGCCATGGCGGCGGTGGCCAGCCGCACCGGGCCGCTTGGCATCGCGATCCGCGGGCTCTTCGACAACATCGGCCGCCTGACCACCTATGCCGCGACCTTCGCCGCTTTCCTCGCGGGACGCTGGGTCGCCGGCATGGCCGCCGCGGCGCTCTCCGTGCGTGGCCTCGCGACGGCACTGGTCGTTCTGCGTGGGGCGCTGATCCGGACCGGTATCGGCGCGCTGATCGTCGGCGCGGGCGAACTCGTCTACCAGTTCACGCGCCTCGTCTCGGGCGCGGGCGGGTTCGGCGAGGCAATGTCGCTTCTCGGCGATCTCGCAAGCGAGGTCTGGGAGCGGATCACGATGGGTGCCGCTGCGGCCGGTGCTGCGGCCACGGCGATGTTCTTCGACCTGAAGGCCGATGCGGCGTCGGGCATGCAGAGCGCCATCGAGAGCGTCGTCGGTTTCGGGAATACGGCGGCGAACACGTTCGAAGGCGCGTTTGAGGCAATCAAGGCCGTCTGGGGCCTGCTGCCCGCCGCCGTCGGCGATCTGGCGTTCCAGGCGGCCAACAGCCTGACCCTTGGCGTCGAGGCGATGCTGAACGGCGTCGTCACCCGGATCAACGGTTTCATCGAGGGCGTGAATGCCGGACTGGAAGCGCTCGGGGTAGAGCGACGGATCGGGGTCATCGCCGATCTCGATCTTGGGCAGCTTGAGAACAGGTTCGCGGGTGCTGCGACGCAAGCGGCGTCTGCGGCGCAGGAGGCCTTCGCCTCGGCCTTCGCCGACAATCCGCTCGCTGTGCCCGATCTCGAACTGACGGGGGTTGCGGAAACGAAGCGCGCGCGAGCGGCCGCGGCCCGGGCACGGGCAGCCTCACTCGCCTCGCAAGCCACGGCACCATTGGCTTCCCTCGGCGCGCTCCGCGATGCCATGGGGCGCGGGGGCGAAGACGGGGCGGCATCGGCCGATGCTGCCACCGCAACCGACCGGCTCAATGCTGCGCTTGTCGAGACCGAGGCCGCACTTGGCCGCACCGGCGCAGCAGCGGGCGGAGCTGGCGGCGCCCTGAAGCAGGCGGCGGAAGCGGGCAGCCAAGCCTGGGAGGGCGCGAAGGCCGCGATCGAGCGCACGAAGGAGCTGGCGAAGGGCCTCGCAGACGACATCACCGGCCCGATCAAGGAGGCGCTGAAATCTGGCGAGCTCAGCTGGCAGACATTCGCGGGAGCTGTGTCCGGGATCGCGAGGAACCTCGCGAGCCGGTTGATCGACACCGCCTTCAAGCCGATCGAGGACGCGCTCTTCCGCGCTTTCTCGGGCGCGGGGACCCGCGGCGGTGGCGGCCTTTTCGGCTGGATCGGGAGCGCCATCGGCGGGCTCTTCGGCATCGGTGGCTTTGCCAGGGGCGGGGCCTTCGCGCAGGCCGGCGAGATCACGGCCTTCGCCCGGGGTGGTGTGGTATCCCGTCCGACGGTCTTTCCCTTCGCGCGGGGGATCGGGTTGATGGGGGAAGCTGGTCCCGAGGCGATCCTGCCGCTCCGTCGGGGGCAGGGTGGACGGCTCGGCGTCGAGGCGAACGGGGCAGCTCCCGCGCCGCAGTCTGCCACACGGATCGTCAACGTACTCGACCCCTCGATACTCGGGGACTACCTCGCGACGCCCGCAGGCGAGCGGCTCATCGTCAACGTGATCCGGCGCAACCGGGGAGGTCTCGATGCCTGACCCCGCACGCGGGGTGCGAGCGTGGCCCTTCGCGGCGCAGACGCCGATCACGGAAGTGCTCGAGTGGTCTACCGATGTCCTGGTAACCGAGGCCGCCGAACAGCGGGTCGCGCTCCGTACCGCGCCGCGGTCCACGCTGATCTTCTCGCATCTTCTCGACGCCGCGGGGCTTGCTAAGGTTGCCGAACTCGGCCGAGCCGGGCCGCTCGACGACTGGATATTGCCGCTTTGGCATCTCTCGCGCCCGGCAACAGCACCGATCGATGCGGCTGACCTGACGGTCTTCGTCGACACGACCGACGGCGCCTTCGACGGGTCGGTGCAGGCTGTCATCGCCGCCGATGGCGGCAGGGCGCATCTGATCGAGATTGCCGCAGTGCTGCCCGACCGGCTGGAACTTGCTGCCGCCGCCGGCGTCAGTCTGGTGCACGCCATCGTGGCCCCGGTCGGCAGTGCCTTTCTCGCACGGCCCCTCGAGATCGACCGCCGCCGCCAGGGGCTCGGCACGGTCAAGTCGAGTTTCACGTTCCGCGCTGGCGATGGCGGGGCTACGGCCAACCCCTATCCCCAGCACCAGGGGCTTGACGTGCTGACCGATCCGGCCGTCCTGCGTCAGCCGCTTGCGGAGACGCTCGGCCAGACCGTGGAGGCGATCGACAACGGCTTCGGGCCAATGGTGCTCGAACCGGTGCTCACCCATGTCCAACGGCGATCGACCATCACGCTGATCGACCGCGGGCCTGCGCGTCTGATCCGCCGGCGCTGGCTGCTCTCCCTGCGCGGTCGCCAGCGCGCCTTCTGGCTGCCCTCCTGGGGCCGGGAACTGGTGCTGCAGGCGGCGGTCACCTCCGGCGCGACCTCCATCGTGGTTGCGCCGCTCGCCGATCCCTCCGTCTGGATCGGCCGGCACCTGATGATCGACCACCCGACCGGCCCGGTCTTCCGCGAGATCACCGCCGCGACCTGGGACGCGCTTGGGATCCGGCTCTCGATCGCCGCGCTCGGAAAGAGCATCGCGCTCGGCACGCCGATTCATCTGCTGGTGAAGGTCCGCTCGGATGCCGACCGGATCGAACTCACGCACGGGCCGAACCGGACCGAACTGGCACTGCCGCTGATCGAGGTTCCAGTATGACCACTGTGCCCGCATGACCTACGATCTTGCCGAGACCTCGACCGCCGAGGGGCGACCGTATTTCCTCTACCTCTTCGCGGAAGGGGACAGCACCTGGCGCTTCACGAGCCGCGCGAGCGCCTGGACCTCGCCCGCGGGCGCCATCGGCGAGGAGACCGTGGATCTGATCTGGGAGCCCTCGGCCGTCAGCCACGGTTCCGTCGTCCAGAGCAG
>JAABSG010000305.1 GCA_011390475.1 Geminicoccaceae bacterium | reverse complement strand
GCATGATCTTGCGGCCGCCCGACGCGCCGATGGCGATGCGGTGGGCGGTGTCTTCGGCGATGACGGGGCACATGTTGGAGAGGGGGCGTTTGCCTGGGGCCATGGAGTTGGGGCGGCCCGGCCTCGGGTCGAACCACATGACGCCGTTGTTCATGAGGATGCCGGAGGAGGGCAGGACGACCTTGGCGCCGAAGAGCGAGAGGAGGGTTTGGGTGGAGGCTACCATGTTGCCGGCTTCGTCGATGACGGAGAGGTGGCTGGTGCAGGCGGGGGCTGGGCCGTCTTCCGTGCTGTGGCCGTCGCGTTCGAGGCGGCGGGCGTAGCCTTCGCGGAGGACTTCGGCGTAGGACTTGAAGGCGGCGGCGCTGGGCCAGTCGCCATCGAAGGGGCGGCCGGTGAGATTGCTCAGGCATTCGAGCAAAGTGTGGCCGGCGAAGAGGCCGGGCATGGCGTGGATGGTGGCGTTGCCGTAGCGGCCGGTCAGGGGCTCGTGCATGGTTGCCTGGTAGGCTTCGAGGTCGGCCAGGGCCAGCGGGCTGCCGAGGGCTCGGGCATCGCGGGCGATGCTTTGGGCGAGGGATCCTCGGTAGAGGGTGTCGGTGCCTTCTTCGGCGATGAGGGCCAGGCTGTCGGCCAGGCCTTGGAGCAGCAGGTGAGTGTCGGGGCCGGCGGTGGACGGCACGGGGGGCAGGCCGTCGGCGAGGTAGACGGCGGCACTCGAGGGGTAGCCGCGGAGGTCGCGGGCGGCGGTGGCGATCAGGAGTGCGGCGTACCAGTCGATCTCGAGGCCTTCGGCGGCGAGAGTCTGGGCCGGGGCCAGGAGTTCGGCCAGGGGCATGCGCCCGAAGGTCGTGTGGGCGAGGCCGAGGGCTGCGAGTGCGCCTGGGACGGCGAAGGAGAGCGGGCCCTTCAGGTTGCGGTCGCCTTCGACCGCGGGCCAGCCGAAGAGGTCGCCGGCGAGGTCGCCGGTGAGCGGGTAGGCAGCGGGGTCGAGGGCTCGGGGTGCCACCATGCCGCCGTCGATGGCGTGGGTCTTGCCGGTATCGGCGCGGTAGACGAGCAGCGAGGCACCGCCGCCGAGGCCGCTCATCCAGGGCTCGGTGGCCGAGAGCGCCATGGCGGTGGCGAGTGCCGCGTCCACGGCATCGCCGCCGGCGGCCAGCACGTCGGCGCCGACGACCGCGGCCTTGCGGTTCTGGGCGGCGACGACGCCGCGCTTGCCGTGGACGGCGTGTTTGCTGATGCGGGTGGTTTCGGCGAAGGCGGTCAAGGGGACGTCTCCAGGCGCGGTCGGTGGGCGGCGAGCGGGCTCGTGGCCGCTGGTCTCGCTTGCGGGTCGAAGCCGCATGGCGGGCCTACTCCGTGTCGTCGATCGAAAGAGGCACCGCTGATCGGTGGCTGCGGATCGGGATCGTCGTACGCTCGATCGGCCGGTGGCGCCACCCTCGGGCTGCGCCGAAAAGCTTTGCAGCTGCGACCGCGAGGCGGCGGGCCCGCGCCCGGCGTGCTCTCAGGCGGCGGTGCCGACCGGCCCCTGCGAGCGGTGGCGGAGCAGCGCCATGGCGATGACGGCGAGGACCAGGGGCATCGCCAGGAGGTTCATCGGTTGCCAGCTCAGCCATTCGTGCAGGGCGCCGCTGGCGGCGGCCGACATGGTCACGGCGGTGAAGAGGCAGAGGTCGTTGAAGCCCTGGACCTTGGCCTTCTCGCTGCCGCGATGGGCGCGGGTCAGGAGGGTCGTGCCGCCGATGAACATGAAGTTCCAGCCCAGGCCGAGGAGGAAGAGTGAGGCCAGGAAGTTGGCGAGCTCGATGCCGGCCATGTTGATGCCGATGCAGCCGAGCATCAGGACGCCGCCCAAGGCGATCATGCGTTCGGCGCCGAAGCGGGCGATCAGCGAGCCGGTGAAGAAGCTGGGCGCGAACATGCCGACGACGTGCCATTGGATGACCGTGGCACTGTCGGCGAAGGCGAAGCCGCAGGCGAGCATGGCCAAGGGCGTCATGGTCATCAGGAGGTTCATGGTGACGTAGGCGACCAGGGCCGAGGCGAAGGCGGTGATCGCCACGGGCTGGCGGATGATCAGGAGGAGCGGGCGGGCCGGCGCGTCGCTGGCCTTGGCGGCCACCATGGGCAGATCGAGAAAGAGGAGCGTGACGGTGGCGAAGAGGGCGACCACGGCGATCGCGAGGTAGCAGCCGGCGAAGATGAAGGGCGGCATCAGGTTCTGCGTCGCCTTGGCGAGTTCCGGCCCGAGGAAGCCTGCGACCAGCCCGCCCGCCATGACCAGGCTGATCGCCCGGGCGCGGGCGGCCATCTTGTCGGTGGCGGCGCTCTGGTCGGCGGCGTCGGCCGCGGTGAAGCGGTAATATTGTGAGAAGGCGGCGAAGACGCCGTAGAGCAGGCCGGCTGCGATGAAGAGGCCGAAGCTCGCCTGGACGATGGCGTAGGCGCCCAGGAGGCCGGAGGCGATGCCGAAGAGGCCGCCGATCACCAGCCCCGCACGGCGGCCGATCCGGCCCATCAAGAGCGAGGCCGGCATGGTGGCGAGCATGGTGCCGAGGAACTGCGAGGCCAGGGGAATGGTCGCCATCGCCGGGTTGGGGGCGATGGTGAGGCCGACCAGGCCGGAGGTCGTGATCAGGATCGTGTTGGCCATGAAGAAAAAGGCCTGGCACGAGGCCAGGATCGCGACATTTCGAACCAGGGAGGGTGTACGCATAACGGGCTCTTTAGCCTGCGGCGGCGCCCGGCGGAACATCAGACATCGCCGAGGGAGTGAAAATCATGGGTGCGATCACCGCTTTTCTGGCCCGGGTCGGCGGGCTCGCGGCGTTGCTGGCGATTGTCGTCGGCGTGACGCCGGCTTTCGCGCGCGGCTGCTTTCCGATCGCCGAGCGCGGCCTGCCCGGGGTTCATCTGGCGAGCCTGCCGCAAGGGGCCACGGTCGCCATCACCTATCTCGGCCATTCCAGTTTCTGGCTCGAGACGGCGGGCGGAGTCACGGCGATCACCGACTACAACGGCTACCACCGCGGCCCCGAGATCCCGATGGTCGTGACCATGAACAACGCCCACGGCACCCACTTCACCAACGCTCCGGAACCCGAGATCGGCCACGTGCTGCGCGGCTGGAACCCGGCCGGCGGCGTCGCCGAGCACGACGTCGACGAGGGCGATCTCAGGATCCGCAACATTCCGACCTCGGTGCACGGGCGAACCGGTGCGCACGCCAACTCGAACTCGATCTTCGTCTTCGAGGTCGAGGACTTGTGCATCGCCCATCTCGGTCACCTGCACCACGTGCTCACCGACATGCATCTGGGCGAACTCGGCCTGATCGACATCCTGATGGTGCCGGTCGACGGCAGCTACACCATCGGCCAGGAGCTGATGCGCGAGGTGATCGAGCAGATCGGACCATCCGTCGTCATTCCCATGCACTATTTCGGCCGGGCCTCGCTCGACCGCTTTTTGGACCTGATGGCCGAGGAGTGGACGATCGCCGACGCCGAGGTCTCCAGCATCGCCTACGACCGGCTGAGCCTGCCGCACCGGCAAGTCCAGGTGCTGCAACCCGCCCGACCGTAGTCCGGTCGCGCAGCTTAACCAATCATGGGCCGAATGTCTTAACATTCGGTCCTATTCTGGTGCCGATTCCGTGTCGCGGCCACCCGCATTCTCCCGAAACGGCTAATATTAATTTAACCATCTCCAAATATCTGATTAATTCGAGTTGGTTCAACGGCTTGCCTTGCCGACCGTCATCCCTGATCGTGGCTGACGAAAGGTTAATTTTAAACTTTCATGCATTGCATCTGTGAAGTTTATTACACTAATAGTTGATAGACGAATGTTGCCTAAAAGTAAATAAGCGGAAAGGCGCAACGCCTCGCCAATTAATGAAAGGGCAGCGATGATGATCAAGCGCAACCATTGGGCCGTGCCCGGCTTCTCGGCACTCGTGTTGATGACGCTCGCCGCGTGCAGCGGCGGTGGCGGCAACGGCGGCGGCGTCGGCACACCATCGAGCAGCACCAGCGAGCCTCCGGTCGCCGATGGCGGCAGCGGCGCTGGTGGTAGCGGCACGCCATCGGGCGGCACCGGCAGCGGCACCGACGTTAGTGGCGGGTCGAGTGGTGGTAGCACATCAACTCCAACACCCACGCCCACACCTACGCCGACGCCTACACCGACGCCTACACCAACGCCGACGCCTACACCAACGCCCCCGCCTCCACCTCCCCCCGTCGTCACCGGGAGCAACCCCTACGCGACCGCGGGCAGCGACAC
>JAABSG010000304.1 GCA_011390475.1 Geminicoccaceae bacterium | reverse complement strand
CATTTCATGGTTTGCGTCGCTTTTTGAACCCTGAGGATGTTATAGGGTCGAGACTCTTTCTGTCCCAACAATCCATGGCGAAAAGTAATGGTGGGGCGCGGGGAGGATCATCCTCCCCGCTCTACTTTCAATCTCGCGGCAGCAGAAAGATCGCGGTGCCCATGGCGAGGCTGCCGAAGGTGACGGCGAAGCCGTGTGTGGGGGGGCAGGCCCCTGCGGGAAGCTGTTGCCGCTCGGCGGCTTGGCGCCGAGTGGGCCCTCTGGCATCGCCGAGCCGTGTGGCGCGACCGTTGGCGACTATCCACTCAGCCCGGATCGTAGACCCGGGTCGCCTCCGGATCGTCGGTGGCGAAGGGGAGCGCCATGAGGTCGTCCCAGGCCGCCTCGGGGATCGGATAGCTGGCCCATTCCAGCGTCTGCGTCACCCGCTCGGGCTTGCTGACGCCGCAGATGGTGGACGTGATCCGGGGCTCGCGCATGGAAAACTGCAAGGCCGCGGCGCCGGGTGGGATGCCGTGCTTCGCACAGATCGCCTCGATCGCGCGCACGGGTGCGAGCATCTCGTCCGCGGCCTCCTGGTAGACGTAGCGCGGATGCGCGGTCGTGCCCTTGGCCAGCACGCCCCCGGCATAAGGGGCGGCGTTGAGGAAGGCGATGCCGCGCTCGTGGGCGAACTGCAGCATCGGCTCGGCGTGGCGGTTGGTGAGCATGTAGCGGTTGTGGTTGATCAGCGCGTCGAACGGCCAATCCTTCAGGATCGGCAGCATGATGTCGGTGCGCCCCGCGGCGAGGCCGACGGCGTCGACCAGCCCCTCCTCCTTCATCTTGAACAGCTCGTCGATGGCCCCGCCCTTCTTGGTGATCTCGGCGAGATCGACCGCGTGTTCCGGGTCGTGCAGATGCAAGAGCTGGATCCGGTCGAGATGCAGCGCCGCCAGGCTCTCCTCGAGCGAGCGGCGGGCCCGCGCGGCATCGAAGTGCCGGGTCTCCATGTCGCGGTCGAGCTTGGTCGAGATCACGAAGCCCGGCGGCAGCCCGCCCAACTCCTCGATCACCTGCCCCACCCGTTCCTCGGATCGTCCCATGCCGTAATTGCGCGACGAATCGAGGAAATTGACCGGACCCGCGAAGATCGCCCGAAGGGTCGCCCGCGCCCGTTCCTCGTCCACCGGGTAGCCGTAGGTCCCCGGCATGTCGCCGAGGCTGGACGTGCCGAAGCAGATGGTCGTCACCTCGAGCCCGGTCTCGCCCAAACGCACCTTCTCGATGCCGTCGCTCATGCCGTTGCCTCCTCGATCCTGTCCCTGCGTTGCCACCTTCATAACCCGGCGACCATCGACAGGCCAGCGGCGTACGGTAGTCGCGTCGGCAAAACCATTGCGCGAAGAATAGCGTGTATTGGTCGCTAATGAGGTTCTCACCGCGCGCCGGCTGTACTACTTTGCGACAGCTTACGATGGACGGCGAAGCGAGCGGGGCGAGCTGGTTGATGGCGGGGTCGCGACCGACACCGGGTGACGAGTGGCTGGGGAGCGAGGGGCTGGCCGAGGCATCGGCGCCGTTCGGGACCGCAGCCGCGGCACCCCTGAAGGCGCTGCCGCCCATCGTCGCGATCGGCGCCTCGGCCGGCGGCCTCGAGGCGATCGAGCAGTTCTTCGCCGCCATCGAAGCGCCCAGCCGCTTCGCCTTCGCTGTCGTCCAGGCGCTCTCACCCGACTTTCAGAGCCTGATGGTCGAACTCTTGGCCAAGCGCACGGCGCTCGCCGTCCGCGTCGTCGAGGACGGCATGGCCCCCGCGGCCGATGCCATCCACCTGATCCCGCCGGGCCGGACGATGACCATCGAAGGCGGCCGCTTCTGTCTCGCCGATCGCGACCCGCGCGACCTCGTCCACCACCCGATCGACGAGTTCTTCGTCTCGCTCGCCACCGACCGGGGATCTTCCGCCATCGGCGTCCTGCTCTCGGGCAGCGGCAGTGACGGCAGTCGCGGCGCCCGGGCGATCCAGGCTGCGGGCGGCCGCGTCCTGGTGCAGGAGCCCAAGACCGCCACCTTCTCGACGATGCCGCAACATGCCATCGAGGCCGGCTGCAACGAGGAGGTCATGGCGCCGGACGCCCTGGCCAGGGCCCTGCTCGCCGCCGGCCCCAGGCCGCCGCGCGACCTCGACCCAGAGCCCACGACCACCCTCCCGCCGGCCCTGGCCGCGTGTCTCGATCAGGCCTTCGGCATCGATTTCGGGGCCTATCGCAACAGCACGGTCCAGCACCGCGTGCACCGCCGCATGATGCTCCGCGGCTTCGACCGGCTCGACGCCTATACCAGCTTCGTCGCCGACGATCCGGACGAGCAGGAAGCGCTCTTTCAGGACCTCCTGATCGGCCCGACCGGCTTCTGCCGCGACCCGGCCGCCACGGCCGCGCTCGAGCGCGAGGTCGTGCCCTCGCTGGCGGCGCGCCTCGATGCCGGTGACGAGGTCCGCATCTGGGTCCCCGCCTGCGCCACCGGCGAGGAGGCCTACGCGCTGGCCATGCTGATCCTCGCGCAGTGCCGAAAATCGCCGGGGGCCCAGGAACCTCCGGAGAGCTTGCCGCTCCGCATCTTCGCCACCGACGTCCACCGCCGCTCGCTCGGCATCGCCGGCGCCGGCTTCTACAGCGAGGAGGCCACGGCCGACCTCCACCCCGAATGGCGCGAGCGCTTTTTCGGCAAGCGCGGCAGCGGCTGGCAGGTCGACCAGGCGGTCCGGCGAACCATCACCTTCAGCCGCCACGATCTGCTGCGCGACCCGCCCGTCGCCCGCGTCCAGCTGATCAGCTGCCGCAATCTCCTGGGCTACCTCGAGCCCGCGGCCCGAGACCGCGTGCTTGCCGGTTTCGCCGATGCCCTCCTGCCGGGTGGCCACCTTCTCCTCGGCAGCGACGAGACCGCGGCCCGGCACGACGCCAGCTTCGCCGCCCTCGACCTCGACCTGCCGCTCTACCGCAAGAAACGCGGTGCCGCCGCCAGCGAGCGTGGCAGCTTGGTCGGCGCCGCCCTGCCGCCGCCCGGCCCACCGCTCACCGTGGGCCCCGGCCGCCAGCCCTCGCGCGAGCGCCGCGACCAGCGCCTGACCATGGCCCATGAACGCCTGCTCGACCGCTACGTCCCGCCCAGCCTGCTGGTCGACGAGGCGGGCCAGGTGATCCACTGCTTCGGCGATGCCGGCCCCTATCTCGAGACACCGCGCGGCCGCCCCAGCCTCGCCGTCCTCGACATGGTCAAGGAGCCGCTCAGGGCGCCGCTGGCCTCGGCGATCAACCGGGTCGAACGCACCGGCCGCCCGATCACGCTGGCCAGGCTCGCCCTCGCCCGCGGCCCCGACGCCCCGCTCTTGCCCCGCCTCGTCGTCGATGTTCCGTGCGGCCGCCAGGATGGCCAACGCTGCCTGCTCGTGAGCTTCGACGACCGGCCGGTCGCGAACGACGGCCCGCAGGCGGCCGATCCGCAGGCAGGCCTCGACCACGCCACCCTGGCCCGCCTCGACGAGCTGGAGCGCGACCTCCGCTTCGGCGAGGAGAACCTGAAGGACACCATCGCCAACCTCGAGGCCGCCAACACCGCCCTGGACGCCCGCAACCAGGAACTCGTGACCGCCGTCGAGGCAGCCCGAACCAGCCTCGACGCCCTGGAGACCACCGGCCTCGAGCACCAGCACCGGATCGACAGCCTCCGGCGTCGCGGCGATGAGCTCGAAAGCCTGATCGAGGCCGCCGACCTCGCGGCCCTCCTCCTCGCCCCCGACCTTTCCGTCCGCCGCTTCACCCCGGCCGCCACCCGCTGGGTCAACCTGCTGCCCGAGGACACCGGCCGCCCGCTCGCCCACGTCACCCACCACTTCAGGGACACCGACATCGTCACGTTGCTCAGCACCGCGGCCACCGACGGCACCCCCGCCGGCCACGACACCCAGACCACCGACGGCACCCCCGTCCGCCTCGCCGTCACCCCGCTGCTCGCCCCGGACCGCTCCATCAAGGCGATCGTCCTCTGCATCCACGAGCGCGCCCTTCCCGAAGCGGCCCCCACCGCCTAGTTAGCCAGCACGAGCGAGCACCGCCCCACGCGCCGGGGCGGCCACCGAACCAGCGACTGGGCCAACCATGCAGCGGCGACTGATCATCGGCATCACCGGCGCCTCGGGCGTCGTCTACGGCGAACGCCTGCTCCGCCTGCTGCATGGCCTCGACATCGAAACCCACCTGGTCCTCACCAAATCAGCGGCCCTGACCATCAATTACGAGCTCGACCGATCCGTCGACTCGATCAAGGCGCTCGCCAGCAAGA
>JAABSG010000303.1 GCA_011390475.1 Geminicoccaceae bacterium | reverse complement strand
GAGCGTCGCCCCAGCCGCGGTCAGCGCCGCCAGGCCGTGCCGCGCGCCCAGCCAGTCCAGCATCATCGCTGTGGAGAGCAGCATCGCCGTCGGGTTGGCGATGCCTTGGCCCGCGATATCCGGGGCACTACCGTGGGCGGGTTGAAACAGCGCGTGCTCGAGGCCGATTTCGGCGCAGGGGGCGAGGCCCATGCCACCCACGAGCCCGCCGCCGAGATCGGAGACGATGTCGCCGAACATGTTCTCCATCACCATCACATCGAACTCCCAGGGCTTGCGCACGAGGTCGAGGGCGGTGGCATCGACATAGTGATGGTCGGCTCGGATGTCGGGGTACTTCTGGGCACGCTCGTCGAAGATCTTCCTGAAGAACGCCATGGCGACGAAGACATTGGCCTTGTCGACACAAGTCAGCCGGCCGGGCCGGCCTTTGGCCCGGCGGCGGCGGGTGAGCTCGAAGGCGAAGTCGAACAACCGCTCGCTGTTGTCTCGGGTGATCACCAGCGTCTCGCGCGCGATCCGGTCGTCCTCGACGGCACCGATGCCGCGCGACGCGAAGAGCCCCTCCATCGACTCCCGGATGATGACGAAATCGATCAGCGCGGCACGCGGATCGGCCAGCACCGCGGGCGTGTTGGGCAAGGCCCGGATCGGCCGCACCCCGGCAAAGAGCCCCATCTCGCGGCGCATGTCGAGATGCGGGGCGATCTCGGTGCCGTCGGGAAAGCGCATGTCGGGCAGGCCCATGGCGCCGAACAGGATGGCATCGGCGCGCCGGCAGGCTGCCATCACCCCCGGCGCCAGGTCGTTGCCGGTTGCGCGAAAATAGGCCGCACCGCCGTCGTGGTGCACGAGCGCGAGGCCGAGCTGGAAGCTTCGGCCCAAGGCCTCGAGGACGGCCTCGGCCGCCGCCATCACCTCACGCCCGATACCGTCACCCGGCAGGACGGCGATGTTGAGCTCGTTCATCGTGTCACTCTGAGAGGACGGCATCGGCCGTGGACGGGCCCGGCCGCTGGTTATTTCGGATCGCCGAGGGCCTACATGGACCCGTGCCTTCGGTCAATCGGAGCGCCCGTTGCCGGCGCCGCCACGCACTTGATCGGAACCTTCGTAGCGATCGTATTGGTGAGCAGACGAGGTCAACCACGACAGGGACGCCCCATGACGACACCTCACCAGAGCCAGGCTGCGATGCTGCAGTTGATCGCCGAAGGCATGCGCTCGCCGGCGGCCGAGCGGCTGAGCCCGCCGCAGCTCGATCGGATCGCCGGGCTGCTCGACCGGATCGCCGTCGACCTGCTGGTCCCGACCGCGGCCAGCGACGACGAGCCAATGGGCGCCCTTGCACAGGAACTCGAGCGGCGAACCAGCCTGCACAGCTGAGCACCTCCAGACAAGGCAGCGGGCGGCCCCCGGAGCAGGTGCCGCCCGCCTCGACGACCGCCGCCGGATCGGCCTAAAAGAAGCGCCAGTAGCGCAGAACGACAATCGATCTGGCGGAGACGTTCATGGCAGCCGACCTCATCCTGGCGCTCGATCAGGGAACCACCAGCAGCCGGGCGATCGTGTTCGACGCTCGGGGCAAGCCGATCGCCAGCGCCCAGCGCGAGCTGCAGCAATTCTATCCGAAGGACGGCTGGGTCGAGCACGACCCCGAGCACATCTGGTCCGACACCATGTCGGCAGCCCGTGATGCCATCGAGAAATCCGGGCGGCGGCTGGCCGAGATCGCCGCCATCGGCATCACCAACCAGCGCGAGACCGCGATCGTCTGGGACCGCGCCAACGGCCGGCCCATCCACAATGCGATCGTCTGGCAGGACCGGCGTACCGCCTCCTTCTGCCGCGAGCTCGTGGCCGAAGGCCTCGAGGCGCACATCAAGGCCACCACCGGGCTCGTGGTCGATGCCTATTTCTCCGCCACCAAGATCAAGTGGCTGCTCGACAACGTGCCGGGTGCCCGCGCCCGCGCCTTGCGGGGCGAGCTCGCCTGCGGCACGGTCGACAGCTTTCTCCTCTGGCGGCTGACCGGCGGCCGTGTGCATGCCACCGATGCGGCGAACGCCAGCCGCACCATGCTCTTCGACATCACCCGCCAAGACTGGGACGACCGCCTCCTGGAGCGCTTCGGCATCCCGCGGGCCATGCTGCCGAAGGTCGAGGACAATAGCGGCTCGTTCGGCCTGACCGAGGCCGGCATTCTGGGTGCGGCGATCCCGATCACCGGCATGGCCGGCGACCAGCAGGCCGCCACCTTCGGCCAGGCCTGCTTCGAGCCGGGCATGCTGAAAAGCACCTACGGCACCGGCTGCTTCGCGCTCCTCAATACCGGCGAGCGCCTCGTACCGTCGCAAAATCGCCTGCTTTCGACCATCGCCTGGCGGCTCGACGGCAAGCCCACCTATGCGATCGAGGGCAGCATCTTCATCGCCGGAGCCGCCGTCCAATGGGTGCGCGACGGGCTGCGGGCGATCAGCCACGCGGCCGAGAGCGAGGCCTTGGCCCGCACCCTCGAGGATACCGGCGGCGTCTACCTGGTGCCGGCCTTCACCGGCCTCGGTGCGCCCTACTGGGACCCGGACGCCAGGGCCGCGATCCTCGGCCTCACCCGCGACAGCACGGGTGCGCATATCGTCAGGGCGGCGCTCGAATCGGTCGCTTACCAGACCTCCGATCTCTTGACCGCGATGCGGGACGACATCAGCGCAGCAGGTGCCGGCGTTTTGCCCGACACGCTCCGGGTGGACGGTGGCATGGTGGCCAACGACTGGGTCTGCCAATACCTGGCCGACATCCTGGACTGCCCGGTCGAGCGGCCGGCGGTGGTCGAGACGACGGCCTTGGGTGCGGCCTACCTCGCCGGGCTCGCGGTCGGGGTCTATCCCTCGATGGCAGAGATCAGCACTGCCTGGCGGGCCGACGGCCGCTTCGAGCCGGTGCTCGATGCGGCGACCCGCAAGACCCGTCTCGACGGTTGGGCCCAGGCCGTGGCCCGGGTGCGGACGCAGCCGGCATGACCCGAGCAGCGCCATGACGGACCTCGGTGGCCGCCGGGCCGAGATCGTGGCCCTGGTCCAGCGCCAGGGGTTCGTCACCATCGAGGCGCTAGCGCAGCAATTCGAGGTCACGCCGCAAACCATCCGCCGCGACATCAACGAACTCGCCGAGGAGGGCATCCTGCAGCGCTATCACGGCGGTGCGGCATTGCCGTCCAGTGTCCAGAACATCGCCTACTCCAGTCGTCAAATCCTGCATCTCGAGGCCAAGCAGCGCATCGCCCGGGCCGTCGCCCAGCACGTCCCCGATCACGCCTCGCTCTCGATCAACATAGGCACGACAAATGAAGAAATCGCTAAAGCCCTGATGAAACATCGAGGCCTCAGCGTGATCACCAACAACCTCAACGTCGCCAACATCATGGCCGAGAACGAGGACTTCCAGGTGATCGTCGCCGGCGGCGTGGTCCGGGCGCGGGATCGCGGCATCGTCGGCGAGGCCACGATCGACAGCATCAGCCAGTTTCGCGTCGACATCGCGGTCATCGGCATCAGCGCCATCGACCTCGACGGCACCCTGCTCGACTTCGACTATCGCGAGGTCAAGGTGGCGCAAACGATCATCCGCCATGCCCGGCAGGTCTTCCTCGCGGCCGACCACAGCAAGCTCGGCCGGCCGGCCATGGCCCGGCTCGGCGACATGCGCGATATCGACACCTTCTTCACCGACCTGCCGCCGCCGCCCGAACTCTGCACCGCCATGACGACCACGAACACCCGGCTGGTGCTCGCCGGGGCGTGAGGGCTGGGCCGGGGCAGGGTGGTGGGCCCGGCAGGATTCGAACCTGCGACCAGACCGTTATGAGCGGCCAGCTCTAACCACTGAGCTACGGGCCCGGTATTGGGCGGTTGCGTTAGTGGCAGCTATAGAGGAGGGCGCCCGTCCGGGACAAGGCGCGACGATTATCTTCTTGAAATGGCCGAAAGCAGGCGTATGCCCAGCGCCTCGATCGTCGACAATGGTGTCGCGATGGATGGAGCTGGAACGTCCATGCAAAGAACAAGAACCGTGGTGTTCGCCGTCATGGCCGCGGCCCTGGCCGCGACGCCGGCCATGGCCGCGGATGCCGCGAACGGCCAGAAGGTCTTCCGCCAGTGCCAGGCCTGTCACGTGGTCGACAAGGAGCAGAACCGCGTCGGCCCGCATCTGGTCGGCATCATCGGCCGCCCGGCGGGCGCCGTCGAGGGCTTCAAGTATTCGCCCGCCATGGCGGGCAGCGGCATCACCTGGACCGTCGAGACGATCGCCGCCTATCTCGCCGATCCCAGGGCCTACGTGAACGGCAACCGCATGGCCTTCGCCGGCCTCA
>JAABSG010000302.1 GCA_011390475.1 Geminicoccaceae bacterium | reverse complement strand
TATAGAGGCATTCGAAGTCACCGAACTCCTCCTCGGCGAGCTTGCAGCCGTCACGGGCCTGATCGAAGAACGGGTTGTTGGTGTTCTTCGGCACCAGCGCGAAGACCGGCTTGTCCTGGGCCAGTGCCCCCGTGTCGCTGAAAGCCAGGAGTGCGGCAAGACCAGCCGCACCGAGTAGTAGCTTTTTCATGGATTTAGAGCCTCCCGTGCTCTCTTGGGTTGACGTCCATACTGCGTTGACACCGCATCCACTCAGCCTTGCTGTCGGGCGCGCAGGCGCTCGAGCAGGACCGCGAGGATGATGAACAGCCCGACGAAGAAGTCGTACCAATTGGCATCGACGCCGAACATGATCAGGCTGTTGCGGATCAGGAAAATGAGGGCCGCACCGATGAAGGCGCCGTAGATGCTGCCCTTGCCGCCCATCAGATTGGCGCCGCCGATGACCGTGGCGGCGATGACGTAGAGCTCGTACATCCGGCCCATGCCGTTGGAGGCAGAGCCCATGTAGCCGACGCTCATGATCGCGGCCAGGGCGGCGGTCATACCGGCCAGCATGTAGACCTGCAGCTTGATCCGGTCGACCGGGATGCCGGTGAGGCGGGCGGCATGTTCGTTGCCGCCGATGGCGAAGAGGTAGCGCCCCCAGGCGGTGAACTTGAGCACGATCGACATGACGATGGCCAAGACCACCAGGACGGCGAAGAGATTGGAGAGTGGCAGCCAGCCGCCGTCGATCCAGGGGATGCTGACCTGCCCGCCGCCGATCGCCTTGAAGGTGTCGGCACCGGGGCCGAACTGGTAGATGACGCGGTTTTCCGACAAGACGATCGCTGCCGACCGCGCGATCGATAGCATCCCCAGGGTGACCACGAAGGGCGGCAGCTTGACGTAGGCGATGAGCGAGCCGTTGATCGCTCCGGCCGCGGCCCCGGCCATTAGCCCTGCGATGAAGGCCACGTACCACTCGAAACCGGCTTCCATGATGCGGGCCGCCACCACGGCAGCGAGCGCCATGACCGAGCCCACCGAAAGGTCGATGCCACCGGTGATGATCACGCAGGTCATGCCCATCGCCATGATGCCGATGGCGGCGAAGTTGCGCGTGATGTTGAAGAAATTGCCCTTGGTCGCGAAGGTGTCCGGCTGATGCCAAGCGGTCACCAGGCAGAGCAGGATCACGGTGACGGTGACCCAGAAGGCTTGGTTGGCGACGGTCGCCTGCCAATAGGTCGTCTCGCGCAAGCCCGTGACGTCGCTGATGTCGACACTGGAGCGACGGGGGCTGTCGGCTGGAGTCGGTGCCTGCATCTCGCTTCCCAGGTCAGGCGCTCTCGATGGCGCCGGTGATGAGGCCGGTTATTTCCTCGGGCGAGCTGTCCGCCACGAGCTTGTCGGCGACCTTGCTGCCGCGCCTGAGCACGGCGACTCGATCGCAGACGGCAAAGACGTCGGGCATGCGGTGGCTGATCAGAATGACGGCGATGCCGGCATCCTTGAGCCGACGGATCAGCTCCAGGACCTCGTGCACCTGGCGCACGCTGATCGCGGCCGTGGGCTCGTCCATGAGCACCAGGCGCGGCTCGGTCAACCGGGTGCGGGCGATGGCCACGGCCTGGCGCTGACCGCCCGACATCTGCTTGACCAGATCGCGGGGCCTCGTCTCCGACTTGAGCTCGTTGAAGAGCTCGGCCGCGGCCGCGAACATGCCGCTGAAGTTCAAGAACTTGAAGGGCCCGAAGCCGTGCTTGAGCTCGCGGCCCAAGAAGACGTTGTCGGCGGCGGTCAGGTTGTCGCAGAGAGCGAGGTCCTGGTAGACGATCTCGATGCCCTGACGACGCGCGTCGATCGGCTTGTGGAAGTGCTGTTCCGCCCCGCCGACCCGGATGGCGCCCTCGGATGGCGGGAAGTTGCCGGCGATGATCTTGACCAGGGTCGACTTGCCGGCGCCGTTGTCGCCCATGAGGCCCATGACCTCACCGGGCTCGAGGGCGAGATCGACGCCTCTTAGCGCCTCGATGGCGCCGAAATGCTTGGCGATACCCGAAAGCTCCAGAACCGCCATTTGCCCCCCTGAGCCGTTCGAGCGACCCGTCTTCGTTACCCTGAGGCGGCGGAGCATACAGCGCAGGCAGCGGCGGTAAAGCCCTGAAAGTGCGATCGCAACCTGTACTGGGGGACGCTCGGCGACAGGCCGCGCCAAAGCGCTTGCCGACGCGCCGCGGCGCTCCCGAGCCGGCATTTTGCCGCCACGGGAGCGGTGCCCCGTTGTGTTGTGAGCCCAGCGCTCTACAATTGTGCGCAGGTCAATCAAATGCGCGACCGGCAAAGATGCGGCTGGCGCGTCCTTCGGGAGGATAGCATGGCGAAATTCGGGATCGGTCAATCGGTCAGAAGGGTCGAGGATCAGCGGCTGATCACGGGCCATGGGCGCTACACCAACGATATCAGTGTCGACGGCCAAGCCTACGGCTACGTGCTGCGCTCGCCGCATGCCCATGCGAAGATCAAGTCGATCGACACGAAGGCCGCCGCCGAGGCCCCCGGTGTGCTCGGCGTCTTCACGGCGGCCGACTTCGGCAGCACCGATGCCGGCGTGCCCTGCTTCATCCCGGTCAAGAACAAGGACGGCAGCGATCGCGCCGATCCCAAGCACCCGATCCTCTGCAAGGACGAGGTCAACTATGTGGGGGACAATGTCGCCTTCGTGGTCGCCGAAACCCTGCTGCAGGCCAAGGACGCGGCCGAACTGATCGAGGTCGACTACGAGGAACTGCCGGCGGTGGCCGGGACCAAGGAGGCGATCGAGCCGGGCCGCCCGCAGGTTCACCCGGAAGCCCCTAACAACATCGCCTTCGACTGGTTCTACGGCCAGGAAGCCGAGGTCGAAGCCGCCTTCCGGAGTGCGGCGCACACGACCAAGATCGAGCTGATCAACAACCGCCTGGTCTGCAACGCCATGGAGCCCCGTGCGGCTGTGGCCACGTTCGACAAGGCCAGTGGTGAGCTGGTCGTCCACACCTGCACCCAGGGCGGCTGGGCGTTCCGCGACACGCTGGCCCAGAACCTCGGCCTCGACCCCGAAAAGGTCCAGGTGATCACGCCCGATGTCGGCGGCGGCTTCGGCATGAAGGCCATGTTCTACCCCGAGTACACGATGGCCGCATTGGCCTCGACCAAGCTCGGCCGCCCGATCAAGTGGACCGCCGACCGTTCGGAGAGCTTCCTTTCCGACAGCATGGGCCGTGACCATGTGACGACCGCCGAGTTGGCCCTCGATGCGAAGCACAAGATCACCGGGCTTCGGGTTTCGACCATCGCCAGCATGGGCGCCTACTACTACTTCTTCGCGCCCTTCATCCCGACCGGCGCCGCCTTGAAGGTGCTGCCCGGAGTCTACGATATCCCGGCGCTGACCTATGCGGTGAAGGGGGTCTTCACCAACACCGTGCCGGTCGACGCCTACCGGGGCGCCGGCCGGCCCGAATCCATCTACTGCATGGAGCGGCTGATCGATGCGGCGGCGCGCGAGCTAAAGATGGAGCCGACCGAGCTTCGGCGGCTCAACTACGTCAAGCCCACGCAGATGCCCTACACCACGGCCGCGGGCGAAATCTACGACACCGGCGAGTTCGAGCGGGTCATGGATACGGCGATGCAGAAGGCGGGTTATGCCGGGGCCGCCGCGCGCAAGAAGGAGGCGGCCGCCAAGGGCAAGTATCGCGGCATCGGCATGTGCTATTATATCGAGTCCACGATGGGCGACCCCTCGGAGAGTGCCGCGGTCGAGTTCAACGAGGACGGCACGGTCTCGGTCCTGGTCGGCACCCAGTCGAACGGCCAGGGTCACGAGACGGCCTATGCCCAGGTGTTGCACCAAAAGCTCAACGTGCCGTTCGAGGCGATCAAGATCGTCCAGGGCGATACCAAGCGGATCAAGGGTGGCGGTGGCACCGGCGGCTCGCGCTCGCTGACGGCGCAGGGCACCGCGATCAACAGTGCCTCGGATATCGTGATCGAGCGCGGCAAGGCTTACGCGGCCATGCATTTCGAGACGGCCGCCGCCGACATCCAGTTCGACGACGGGACGTTCTCGGTGGCCGGCACCGACAAGTCGATCGACATCATGGAGTTGGCCAAGAAGGCCAAGACCATGGCTGCGCCGGCCGACGACATCGAGGGCGGTCTCGATGCCGCCACCACCATCAAGCTCGACGCCTGGACCTTCCCCAATGGCTGCCACATCGCCGAGGTCGAGATCGATCCCGACACCGGCGTGGTGACCATCGTCAACTACACCATCGTCGACGATTTCGGCTTCGTCTTGAACCCGATGCTGGTCGAGGGCCAGGTCCATGGCGGGGTCGTCCAAGGGATCGGCCAGGCGTTGCTGGAGCACAC
>JAABSG010000301.1 GCA_011390475.1 Geminicoccaceae bacterium | reverse complement strand
CCGAGAGCCTGGCCGAGCCGGTCAACGCCATCATCGAGGCGGTCAAGGTGGCGCTCGAGCACACCGCCCCCGAGCTTTCCGCCGATATCGTCGACAAGGGCATCGTGCTCACCGGTGGCGGCTCGCTCCTCGGCAATCTCGACTTCGTGCTCCGCCACTCGACCGGCCTGCCGGTGAGCCAGGCGGACGAGCCCTTGAACTGCGTGGCGCTCGGCACCGGACGCTGCCTCGAAGACATGAAGGGCCTCAAGCACGTGTTGCACACCGCCTATTGACCGAGGGCCCGAGCGATTTTTCTGCCGTCACCTTAACAGCTTGTTGCGCGATGGTGACATAACCGACGGCAGGCGGCGTGGGCCACGGCAACACTTGCTTGGAGCGCCCGTGGTCGTGGTAATCTGCACCTGTTGGTTGAATTTTGCGGAGTGGCCTTGAAGCTCTTCTCGTTCGAGAGGTTGATGGTATTGAGTGCGGCTTGGCGTGCCATGGGCGAACGCCCAGTGCTCGTCGCCTGCATCGGGCTCGCCCTCGGCGTCTTGTTGCTCGGCAAGCTGGAGGTCAAGGCAGTGCACAAGGCGGCCGATTTCTTGGGTGATCAGGTGGTGCCGTTGGTGGGCCTGGTCCGCGAGCCGGTCTCCTGGAGCCGGCAGCTCGGCGAGGAACTGGGCAGCCTCTTCGCCGTGCATGCCGAGAACGCGCGGCTGCGCGAGGAGAACCGGCGATTGCTCGACTGGCAGGCACAGGCGGTGCGTCTGGGCGTCGAGAATCGCTCGCTGCGCACCATGCTGGACATGCCCGATCCGCAACCTGCGGCCGCTTGGGTCAACGCCAGGATCGTCGCGGATTCCGCAAGTCCCTTCGTGCATACCCGCCTGATCGACATCGGCCATGCCGCCGACATCGCTCCCGGCATGGCGGTGATGACCCCACTCGGCATGATCGGCCGGGTGATCGCCGTGGGCGAGCGCTCGTCGCGGATTTTGCTGCTGACCGATCTCAACTCGAAGATCCCGGTGATCGTCGAGCGTTCCGGTGACCAGGCGCTGCTCGCCGGTGACAACTCGGCCGAGCCCAAGCTCGATTTCCTGCCGTTGAACCCGCGCTTTCAGATCGGCGACCGGGTGATGACCTCCGGTCGCGGTGGGGTGTTGCCGGCCGGCCTGATGATCGGCGAAATCAGCCGGATCGAGGGCACCCGCGTCGCGGTCCGTCCGGCGGTCGACTGGCAGGCCGTCGACTTCGTGGCGGTGTTGCGCCACGCGCCGTTGCCGCCGCCGTCGGGTGATGTCGACGCCCCGCCGGTCGAACAGTCGCGCACCCCGGCACCTGCGGTATCGGGCCTGCTCGACGGCGGCGCCTCGGCCGTTTTGGCGAGTGGCGGATGAGCGGGCTCGAGCGAGGCGGCATCGTCACCTCTGGGCGGCCCGAGGAGCTGCTGCGTGGCGCCTTGCCCTTCCTCTCCGTGCTCTTGCTGGTCTGCATCGATTTGGCCCCGTTGCCGAGCCCGGCCCCGACAGCCCTTTCCCCGTTGCTTTGTCTGTGCGGCATCTTCTATTGGACCGTCAATCGGCCGGATCTGTTCGGCAACACCCTGGTGCTGATCTCGACGGTCGTTCTCGATGCCACGTCGGGACTGCCACTGGGGCTCACCGCTGCTGCCCTGTTCGCGACCCGGCTGCTCCTGCTGGCACCCCCACGCTTTTTCGCCGGACGCTCGTTTTTGGTGCTCTGGTCCTGCTTCAGTCTTGCCATCACGCTGCTGACGAGCTTGCGCTGGCTGCTCGCGAGCCTCTATTTTCAGCATCTCTTCGCTTTTCGACCGGTGGCCTTCGAGCTGCTCTTGACGATCGCCGCATACCCGCTCGTCAGCCTCGCCCTCGCCTATCTCCACCCTCATCTGCCGAAGGTCGCCCATGCAGCACCACGCGGCTGATCGGACCAAGAACTTCACCCGCCGGGCGCTCTTCGTCGGTGCGGCACAGACGGCGCTTTTCGGCCTGCTCGCCGGGCGGCTCTGGCAGCTGCAAGTGGACGAGTCGCCTCGCTACGCCCTCCTGGCCGAGGAGAACCGCGTCAGCCAGCGCCTGACCGTGCCGCCGCGCGGGCGCATCTTCGATCGCAACGGCGTGGTGTTGGCGAAAAACACGCCGAGCTATCGCGTGCGCATCATCCGCGAGAACACGCGCGACCTCGAGGCCACGCTCAGGAGCCTCGCCCGGCTGATCCCGCTCGACGAGCGACAGATCGGCGAGATCATCCAGACCGCCAGGACGCAGCGCGCCTTCGTGCCGGTGCTGGTGCGCGAGGGCCTCGACTGGGACGAGGTCACGGCGGTCGCGGTGCACAGTCCGCATCTGCCGGGCGTGGTCCTCGATTCGACCCTGCTTCGCGCCTACCCGCAAGGCGAGGTCCTGGCTCATGTGCTGGGCTATGTCGGTCCCGCCAACAAGGACGAGCAGGCGGCGGATGCCGATCCGTTGCTGCGGCTGCCGGAGTTCCGCATCGGCAAGAACGGCATCGAGCACAGCTACGACCAACAGCTCCGCGGGCGTGCCGGCCGGCGGCGGGTCGAGGTGAACGCCATCGGCCGCGAGATCCGCGAGCTCGATCGCGACGATGGCGAGCCTGGTGACGATGTTCGGCTGAGCCTCGACATGACGTTGCAGCAGTTCTGCTACGAGCGGCTGTCGAGCGAGCTCTCGGCGAGTTCGGTCGTGGTCGACGTCGATAGCGGCGCCGTTCTGGCCCTGGCGTCGGTACCGAGTTTCGATCCCACGGCTTTCCTGGGCCGCCTCTCGCACCAGCAGTGGAAGGAATGGCGGGACAGCCCGCGCACGCCGCTAGTGAACAAATGCATCCGCGGTCAGTACCCGCCGGGCTCGACCTTCAAGATGATCGTGGCGCTCGCCGCCCTGGAGGCTGGCTTGGTGACGCCCGGCTACGACGTTTTCTGCGGCGGCTTCACCAGCCTCGGCAATGCCCGCTTCCACTGCTGGAAGAGCCACGGCCGGGTGGCGCTGCACGAGGCGATCTCGCAATCTTGCGACGTTTACTTCTATGACCTGGCACGGCGGGTCGGGGTCGACGGCATCGCTGCCATGTCCAGGCGGTTCGGGCTCGGCGAGCCCTTGGGTCTCGACATCCCGGGCGAGCAGCCGGGTCTGGTGCCGACCAGCCAATGGAAGCGGGACACGCTCGGTGAGCCCTGGCAACGGGGCGAGACACTGGTCGTCGGCATCGGCCAGGGCTTCATGCTGACCACGCCGCTACAGCTCGCGATCATGACCGCGCGAATGTGCAACGGCGGCCGTGCCGTCAAACCCTGGTTCGTCCGCGATGCGAACGCGCCGCTGCCCGAGGTCGGCTCGATCGGGGTCTCCAAGGTCAATCTCGACCACGTTCTCAAGGGCATGGACATGGTGGTCAACGCCCAGCGCGGCACCGCGCACCGCCACCGCCTCGCTTTGCCGAACGTCCAGATGGGCGGCAAGACCGGCACCTCGCAGGTGCGGCGGATCACCCGCGCCGAGCGCGCCGCCGGGCTGCACAAGCGCAAGGATCGGCCGTGGGAGCATCGCCACCACGCCCTGTTCGTCTGCTATGCCCCGACCACGGCCCCACGCTACGCGATTTCGGTCATCGTCGAGCACGGCCAGAGCGGTAGTGCAGCCGCGGCTCCGATCGCCCGCGACATCATGCTCAAGGTGCTCGAGCTCGACCCCTCCGGTCGCAGCCTGTCGGTGAGCCTCTGATGGCTCGGCAAACCCGGCAGCGCATCGCGCGGCAGCGGTGCTGAGCCGTGGCGACCCGCGCCCGTATCCGGCCGACCGAGCTTCGCTTCCTCGAGAAGCTCGGCAACCTCAACTGGCCGCTGGTTGGGGTGCTCGGGCTCCTCGGTCTCGTCGGCTACCTCGTGCTCTATTCGGCCGGGGGCGGCAGCCACGAGCCATGGGCCTGGCGACACGGGCTGCGGCTCGCCTTCGGCCTCGTGGTGATGATCGTCATCGCCCTCGTCGATATCCGCTTCTGGTTTCGCTGGGCCTATGTCTTCTACGGCGCCGCCTTCGCCATGCTGCTCGGCGTCGAGATCATGGGCGAGATCAACAAGGGTGCCCAGCGCTGGATCGATCTCGGCCTCGTCCAGGTGCAACCGTCGGAGTTGATGAAGGTCGGTCTCGTGCTCTGCCTCGCCCGCTACTTCCACAGCGCCTATCTGGACGAGGTCAAGCGGCTTTCCTTTCTCGCGACACCCCTGGCCTGCATTGCCCTGCCCGCCGTTCTGGTCCTCAAGCAACCCGATCTTGGCACCAGCGTGATGCTGGTCACCTGCGGCGGGGCGCTGCTCTTTCTCGCCGGTGTCCGGCTCTGGAAGTTCGCCCTGGCGATCGGTGCCGTGCTCGCCGCCCTGCCGGTCGC
>JAABSG010000300.1 GCA_011390475.1 Geminicoccaceae bacterium | reverse complement strand
GGCCGCCCCGAGAGCCGCTCACCCGGCCTCCTGCCCGAGGCCAGCCTCTATGCGGCGGCCGTCGTCTCCTCGGTGGGCGAGGGTGACGAAGCCCTGCCGCTCGCCACCGCCATCGACTTGTTGACCGGCCTCGACTGGTTGGTGGCCGAGGAGGTGGATGTTATCAACGTCTCGCTCACTGGGGCCGCGAACGCGCCGATGGCACTGGCGCTACGCAATCTCCGCGCCCGCGGCATCGCCCTGATCGCGGCTGCCGGCAACGAGGGCCCGATCGAAAAGCCGGTCTATCCCGCAGCCTACCCCGAAGTCGTGGGTGTGACTGCGGTGGATCGCTTCCAGCGCATCTACCGCTTCGCTAATCGCGGCGACCATGTCGACTTCGCGGCTCCGGGCGTTGCCGTCTGGACCGGAGTCGGGCCTACCGGCAGCGAGCAGACCGGCACCTCGTTCGCCGCTCCCTGGCTCACCGCGATCCTCGCCAACGAACTGAATCTCACCGGCGACGACCTCTCGCTCGTGCTCGCCCGCCTAGCCGCCGAAAGCGCCGATCTGGGTGCTGCCGGTCGTGATCCGGTCTTCGGCCACGGGCTGATCCAACGGCTCACCGCGTGTGAGGCGAGCGGCTGAACCGAACTAGAAGCCTGGCGGCAGGGCCCAGCCATCGGCGCCGCGACAACCCCGGCCGGGATAATCCGTGGCAGCACCGTCGCCCTCGGCGATGGTGAGCGTGTAGCTGCGACAGACGGCGCCACCACCAGCGTCGCCGACAAAGGTCGCGGTCGCCATCATCAGCCCCTCGAGCCCGCTCGACCGATCGGTGAACGGCACAACCTCGCCGCTCACCCGCTCCTCCAGGACCTCCCGCAGGAGAGCGCCCAGGCGCCGGCGCGCCGCCGGGTCGAGCCAGGCGCCGGGCTCGATGCCGAGCAGCGCGCTTTCGTGGCGGAGGTTGCCGCGGATGTCGGTCTCGACATACCGCACCCAATGGCCGAGCGCGGGCACCATGTCGTAGCGCCGGACCTGGCTCTGGTTCAGCCGGCGACCCGAGAAGTAGCGGCAGGTCACCGGCACGACCGCGTCCGGGCCGAGTGGTCCATCGACCGTCACCGCGGCCGGCGAATCGCACTCGAGCCTGGAGCCGAAGCGGCGCGTCTCACCGCTCTCGCGATCGGTGCGCATGACCGCCACGTTGTAGGACTGGCGTGGCTGGCCGCCGAGCGGCCAGAGGCCATCGGGCGCGTCGCCACCGATCCGAGCCTCCCGATCGTAGCGGCGGCTGACTTCGCGCAGCGCTGGAAAGGCGGGATTGAAGGTCGTCACCCGCTGCCGGCCGCCGCCCTCGTCCCAGACCACGATCTGGCCCTCGACCTCGGTGACCTCGTGGACCTCCTCGGTGTCGTAGCGGAACCGGTCGCCGATCCGATAGCGACGCGCCGTAGGCGGCAGCTCGGCTTGCCGGAGTTCTGCTTCATCCTGGGCGGGGCCCAGATCGCCGATGCCGACCCGGGCACGCGCCTGCGCCGATTCGAGCTCGAGCCGAACAGTCTCACGATCGGCGCAGGCGCTCACCGAGGCGAGCAAGGCAACTGCCAGCAGCCTCGCGCGTCCGGGCCGTCGCCCGCCAACGGTTGGTGTCATTCCCAGCCCGCCTCCAATAACTGCCGCTCGGCGTCGGGCGGCAGCTGCTCGACCGCGCCCAGCGTCTCGACCAGGGCGTCCAAAAGCACCTGCGGTGCCCCGCTGGCAAGTCCGAAGCCCGGCGTCTCGGCGCTCGGCGGCAGCAGCTCGACCTTGGCCAGCGTTCGCCAGGCCGGAGCATCCGGGCCGCCGGCCGTCCGGCAGGCGATACCGTGGGTCACGACCGACTCTTGCGCGGTGGCGCCGCGCACCTGGGTGAACTCGCGACAGATCTCGCCACCGGCAGTGCGCACCGTGCCGATCGGGGTGATCTCCAGCCGCTCGCCGGCCAACTCGAACTGCAGCGGTTCCCCACCGGCCGCCGTCTCCAGCGCTTGGTCGACCAGAAGCGTGACATCCGGGGCCAGCGGCCCGGCATGGGGCCAGACCAGCATCAAGGCGATGCCGGTCGCGAGCCCGAGGCCGACGCCGCCCATCGCGGGCCAGGCCGAGCGCCAGTCGGGTGCCCGGAGCCGCCGCCAGAGCGACAGGTCCTTCGCCGCGGCCGAACCGGCGGGCGAGGTGGTGTCGCGCTGGGCGCGAATCGCGGCCAGGAGCGCTTCTGGCACCGGCTCGCGCAACGTGTCGTCATAGGCCCTGGCCAGCCATTGGCCGGTGCTGGTGAAGGCGGCGAGGCGATCCCTGGCCTCGGCGTCGTGGGCGAGCCGCCGTTCGACCGCCGCGCGCTCGGTGGGCGGCAACTCGTCATCGGCATAGGCCACCAGAATCTCGTCGGAGAGCGGCTTCATCATCGAGTTCCTTCGCTCAGTGCGGGCTCACCGTCGACCAAGCGGCGGAGACGTTGTCGGCCGCGGGAAACGCGGCTCATCAGGGTGCCGATCGGCACGTCGAGAATGGCGGCGGCCTCGGCATAAGGGAGGCCCTCGACCGAAACCAGCGTCAACGCCTCGCGCTGCTCTTCGGGCAAATATCGCATGGCGCTGCGGACAGCGGCCAGCGTCGCCCGATCGCCGAGCCGGTCGACCTCGTCCGGCAGGTCCAAATCGAGCTCCACCGCGGCCCCCTCCGGCCGTGCGCTGCGCCGCCGCAACTCGTCACGCCAAGTGTTTTGGAGAATGCGGAAGAGCCAGCTGTCGAGCCTTGTCCCCGGGCTGAAGCCTGCCTGCCCGCGCAACGCCTTGATGCAGCCCGACTGCACGATGTCGTCGGCATCGACAGCCGAGCCGGTCAGCGAGCGCGCGAAGCGACGCAGCCGTGGCAACAGGCTGATCAACTGGTCCTCGAAATCCGGCGATGAGGCGCCCGGCTCAGTCATGCCGGTCGATCCGCCGCGGCGTGATGGCACCGGCAGACTGGTCGATCGGCATCGGGCTTTCCTCTTCAGCAAGCGAGCGTGAGCGCGTGCCGCTCAGGTCGACAGGCCGCCGACAGTCGTCAAGCCCGCAGATCGAACGTGCGGCTGCGAGCGGCACGGCAGCCCTGGAGAAGACGAGCATAGGCACGAGCACCGGTGGGCTGGACATGACGAGCGAGGTTCCTCGAGCTTGACGGGATCGACACCTGCACAACGCGCTGGCGTGACGAATTATTGCAGGCCGTACGGGCCGGCTCGACAAGGCCTGCACATTTGCTACGATTTGATGAGAAGGCCGCCGGGAGCCCGTGTATGAGCCATCGCCACGATCACCCACACAACCACGCTGACTCGCCCCTCTCCGCCACGGCCCTCCGGGTGCGCGCCCTCGAATCGCTCCTGTTCGAGAAAGGCTATGTCGATCCGGCCGCCCTCGATGCGCTGATCGAGACCTATGAGCACGAAATCGGTCCGAAAAACGGCGCCCGCGTCGTCGCCAAGGCCTGGGTCGACGCCGACTTCCACAAGTGGCTGCTCGAGGACGCCACGGCCGCGATTGCGTCCCTCGGCTATACCGGCCGCCAGGGCGAGCACATCACGGCCGTAGAGAACACTGCCGCGACCCACAACCTGGTCGTCTGCACCCTCTGCTCCTGCTATCCATGGTCGATCCTCGGCCTCCCGCCGGTCTGGTACAAGGCCCCGCCCTATCGCGCACGGGCGGTCATCGACCCCCGGGGCGTGCTCACCGAGTTCGGGCTCGAGTTGCCCGCGGTGACCGCGATCCGGGTCTGGGATTCGACCGCGGAGATGCGCTATCTGGTCGTGCCGATGCGACCCGCCGCGAGCGAGGGCATGGGCGAGGCCCAGCTCGCCGCCCTGGTCACCCGCGACTCGATGATCGGCACCGGTCTCGCCCTGACCCCGGCCGAGGCACGCGAGGCGGGGCTGCTGCCATGAACGGCGTGCACGACATGGGCGGGCTGCAGGCTTTCGGCCCGGTCGTCCCCGAGCCGAACGAGCCCGTCTTCCACAGCGAATGGGAGCGCCGCGTCTTCGCCCTCACGCTGGCCATGGCCAAGCCCGGCGGCTGGACCCTGGACGCCTCGCGCCACGCCCGGGAATCGCTGCCACCTGCCGACTATCTCCGGCTCGGCTACTACGAGATCTGGCTGGCAGGGCTGGAAAAGCTGATGCTGGAGCGCGGGCTGGTGAGCGAGGCCGAGCTCGCCAGCGGCAAGGCGCAGGGCGCGCCGGCGTCCGTGCCCGGCATCCTCGCGGCCGCCGCGGTCCGCCCGGCAATGGCGAAGGGAGCACCCGTCGATCGTCCGGCCGGGGCCCTCGCCCGCTTCGCCCCGGGCGACCGGGTGCTGGCCTCGAACCTCAACCCCAGGGGCCACACTCGTCTGCCGCGTTATGTCCGTGGCCGCATCGGTACCGTCACCCAG
>JAABSG010000299.1 GCA_011390475.1 Geminicoccaceae bacterium | reverse complement strand
CGACCTTGTCGAGGGCGGTGACGGCGGGAAAGCGCTTGGTGATGCCGGCGAGGTGGAGAACCGGATCGGCGCCCTGCGCCCCGCGGATGTCGGCTGCCGCACTCATGTCCGAAGCTCCTGCGCACCCTTGCGGCCGACCTGGCGGTCGATGAAGAGGACGGCGATCAGGATGACGCCCAGAATCACCAGGACATAGAAGGCCGGGACCTGCATCAGGTTCATGCCGTTCCGGAGGATGCCGATGGCGAGCACGCCGCCGAGCGTGCCGATGACGCTGCCGGAGCCGCCGGCGAGCTTGGTGCCGCCGAGGACGACGGCGGTGATCGTCCAGAGCTCGAAATCGCGGCCGAGATTGGGGGTGGCCGCACCCATTTGGGTCGAGAGCGTGACCCCGGCCAGGGCCGCGAAGAAGCCCACGATCATGAAGTTGACGACCATGTGCGGCCCGACCTTGATCCCGGCATTGATCGCGGCCTCGCGATTGCCACCCACGGCGTAAGTGTTGCGGCCGTGGATGGTGGAGGTAAGGATCCAGTGCATGAGAGCGGCGAAGCCGAGAAAGATGATCGCGAGCGTCGGCAGGGGGCCTACGGCGCTCATCCCGAAATCGGCATAGGCGAAATTCGTCGCGAAGAACGACTGCTCCTGGGTGTAGAGAAAGACTAGGCCGCGCACGCCGATCATCGCCCCGAGCGTGACGATGAAGGCATCCACCCCGGTCTTCCAGACGATCATGCCGTTGACGAAGCCGAGGCCGATGCCGGCGGCCAGGGCCACGACGACGGCCGGCAGGATGCCGACCTCGGACTGCAGACCCACGGCGAGTGAGGCCGAAAGGGCCACCACCGCACCGACCGAGAGGTCGATATTGCCGTTGATCATGACGAAGGTCATGCCGAGCGCGATGAGCCCGATGGTCGAGGTCTGGACCAGGATATTCTTGAAGTTCTGGACGTCCAAAAAGTGCGGCGACCCGAAGCTGAAGAAGATCGTGATCGCGATGACGAAGAGCCAGATCGGCTGGGTCAGGACGAGCTGCTTGAGCTGTTGCATGGCGGCCTCCTCAGTTGAAGGTGGTGAAGAGGCGGCCGCGCTTGGAGGCGACATCGAGCCAGACGGCGAGGATGATGACGACCCAGGTGACCAGCCACTGGGTGTAGTAGGGGTAGCCCATGAGGATCAGCGCGTTTTGGATGATCGCCAGGATCAAGACGCCCAGCACGGTCTTGAGCACGCTGCCCGAGCCGCCGAGCAGGCTGGTACCGCCGAGGATGACGCCGGCCAGAACCAAGAGCTCGTAGCCCTGGCCCACGTTGTTCTGCGAGCCCATGACCCGCGAGCCCATGATCACGGCAGCACAGCCGACGGCGAACGCCGAGATCAAATAGGTCGTAAAGACCATTCTGGATCGATTGATGCCGGAAAAGACCGCGGCGGTGGGGTTGCCGCCCACGGCGAACACCTTGCGGCCGTAGCTGGTCCGTCTGAGCACGATCTCCATGAGAATCGCGAGGCCCAGGAAGATGACGATCGGCGTGGCGATGCCGAAGACGTAGCCGCGGCCGAAGACGGCGAACCAGGTGCCGTCCTGCTCGCGGATGTCGACGTTCTGACCACCCGTATAGATCAGGACGATGCCCTGGATGGCCGACAGCATGCCCAGCGTGACGATGAGCGAGTTGAGCCGGAGGTAGCCCACGAGAAAGCCGGTGATGGCCCCGATGCCCATGGTGGCGACGAACATGACCAGCATGGCCGGGGCCGGGCCGATCTTGTCGTGGAGATCGACAACGAGCACGGTGGCGAAGGAGAGCAGGGAGCCGACCGAGAGGTCGAGATTGCCGCCGATGACGACGACGGTGACGCCGACCGCGATGGTGCCGATGATGGCGGCCTGGCGCAGCACGGTCATCAGGTTGTCGGCGCTCATGAAGCGGTCGGAGGAGAACGCGAAGCCGATGGTGAAGACGATGAACGCGATCAGGATGCCCTGCTGGGCGAGCAGCGCCTTGAGTTGCGCGCCATGGTCGGCGGCGGTCTTGATGTCGGTCGCCAAGGCTGCCTCCCCGTTGTTGTCGTGGCCCTGTCGTTCCTCTGGTCCTGTCGCTCCTGTAGCAACAGCGGGGGTGCCCGGCACCCCCGCCTCGATCGATAGAGCGATGACCGTCGGGATCAGAAAACGGGCTTGGTGTATTCGCTCATGTTGGCCTGAGTGATCTTCGGCGTATCGAAGTAGTTGAGGAAGGGGACATCCTCGCCGCGGATCACGGCAAGGGCGGTGTCGAGCGCGTTGCGCGCATCCTCGACCGGCGACTGGTAGACCGAGCCCCAGTACTCGCCGCGCTCCATGGCCTCGTAGCCGACGGCGAAGTTGGTGGCGCCGATGAAGGCGATCCCCTCGGCGCGACCCGCGGCCTTGGCGGCGTTCAAGGCACCGACACCCATATTGTCGTCGCCGGAATAGACGCCGTCGATCTGGTCGTATTTGGTGAGGAAGTTCTCCATCACCCGCTGCGCCCGCTCGCGGTTCCAGTCGCCGGGCTGGGTCTCCATGATCTCGACCCCGGGGCAGGCCTCGGCCAGGCGCTCCTCGAAGCCGGATTGGCGTTCCATGGCGGTGGTATAGCCCGGCTGGCCGGAGATCTGCACGATCTGGCCCTCGCCGTCCAAAGCCTCGCACATCATCTCGGCCGAGTATTGACCTTGGGTGATGTTGTCGGGGCCGGAGAAAGAGGCGATGAACTCGAAACCTTCCTCGGCGATCTGCGAATTGGTGATGACGACAGGGATGCCCGCCATGTGCGCCTGGCGGACGGCCGGCACCACGGCTTGCCCTTGTGTCGGCCAGATGATGATGGCGTCGACCTGCTGCTGGATCAGGTCCTGGATCTGACCGATCTGCCGGGCGACGTCGCCGCCGGCATCGAGCACCACGGTTTCGACCCCGTCGAGCTCCTCGGCATAGGCCATGAAGGCCTGCTCGTAGGTCGTCTGGTAGCTGTCGACGCCGACATTGTTCTGGGTGATGCCGATGGTCACGGATTGCGCGAGAGCTGCCGCCGGCAGCAGAGCGACGATGGCGGTCGCGGTCATCAAGCCACGCATAATTGAACCTCCCTGGGTGGACAGGCCGCCCGAAGACGGGGCGACGACGAGTCGACCGTCACATGGCCAGAGGCAGCGTTTGCCCACAACGCCCTTTTCATCCGAACTGGATTTTTCGCTGACTGGCACGATGAGCACGCCGCAGGCTCCCGCACTCTCTCTCGTGCATTATCCGATTCGGACAAAATCGGGCTGGGCGGTCTGGCCCGATTGATCCATCCTAATTGGCGATCGGGAGGGCTGCGGCACGTGTCGTGGCGAAACGGACACGTCGGAAACGATGACCACGCTGATGGCCGAGACCAAGGAGGCGACGCCGCCGAAGACCGTGGCGATGCCGCTGGCGGTGCTCAATCGCCAGGAGATGCTGCGCTTTCTCGACTTCATCGAGGCGATGGACGACGAGGCGCGGGGGATCCTGCCGCTCTTGCAGACCGACGCCTGCTTTCGCATGACGCTCTTCTTGATGCGCCAGCATCTGCAGGCACGGCTGACCACGGTCACCAGCCTCGCGGCGTCGTCGGGCGTCCCTTATGCGACGGCGATGCGGCGGATCGAGGAGATGGTCGAGGCCGGGCTCATCGTCCGTCGGCCGCGGACCAAGACCGGCAAGAGTTTCTCGCTCCATCCGAGCCAGGCCCTGATCGACGCGGCCTACGACTACGCCCGACGGATCAAGCGGGTCATCGGCAAGGCCTTCGGCCTGTCCGGTGCCGAGACCGGACTGCAGGACTACTACTTCGGCGGCTCTTATCTGGCCGCCCGGATCATCCCGCCGCCGGCCGTGCGCGAGGTGCCCTTGGCGCTGGTCGAGCCCTTGCGTATCCTGGTCCACGCCGATCCCACCTTCATGGCGATGGACAACCTGAAGCGCCAGCTCGAGAACGGCTTCGGCGTCGCCATCCAGAATCGCGCCCTCTCGATCGACCGGCTCCGGCTCGAGGGGCTGAAGAACAGCGAGGCCAAGGCGTCGCGCTACGATATCATCGCGATCGACCTGCCGTGGATCGGTGAGTTCGCGACCAAGGGCGTCCTCCTGCCGCTCGACGAGCTGATCGGCGAGGCCGGGCTGCACGGCTCGGACTTCCACCCCGCGAGTTGGCAGGGCTGCCGCTATGGTGAGCGGCAGTGGGCGGTGCCCATCCAGACCACGCCCGAGATCTTCTTCTATCGCGAGGACATCTTCGCCGAGGCTGGGCTCGCCCCACCCACGACCACCGATGCCGTTCTCGATGCCGCCCGGAGGCTGCACCGGCCGCACCAGGGTCTGCGTGGGATCGCCTGGAACGCCGCCCGGGGCACCCCCATGGGCCACACTTTTTTGATGATCATGAGCGCCTT
>JAABSG010000298.1 GCA_011390475.1 Geminicoccaceae bacterium | reverse complement strand
GCCCGAGGCCGCCCGTGGCGATCGCGGTGACGCTCGCCACCCGATCGGGCTGCTCGAGCGCCAGGATCAGGGCCACGGCCCCACCCATCGAGTGGCCGACCAGATGCGCTTTGCCGATGCCCTTGGCGTCCATGAAGGATGTTACCGCCTGGACCAGCCGGCCGGGCTCGCCGCTGCCCACGTCCTTGGTCGATCCGCCGTGGCCGGGTAGGTCGATGGCGTAGGTGGTATGGCTGCTGCTGAGTTCCTCCTGGTTGAACATCCAGTTGTTGAGGTCACCGCCGAAGCCGTGGATGAAGATGATCGGGTCGCCCGCGGCGTCGCCCATCACGAGGTGTCGGATGCGGCCGACAGTGGTCTCGACGTCCTCGGGCTCGGGCCCGCCGGCACCAGCGTCCTCGACGACGAAATTGGCCTTGAAGTCGGCGATGAAGGCCTCGACCGCGGCATCGTCGACAGCAGCCGGCGCCACGACGGCGAGCAGATAGCCCACCGGCACGGTCTCGCCCTCGCCGGTGACCAGCTTGCGGACAGGGCCGGCGACCGGGCTTTCGAAGACATTGGCGATCTTCGAGGTCTCGATGTCGACGATCTCCTGGCCCTTCTCGACCGTGTCACCTTCGGTGGCATGCCATTTCGCGACCATGCCCTCCTGCATGGCGAGGCCCCATTTCGGCATGACGATCATCTCGATGTTGTCGCTCATTCTGCCGGCGTTCCCCTGTCCGCTCGAAATGATTGCGGCGACGCCCGGTGGGCGCCGCCGTCTCGTTGGTTAGGCGTCGCCTATTCGGCGGCGCGTGCCGTGCTGCTGCCCATGACATCGCGCACCGCGGCCTCGATCTTGGCGGCATTGGGGATGTAGAGATCCTCCAGGGCCGGCGAGAAGGGGACCGGCGAGTGGGGCGCGGTCACCATCTTGATCGGGGCCTTGAGGGCGCCGAAGATCTCCTGGGCGCACAACGACGCGATGTCGGAGGCCATCGAGCAGCGCGGATGCGCCTCGTCGACCACCACCACGCGGCCGGTCTCCTCCGCCGTCTCGAGGATCGTGTCCCGGTCCAGTGGCGAGGTGGTGCGGGGATCGACCACGGTGCAGGAGATGCCGGCCTTCTCCAGATTGTCGGCGGCCTCGTTGGCCACGTTCACCATCCGGCCGAAGGCGATGATCGTGACGTCGTCACCCTCGCGGGTGACGTTGGCCTCGCCGAAGGGGATCGTGTAGGGCTCGTCCGGGACGTCCCACTCCTCGTCGTACATCATCTTGTGCTCGAAGAAGATGACCGGGTCGTCGTCGCGGATCGCCTGGATCAAGAGCCCCTTGGCCTCGTAGGCATTGGACGGGATGACGACCTTGAGGCCCGGGATGTGGGTGAAGAGCGGGTAGAGGCACTGGCTGTGCTGCGAGGCGGCACGGAACCCGGCACCGTACATCGTGCGGATGGTCAAGGGCGTGATCGCCTTGCCGCCGAACATGTATTTGAACTTGGCGGCCTGGTTGAAGATCTGGTCGAAGCAGACCCCCATGAAGTCGACGAACATGAGCTCGGCCACAGGGCGGAGGCCGGTGGCGGCGGCTCCGGCGGCGGCGCCGATGAACGCACTCTCGGTGATCGGGGTGTCGAGGACCCGATCCCGGCCGAATTGCGGCATCAGGCCCTTGGTGACGCCCAGGGGACCGCCCCAGGCATCCTGTTCGCCCGGGGCACCCATGCCGCCGGCGATGTCCTCGCCCATGATGACGACCCGGTGGTCGCGCTCCATTTCCTGGCGGAGTGCCTCGTTGATGGCTTGGCGGAAGGATTTCTTGGCCATGGCTGTGGCGCTCCTCAGTAGGCGGAGGTGTAGACGTCGGTGAGCAGGTCGGCTTCGGTCGGCATCGCGCCCGCCTTGGCCTCGACCACGCACTGCGCGATCTTCTCCCGGCATTCCTTGTCGACGGCATCCATGGCAGCGCCGTCGAGCAGGCCGGCCTCGCTGACCCGGTTGCGGAAGATCATCAAGCTGTCCTTTGCCGCCTTGATCGCCTCGATCTCGCCCGGCGCCTTGTAGCTGATCGCATCGCCTTCGAAGTGGCCGTAATAGCGGTTGAGCTTGACGTGCAGGAGGGACGGGCCGCCACCGTTCCTCGCCTGCTCGATGGCCTCGCGCGCGGCCTCCCAGACCGCGAAGAAATCGTGACCGTCGACCTCGTAGGACTTCATGCCGAAGCCCTTGGCGCGCTCGACCTGGCTGCCGGCCACCGACCATGTCGACGCTGTCGATTCGGCGTAGCCGTTGTCCTCGACGACGAAGATCGCGGGCAGATTCCAGACCTTGGCGAGGTTGTAGCTCTCGAAGGTGGTGCCCTGGTTGGACGCGCCGTCGCCGACGAAGGCCACGGCGACCCCGCCGGTCTTCAACGTCTTGGCCGAAAGGGCGGCACCACAAATCAAGGGCGGGCCGCCGCCGACGATGCCGTTGGCGCCCATCATGCCCTTGGAGAGGTCGGCGATGTGCATCGAGCCACCCTTGCCGCCGCACAAGCCCTCCTTGCGCCCGAAGATCTCGAACATCATGCCACGCTCGTCACAATTCTTGGCGATGCAGTGGCCGTGCCCGCGATGGGTGGAGGCGATGGCGTCGCGATCGTCGAGGTGCATGCAGACACCGACGCCGGACGCTTCCTCGCCGGCATAGAGATGAACGAAGCCCGGAATGTTACCGGCCGAGAACTCCTCGTGCACCGCATCCTCGAACTCGCGGATCATCCGCATCTTACGATAAGCCTGAAGCAGGTCTTCACGGCTCAATTGCATCGATAGCCTCCCGTTCGTTGCAGCCAGAACTCGTCGGGAGGGCGGCCGAGCGACCACACCGATCGGTTGCACGCCGATCGCCGGTCACTTGCTGCCTCCCTGCAACCGCCATGAGGAACCGGACGGCTCACGCCGTTTTTACACCTGTTCCCAGGCTGATCATTCTTTCGCTGAAGGCTAGATTTTGCCGGCTCGGCTGTCAATCGCTACGCAAGAGCGGCGGTCCTGGGAGTCTCGGCGGCCGGCTACAGGCGCTGGCGCCAGCCGGCAGCGTCGCTGTCGAAGCCGGCCAGCTCGGCGCGGCTGTCGAGGGCCGACTTGGCGCTGCGCTCGGTCGCGGCATGCGGCAGGATCGAGACCTCGTCGCAGTCGAGCTGGCGGCCGGTTTCGACGACGATCGCCAGGAGCGCATCGAGCGAGCGATGCGGCCGGGCGAGCTCCAGCCAGCGCAGCCGCTCGACGGCGAGCCGTCGCAGCCCGCCCACCGACTGGGGCAAGGCATAGAAAAAGAGCGCCAGGTTCAGGCCAGCCAGGCACTTGACGCTGATGATACCGCGCGGGGTCGGCCGCGCCTCGAGCCAAGCCATGGCGTCACGCTTCCAATAGAGCGCTTCGGTGCCGCTCGGATCGGCTGCCATGACGAACGGCAAGAGCGGCTCGAGGTCGGCTGGCTCGAGCGCCTGCCACGACCAGGCGATGCCGTCGATGGGCATGGAATACGGGTGCGGGGCGGGCATGCAGGCGTCCATGGGTGATGCTATGCCGCAGCGTATGTAGGCCGGCATTGACCCACATCAATTCTGGTGGATAGTACGATATTGGCAGGGGCGGTCGCCAGCGAGGCGTGACGGACAAGGAATCACGCCATTGCGGCCGTCAGGAGGAACACCGACGATGGACTGTCAGCCGGCCAATTGCTGTGGGGCGCGGGTCGACTGTGCGGGTTGCGAGGCGCGGCCCTTGGCCCTGTGCGGTGCCCTGAAGGCTGCCGATGTGCAGGTGATGGGGTCGATCGCTTACCCCCGCAAGCTCGACGCCGGCAAGCAGCTCATCCATGAAGGTGACCCGGCCGACGACGTTTTCACCCTCACCGACGGCATGCTCAAGCTCTACAAGCTGATGCCGGACGGCCGGCGGCAGATCACCGGCTTCATGATCCCGGGCGACTTCATCGGTCTGGCCTACGGGCAGAGCTACGTCTATTCGGCCGAGGCGGTGACCCCGTCCACCGCCTGTCGGTTCAGGCGTTCGGCACTGCTCGACAAGATGGCGGAATATCCCGAGCTCGAGCATCGCTTGTTGAGCCTCGCCAGCAACGAGCTGGCCGCGGCGCAGGCGCAGATGCTCCTCTTGGGCCGGAAATCGGCGCGTGAGCGCCTCGCCAGCTTTCTGCTCGGGCTCGCCTCGAGACGTGGCGTGGGCGAGGGCGACGCCATGCCCTTGCCGATGAGCCGCAGTGATATCGCCGATTTTCTCGGCCTGACCATCGAGACGGTGAGCCGTGCCTTCACCGTCATGCGCAAGGAGCGGTTGATCAGCCTGCCCGACAAGCACTCGGTGATCATCGACGACCACGACGCCTTGCGCGACGCCGCCGGCGACTGATATGCCACAACTCAGCGTTGTTTTTCTCGGGTACTGATAATACCGATGGGC
>JAABSG010000297.1 GCA_011390475.1 Geminicoccaceae bacterium | reverse complement strand
GATGCCGCGGCAGAAGAGCGGGCGGATATAGGCCGGCACGAAGCCCGGGAACTCGAAGGCGCCCTCGAGCCCCTCGTCTTGCGCCATCTGGCGGATGTTGTTGCCGTAGTCCAGGGTCGGGATGCCCTGGTGGTGGAAGTCGAGCATCGCCTGGACCTGGCGGACCATGCTCTGCTTGGCGGCTTTGGCCACGGCTGCGGGGTCCTTTTCCTGGCGGTCGAACCATTCCTCCAGGGTCCAGCCGGCGGGCAGGTAGCCGTGCAGCGGGTCGTGGGCGGAAGTCTGGTCGGTGACGGCGTCGGGCTTCACACCGCGCTCGACGAGTTCGGGGAAGATCTCGGCGGCGTTGCCGAGCAGGCCGACGGAGAGCGGCTCCTGCTGCTTGGTCGAACGCTCGATGAGCTGCAGGGCTTCGTCGAGGCTTTCCGTGGCGCAGTCGAGATAGCCGGTCTTCAGCCGCATCTCGATCCTGGACGGCTGGCATTCGACGGCGAGCATCGAGGCGCCGGCCATGGTGGCGGCCAAGGGTTGGGCACCCCCCATGCCGCCGAGCCCGCCCGTCAGGATCCAGCGGCCTTCGAGATGGCCACCGTAGTGCCGACGGCCGACCTCGACGAAGGTTTCGTAGGTACCCTGCACGATGCCCTGGCTGCCGATATAGATCCAGGAGCCGGCGGTCATCTGCCCGTACATCATGAGCCCGAGCTTATCGAGCTTGTTGAAGTGGTCCCAGTCGGCCCAGTGCGGGACGAGGTTGGAGTTGGCGATCAGGACCCTGGGCGCGTTCTCGTGGGTCTTGAAGATGCCGACGGGCTTGCCGGATTGAACCAGGAGCGTCTCGTCGGCCTCGAGGGTTTCGAGTGAGGCCACGATGCGATCAAAGGCCTCCCAGTTCCGCGCCGCCCGGCCGATGCCGCCATAGACCACCAGCGCCTCTGGGTGCTCGGCGACCTCCGGGTCGAGATTGTTCATGAGCATGCGCAACGGCGCTTCGGTGAGCCAGGACTTGCAGCGGAGTGTGGTGCCCGTGGGCGACTTGATCTTCCGGCTGTTGTCGAGGCGACCAGTATCCTGGGCTGCTGTCATTGGTTCTCTCCGAAGGCCAGCATGGTCTCCAGAAGGCCGAGGAGCGTCGGCTGCAGGGCCTGGGCCTTGTCGTGGTCGAAGGCGTAGGGCGGGTCCTCGTGCATGTAGGCGCTCTGCGCGAGCTCCATCTGCACGGCGTGGACGTTCTCGGCCGGGTTGCCGTAACGGCGGGTGATCCAGCCGCCCTTGAAGCGGCCGTTGGTGACGTGGCTGTAGGGACTTTCCGCCATCGCGGCTTCGAGCGCCTCTTGGAGGGCGGATGCGCAGGATCTGCCGTCGTTGGTGCCGAGATTGAGGGCCGGCAGCTCACCGGGAAAGAGCCGGGGGACGAAAGAGCGGATGGAGTGGCAGTCGTAGAGAAGGGCTAGCCCGTGCTTTGCCTTCACCCGCTCGATCTGCTCGGCCAGCGCCCGGTGGTAGGCGTCGAAGAAAGTATGGCGGCGTTGCGCGATCTCGGCGGCGTCGGGCGCCTCGCCGTCGAGATAGAGCGGGTCGCCGGCGAAGGTGGTGGTCGGCACGAGATCGGTGGTGGCCCGTCCCGGGTAGAGCGAGCTGCCTTCGGGGTCGCGGTTCGGGTCGATGACGTAGCGGGAGAAGGTGGCGGTAACGCTGGTGGCGGGCAGGTTTTCGGCGAAGGCGTAGAGCCGGTCGATGTGCCAGTCGGTGTCGGGCAACGTGCGGCCGAGCTCGGTCAGGCGGCGGCGCAGGCCGTCCGGAAGTGCTGTGCCGCTGTGCGGCAGGCTGAGGATGAGCGGGCTGTCGTGCTCCTCGACGATGACGGTCGTCATGATGCGCTCTCCAGGCCGGGGAGGATATCGCGGTTGGCGGCGACGATGCCGCCATCGGCGACGAGCTGGCGGGCCGCTTCGATGTCCGGCGCGAAGAAGCGGTCGGTGGTGTAGGTGTCGACCTCGGCCCGGAGCGCCTGGTGAGGGGCCTGCAGGCGAGGCGAGGTGAGGATCGGCTGATGGACGTCGAGCCCCTGCCCTGCCGCCAGGAGCTCGATCGCGAGGATCGCCTCGAGGTCGTCGGCCATCGCCGTCAGCCGCCGCGCCGCATGCGTCGCCATCGAGACGTGGTCCTCCTGGTTGGCGGAGGTCGGCAGGCTGTCGACCGAAGCCGGCATGGCGCGCTGCTTGATCTCACAGGCCAGCGCCGCGGCGGTCACATGGGCGATCATGAAGCCGGAATTGAGGCCGGGATCGGCCACCAGGAACGGCGGCAGGCCGGAGATCGAGCCGTCGGTGAGCATGGCGATGCGCCGTTCGGCCATGGCGGCGATCTCGGACGTGGCAATGGCGATCTGATCGGACGCCAACGCGATGGGCTCGGCGTGGAAATTGCCGCCGGAGAGGACGTCACCTGCCTCGGCGAAGACCAGCGGGTTGTCGCTCACCGCATTGGCCTCGGTGAGGATCACGGAAGCGGCGAAGCGGAGCTGGTCGAGCACCGCGCCCATGACCTGGGGCTGGCAGCGCAGGCTGTAGGGGTCCTGGACCTTGCCGCAATCGAGGTGGCTGTCGCGGATGGCGCTGTCGGCGATCAGGTGGCGGAAGGCCGTCGCGACCTCGATCTGGCCTCGGTGGCCGCGGAGGCTGTGGATACGGGCATCGAAGGGGGCGTCGGATCCCCTGGCCGCATCGACGCTCATGGCCCCAGTGACCAGCGCCGTCTGGAACAGGCGCTCGATGCGGATGAGGGCGGCCAGCGCCAGGGCGGTCGAGACCTGGGTGCCGTTCAAGAGTGCCAGGCCTTCCTTGGGGTGCAGGGTGACAGGTGCGAGGCCGGCTCGGGCCAGCGCTTCGGCGGCGGAGAGGGCCTGCCCCTCGAGACGGGCGTCGCCGACGCCGAGCATGGCGGCTGTCATGTGGGCCAGGGGCGCCAGGTCGCCGGAGGCGCCGACGGAGCCCTTCTCGGGGATGACCGGGAGGACGCCGGCTTGCAGCATGGCGAGCAGGTGGTCGAGCGTGGCTTCGGTGATGCCGGAATAGCCACGGGCGAGCGAGGCCGCCTTCATCGCCATGACGAGACGGGTAACGGGCTCGGCGAGCGGGGCGCCGGTGCCCGTGCTGTGCGAGAGGACGAGGTTCCGCTGCAGCGTTTCGAGGTCGGCCCTGGCGATATGGGTGGAGGCCAGCTTGCCGAAGCCGGTGTTGACGCCGTAGACGACTCGCTCCTCCTCGACGATCGCCTGAATGGCGGCGGCGCTCCTGTGGATGACCGGGCGGCAGGCCGCATCGAGGCCGACGGCTGCACCGTCGAGGATCGCTCGCCAGTCGGCCAGGCTGGCCTTACCCGGCTGGAGCGTCACCATTTGCGCCATCGTCCCTCCCGAAGCACCGCGAAGAGTGGGTTGAAGCCGACACGGTAGGCGAGTTCGGCTGGGGTTTCGATGTCGAAGATGGCGAGATCGGCGCGCTTGCCGGGCGAGATGATGCCGATCTCGTCCTCCAAGCCCAGCGCCCGGGCGGCGTTGCGGGTGACGCCGGCCAGGGCCTCCTCGGGCGTGAGGCGAAAGAGGGTGGCGGCCATGTTGAGCATCAGGAGGAGCGAGGTGACGGGCGAGGAGCCGGGGTTGCAGTCGGTGGCGATGGCGATCGGCACATCGTGTCGGCGCAGGAGGTCGACGGGCGGGAGCTGCTTCTCCCTGAGCGTGTAGAAGGCGCCAGGCAGGAGGACGGCCACGGTGCCGGCCTCGGCCATGGCGATCACCCCGTCTTCCTGGAGATATTCGAGGTGATCGGCGGAAAGCGCGTGGAACGCGGCGGCGAGCACGGCGCCCTTGAGGTCGGAGAGCTGCTCGGCGTGGAGCTTGACCGGCAGGTCGACCGCCCGGGCCTTGGCGAAGACGCGGCGGATCTGGTCGGGCGAGAAGGCGATGCCTTCACAGAAGCCGTCGACGGCATCGGCCAGGCCGGCCTTCCTGACGGCCGGGATGATCTCGTCGGTGACGATCCGGATATAGGCGTCGGGGTCGCTTTTGTGCTCGGGCGGGATGGCGTGGGCGGCGAGCAGCGAGGTCTGCACCTCGACGTCGCGTTCAGCACCCAGCTTGCGGGCGGCCTGGAGCATCTTCACCTCGCTGTCGAGGTCGAGGCCGTAGCCGGACTTGATCTCGATCGTGGTCACCCCTTCGGCCAGGAGATGGTCGAGGCGCGGCAGTGCCGAGGCTACGAGCTCATCGACGCTGGCGGCGCGGGTGGCCTTGACGGTCGAGAGGATGCCGCCACCGGCTTTGGCGATGTCCGCGTAGGAGGCGCCTTCGAGCCGGAGCTCGAACTCGCGCGCGCGGTTGCCACCGTGGACGATGTGGGTGTGGCAGTCGATCAGGCCGGGCAGCACCCAGCGGCCGGCGAGGTCCGCCGTTTCCTCGGCCTTCGG
>JAABSG010000031.1 GCA_011390475.1 Geminicoccaceae bacterium | reverse complement strand
CCTGCCCGAGGAGGGCTTCGGCCCACCCTTGGCTGCGATGGCCGAGGCCGGGGTCGAGCTACTGGTCGTCAACAGCGGCGACGGCACGGTCCACGGCGTCCTGACCGAGCTGTTGGCAAAGAGGCCTTTCGAGGCCCTGCCCATGGTCGCCATCTTGCCGCGTGGCATGGCGAACATGACGGCGGCCGACTGTGGGCTGCAGGGCAAGAATGCAGCGACCCTCGAGCGGCTGTTCCAGGCTTGCCGAGATGGTGTGATCGACCAGCATCTCGTGACCCGTCATGTGCTCAAGGTGGACTATGCGGACGACAGGGTGGCGCCGCGTGGCATGTTCCTGGGCGCTGCCGGGATCGTCGATGTCATCCGTCATGTCACCGGCAAGCTGCACACCCGCGGCATCAAGGGCGAGTGGAGCCATGCGGCGGCCATTGTCGGGCTTTTGGCCGGAACCGTCTTTCAGGGTTTGGAGGCCTTGGGGCTGCGGCCGCACGAGGTCGGTATCGCAGTCGATGGCGGCAAGCGGCAGGACGAGCGGCTCTTGATCCTGCTGGCCACCAGTCTCGATCGGCTGGTGCTGCGCTCGCGGCCATTCTGGGGGACCAAGGGCAAGCCAGTCCGGCATACCCGGATCACCCACCCGCCCAAACGGCTGATCCGCAGTGCCCGACGGGTGCTCTATGGCGACGACGCGCCGCGGTCGCTGCCCGAAGACTATCGCAGCGGCGGGGCCGATCGGCTCGAGCTCTGGCTGGATGCCCCCTTTACGATCGACGGCGAGTTCTTCACACCGTCGAGGGATCGGTCGGTGGTGATCACCGCCGACGAGACCATCCGCTTCGTTCGGCTCTGAGCCCATGGTGACCACGACATCCGACCTCGAGACCCTGATCGAGCGTGAGCTCGACACACCCTCGCCTGCGGCCGTCGAGGCCATCGCCGAGGCTGCCCGGTCGCGTCATGGCAGCGGGATCGCGGCCATTCTCTTCTACGGCAGCTGCTATCGCGACGGTATCGTCGAGGACCGACTGGTCGATCTCTATCTGCTCGCCGACGACTACCGCTCGGTGCACACCAATCGCTTCAGCGCCTGGGCCAATCGGTTGGTGCCGCCCAATGTCTATTACCTGGAGACGGAAGCTCTGGGTGAGACGGTGCGGGCCAAGTACGCGCTGATGACCCTCGACCAGCTCGAGACCAAGGTCGGTCGCGGCACCGACAATCCCTATTTCTGGGCGCGCTTCGCCCAGCCGACGGGCCTCGTCTGGTGCCGTGACGACGATGCACTCAAAAAACGGCTCGTCGACATCCTGGGCAAGGCGGTGCGCACCACCTTTGCCGCCGCCCGGGCGCTGACCCACGACATGGCGGCTTCGGAAGCCTTGTGGACCATGATCTTCGTCGAGACTTATCGGACCGAGCTTCGCGCCGAGAAACCCTATCGGGCGGCCGAGATCTATCAGAGCGCATCCGCCCGCTACGACCGCATCACCCGCGCCCTGATCAGGGAAGGCATCGAGCCGCAACCGCGCTCCTGGGGCCGAACGCGCAGGCGGGGCAAGCTCTTGTCGGTGCTCAGGCTGATGAAGGCCGCCTTCACCTTCACCGCCGGCGCCGACTATCTCGCCTGGAAGATCGAGCGCCATTCGGGCACGTCGGTCGAGCTCACCGACTGGCAACGGCGCCACCCGATCCTGGCCTCACCGCCGATCTTGTGGCGGTTGTTGCGGACGAAGGCCGTTCGATAACCAAGAGAACGGGGAGGCAGGGCCTCCCCGTAGGCCCCTCCGTTTTTTTGCGACGACGCAACATTCCGGTGGGGCATGGGGAGGATGATCCTCCCCATCAGGCTTATTCCCTAGGCAGCCTGACGACGGCTGTCGAGCTCGCTGGCAAGGGCCGCGAAGCGGCCGAGGACTGTTGCGATCTGAGCTGGTTCGTGGGCGGCGGAGACGCTGCAGCGCAAGAGGCAGGCGCCGTTCGGGGTGCCGCCGGGGAGCGCCAGGTTGACGTAGACGCCGGATTCGATGAGGCGGTTCCAGGCCATCACGGCGGTGGCTTCGTCGGGCATGCGAATGGCGATGATCGGGCTCAAGGGGGCGGAGAGGTGGAAGCCCAGGGCCGCCAGGCCCGAGTGGAGCTGCTCGGCATTGGCCCAGATGCGGGTGCGCAGCTCCGGGCGGAGTTCGATCTGGTGCAACGCCTCGGCCACGGACGCCATGGTGGCGGGGCTCGGTGAGGCGCTGAACATGTAGGGGCGAGATGCCAGCCTGAGGAGGTCGAACTTGGGGTGGTTGGCGACGGCGAAGCCGCCCGACGCGCCCAGGCTCTTGGAGAAGGTGCCGACGATGAAATCGACGTCCTCCTCGACACCCTGGGCCTCGGCGACGCCGCGGCCGTGGGCCCCGTAGACGCCGAAGGAATGCGCCTCGTCGACCATCAGCCAGGCGCCGTGCTTCTTTTTGACCTCGACGAATTCGGCCAAGGGGGCGGTGTCGCCGAGCATCGAGTAGAGGCCTTCGACGATCACCAGCTTGCACTGGCCCTTGCCTTCGAGGCGGGTCAGCCGGCGGTCGAGATGCTCCGGGTCGTTGTGCCGAAAGACCACGGTTTCGGCCGGGCTGAGCCTGGTGCCGTCCCAGATGCTGGCGTGGCTGTCGGCGTCGGCCAGGATGAAATCGTCGGGTCCGGCGAGACCGCAGATGGTGGCGAGGTTGGCCTGGTAGCCCGTGGTGAAGACGATGGCCTTTTGGCGGTTGAAGAAGCGGGCGAAGGCGGCCTCGAGGCTGGTGTGGCGGTCGTAGGTGCCATTGGCGATGCGCGAGCCGGTCGTGCCGGTGCCGTCGGTGTCGAGGGCGGCCTTGGCGGCGGCGACGCATTCGGGCTGGAAGGTGAGGCCGAGATAGTTGTTGGTCCCGACCAGTATGGTGTGCCGGCCGTCGATCAGCGCCTCGGTCGCCGAGATGATGCGGTCGACCTTGACGCCGAAGGGGTCGCCGCCGATGCCGAGAAGTGCCCGGTGCCGGTCCTCGATGGAGGCGTATTTGTCGAAGATGTCGATGGCCATGGCGCTTCCTCAGAAAAGGGTCGTCGGCCGCCCGCGCGGCTCAGGTCTTTTGCAGCACGCCCGCTGCGAGGTCGATCAGATCGCCGATGGTCCGCAGCTCGCCCACCTGGTTCATCGGGATGTCGATGTCGAACTTGTCCTCGATCTCCATGATCAGGTCCATCGCCGCCACCGAGTCGATGTTCAGGTCGGCGCCGATCTCGGTTGTCCGGCCGATCGGCTTGCCCTCGGGATTGTAGCGCTGCATCAGCGCCATGATCTCCGCTTCGATGTTCTCGACCACAATCTCGTCTCCTACCGCGATACCACGCTGCTGGCGTGGCCGAACCGAGGCTTCCCGCTATTCTAGAGCCAACCGGCCTCTTTGTACCAGTCGAGGGTCGCACCGAACCCACGCTCGAAGGTGATGCGCGGCGGCAGCGCCGACAATGGTGGCCCGCCTGCGACCCACTGCCCGTGGCCGAGTTCGCCCAGCTTGTCCTCGCTGAGCGGCAGCTCGAGAGCGAAGCGCCGGGCGAGCAGATCGGCGAGCCTCGCCGGCTGGCGCAACAGCCGCGTCGGCACCCGGAGCGTGCGCACCCGCCGCCCGGTCGTCCGGCTGGCGATCGCCGCCAGGTCGCCCCAACCGTAGCCGCCGGGGTGCCCGTCATCCGGCTCCAGCAGCGGCGGCAATTCCAGCTCGCCCGTGAGTGCTGCGCTGATCAATTCTGCGAGATCGCTCACGGTGATGAGTGAGAACCTGGCGCCGCGCGGGCCAGGAGCTATCAAGAGGCCCCGGGCGAGCTGTTGAAAAATCGGCAGGGTGGCGCGATCGCCCGGCCCGTAAACGGCCGGTGGGCGGATGATGGTCACCCGCTCGGGGCCGAGCAGTCGCAGGGCCACGTCCTCGGCGGCCCGCTTGCTCGCGGCATAGGCCGAGACCTCGGGATGCCGGGCGGCGAGCGAGGAGACGAGGAGGAGCCGGGCGGTGCCCGGCGCCATCGCCCGCGCCAGCAGTTCGGTGCCCTGGACGTTGACCCTGGCGAAATCGGCGGGCGTCGGGCTCTTCACCAGCCCTGCCAGATGGACGACCTGCTCGGCGTCCTCGACGAGCGACGCCAGGGCCACAGGGTCGGCGAGGTCGCCTGCGATGGTGGTCACCCCCGAGACGGCACCCCGCCTGGACAGGGCGCGCAAGCGAAGTCCGTCACGGCGCAGCCGCTCGACCACCTGCCGGCCGACAAAGCCGGTGACGCCGGTGAGGGCGACGGTCTCCGCCATCAGGCTTGCCTCGGGCCTGCCGCGTCCGGCTGCGGCCTGCGGGGGCTGGTCATCCAGGAGGAGCGGCAGCGCCTAGCTCGCCTCGGCGAGAAGCGGCGTTTCGAGCAAGGCAGGGGCAGCCGTGCCGGTCTCCAAATCGCGCAGGATGCCGCGCTGGAAATGGTCGCGGGCGGCGGCCCGGCTGAGCTTGCCCGATGTCGTGAAGGTGAGCGAGCGGGGGGCGGCCAGGACCACCTCGCACTCGACCCCGGCCGTGCGGTTGACCACGGCCGCAACCAGCTGGCGCAGGGTCGCCTGCTCGGCGGGCTTTTGCAGGCGGCACTCGACGACGACCACGAGGCGCTCGCGGTCCTGGTCGTCGCCCACCGAAAAGGCGGCGACGTCGCCGGCGCGCACGGCATCGAGCTTTTCGACCGCCCACTCGATATCCTGCGGCCAGATATTGCGGCCGCCGACGATGATCAGGTCCTTGGTGCGGCCGGTAACGACCAACTCACCACCGATCATGTAGCCCATGTCGCCACTGTCGAGCCAGCCGTCGCCCTTCAGTACCGCCCGGGTCGCCGGGGCATTCTGGAAATAGCCCTGCATCAGGCTCGGGCCCTTGATGCAGATACGCCCGACATGCCGCTCGGGCAGGGCCCGGCCGGCCTCGTTCCTGATCTCGATGCCGTAGCCGGGCATCGGGGCGCCGCAAACGACGAAGCTACGGCTGGCCGCGGGCGGCAATGTCTCGCCGGCCGGCAGAGCCAGATGCCGCCGCTCGAAGGTGTCGCCGCGGGCCACCCGATCGACGCGCACGCCTCGGCCGAGGGGATTGAAGGTGACGGCCAAGGTCGCCTCGGCCATGCCGTAGCTCGGCACGAAGGCCCGGGCATCGAAGCCAGAAGCCGCGAAGGTGTCGGCGAAAGCGGCCAGGGCCTGCGGGCGGATCATCTCGCCACCGATGCCGGCGACCCGCCAGGAGGAAAGGTCGAGTTCGCGAGCGCTGCCATTGGCCGCGCGTCTGGCACAGAGCTCGAAGCCGAAGGTCGGGCCGAACGAGATGGTGCCGCCGAAGCGCGAGATCAGCTCGAGCCAGACCAGCGGCCGCCGGGCGAAGGCCGTGGTGCTCAGATAGTCGACCGAAATCTGGGTCATCACCGGCGTCAGGCAGCAGCCGACGAGGCCCATATCGTGGTAGAGCGGTAACCAGGAGGTGCAGCGATCACCCGACCCGAGTGCCAAGCCGTCTACCGCGATTGCCCGCGCGTTGGCAGCGAGCGCTGCCTGCGTCACCAGGACGCCACGGGGAAAGCTGGTGCTGCCCGAGCTGTATTGAATGTAGCAGACGTCGTCGGCACCCAACGGCGTCAACGGCGCAGCACTCGCCGGCCGAGCCATCAGCTCGTCCGCTGTCGCGGCGAGGTCGACATCCGTGCCGATGACCGCCTCACGGAGGATGCCGACGAGATCCGGCCCAGCGATCGCCGCCCGAGCCCCGGCGGCGGCAAGCATGCCGCGCAGCCGCTCGACATAGGCGTCCTTGCCGCCGAAATTGATGCTCAGCGGCAGCGGCACCGGTACGAAGCCGGCATACTGGCAAGCAAAGAAAACGGCGAGGAAGTCCGGCGAGGTTTCCGCGATGATGCCGATGCGGTCGCCGTGCTCGAGGCTAGTCGAGGCCAGGCGGCTGGCCAGATCGAGGGCCTTCGAGCGAAGCTCGCGATAGGGCAGCCGCGTCTCGAGCGAACCCCGGCTGGAGAAGAAATTGACCCCGGTCTCGCCCTTCGCCGCGTAGTCGAGACCCTCGGCCAAGGTCGCGAAGTCGCCCGCCCGGAAGGGCAGTCGCACATTGGCGGTGGGCGTGACTTCGTTCATCCTCATAACCCCGTTACGCTAGGCACGCGACGACACTCTGTGCTCACCGCGCCGTCTGTCGGCAGCGCCGACGAAAATTCACTCTGCATGACCGATCGAAGGCCTCTGCCACGGCGGTGTCGCACCTTCAGAAAGTCGAGGATCGGCGACGTCGGCACGATCCGCAAACAGCACGAAGGGCGCGCTCGTCGGCATTGTCCGAAGCTCTCTAGATCTGTATCTATGCCTCAGTCGTCACAACCTCGAATCACGTTGCGTTGCAGTTTGTTACAGCGGGTCGTTGAAACCGAGAATCAACCGCAAGGCACGCCTCTGCAATCCGATAGCGCGTTAAAAAGTCTTTGGCCATTCAATAAGGTGGGGATTTGTGCAGTGCAGCATAGACTCTGCGACGTTTTCGCCCAGGCTGTGGCCGGCGAGTTACGGCGGGCGGGCGACATCCGGCGCGGTTGACGGTTTCGACCCGTGGGTTAGGAGCAGGTTACCGTCAACGAGCGCTGCCCGGCCGGTCGTGCCGGCGCCGCGCCATCTAGCTCGAGGAACGAGGATGCGCCTGCTTTCGACACTCTTCGCCGGCTTGGCCGTGGCCGCCGCCGTTGCTGCCACACTGGCCCCGACGACGGCCCTTCGAGCCCAGGAAGCGACGGCCGCCGCCGCGACCGAAGTCAACGCCGCCGAGCGCGAGCTTTTCGCCCTCAATCTCTATCACGAGGCTCGCTCGGAGGGCCGCGACGGCATGGTCGCCGTTGCCTGGGTCGTGCTCAACCGCATCGACTCCGAGGCTTTCCCGGACAGCATTACCGCCGTCATCAACGAGCCGACCCGGCGCGGCTGTCAGTGGGGCTGGACCTGCGATGGCCGCTCCGACACGCCGACGGAGCAGGACAAATGGGAGATGGCCCAGGAGGTGACCGCGTCGATGCTGGATGGCGCCCGCCCCGGTGATCCGACCGGCGGGGCCATCGCATTCCACGAGACCTTCCGCGCCACCCCGACTTGGCTGCAACGCGGCGCCACCCGCACCTTCACGCTCAACAACCACCATTTCTATCGGCTGAACTGAGCGCCCGACGGGGCAGGGCGATCGCCCGCTCAATCGCGCGCCGGCCGGCCTTTGGGCAAGGACCGCTCGGTGCAGTGAATGGCTTGGCCGCCGACATAGAGCGTGTTGATCAGGCGACAGCCGGTGAGCCGGCCACGGGCCTCGTCGACGATCCAGAGCCGCTCGCCGGCGATCGTCGATCGCACGGTCGGCCCTGCTTCTGGCTCGACCCGTGGTGCTGGCGGCGCCACGCTGCCGCGCAAAATTTCGACCGGCGGCGGGCTGGCCACGGGCGTTTCGGTCTGGGCCCGAGTGACCGTCGCGACCGAGAGAGTGGCGCACACGACGGCAGCCGCGAGCCAGATCGCCGTGCCGCGCTGGTGATCGGTGCTACACAGTCCGCAGTCTCCCGCCATGGGTCATCCTCCACTATGGTCATATTGCCGTGGCCGCACCGCGACCGCGCTTGTATCCGCGCCCGTTTCAAGCATTCTGTTGCGGTGGCTAGAAGACCCGATCGCCACACGGGCCTATTGGGGTAAGCTGAACCGCGTTCTCGGCCCGCGGCACCGGAGACCGTCTTGAACCGCCAGAACCTCTACTACCTGCCGTCGATCCTGCTGATTCTGACCGGGCTCATCGGCATGACCTGGTTTCTCCTCTACCCGGCGCCGCCGGACGAGGACCCGCTGGCCCGGGTGATCTACGACCACGAACGGGCGCTCTTGATGGCGGCCGAGCGCGAGGGCGAGGAAACGCGGTTCTTGACCGTGCTCATCCCCTTCGACCGCACCCGGTTCTTCATCCGCAACGGCCAGCCGATGGGCTTCGAGTTCGAGCTGGTGCGCGCCTTCGAGCAGCATCTGAACGAAAACCGCGAGCGCGGCGCGCCGCTGGTCCAGGCGATCTATGTGCCGACTCGCTTCAATCGCCTGGTGCCGACCCTGGCCGAGGGCATCGGGGACATCGCCGCCGGTGGACTGACGATTACCGCCGAGCGCGCCGGCCAGGTCGATTTCAGCCGGCCCTATTTCGAGAACGTGGCGGAGCTGGTGGTGGCCCATGTCCGCGCGCCCGCGCTGGAGAGCCTGGATGATCTCGCTGGCCAGCGGGTCATGGTGCTGAGCGGTAGTTCCTACGTCGAAAGCCTCGTCCGGTTGAACGAGACTTTCGCGGCGCGAGGCCTCGCCGCCATCGACATCGTCGAGGCGGCACCGGAACTGGGCACCGAGGACCTGCTGGAAATGGCCCATGCCGGGATCATCGACTACACCGTGGCGGACCAGCACATCGCCCAACTCTGGTCGGGCGTGCTCGACGGTCTGCGGGTCCATGCGGATCTCAGGGTCGCCGAGGGCGGCTCGATCGCCTGGGCCGTCCGCCCGGGAGCCGAGGCCCTGAAGGCCGAGATCGACGATTTTCTCGAAACCGTGCGGCGCGGGACGCTGATCGGCAATGTGCTCTTCAACCGCTACTATGACGGCCACCGCTTCATCGACAATCCGCTGACCGGCAACGGCTTGGATGACCTCATCCGCTACCGCGACCTCTTCGAGGAGCATGCCGCCGCGCACGACCTCGACTGGCGCCTGGTCGCGGCCGTGGCCTTTCAGGAGAGCCGGCTCGATCCCGATGCGAAAAGTCCGCGCGGCGCCTTGGGGCTGATGCAGCTTTTGCCGACGACGGCCGCCTATGTCGGCATCGACGATGCCGGGCCGGTCGGTGCCAATATCCAGGCCGGGGTCCGCTATCTGGCCTATCTGCGCGACCAGGTGCTCGGCAACGACGACAATCTCGACGCGCAGGCGCGGCAGCACTTCATGCTCGCGGCCTATAACGCGGGACCGGGCCGGTTGCGCGAACTCCGCGCGATGACCCGGGACGAACTCGGTCTCGACCCGGATCGTTGGTTCTTCAACGTCGAGCGTGCGGCGCAGGCGAGGGTCGGCAGCGAGACCGTCCGCTACGTCACCGACGTCAACAAATATTGGCTCGCCTACCAGCTCGGCGAGGCGCTCTTGACCGAGCGGGAAGCGCAGCGCGAGGCGGTGAACTGACCCTGCCGGCTGCTTCAGGGTGTCGCATCGCCTGCCGGGCCGGCGGCGTCATGCTCTGGCCGATACCCTGCAGGTACCAACCGGAGTTGCGCCATGGACGCCATCTTGGTTCTCAATGCCGGCTCGTCGTCGATCAAGTTCGCCATCTTCGATCAGCGAGCCGATGACGACAACCCGGGCGGGGGCAATGGCGAGCGGCTGCGTGGGCAGATCGACGGGATCGGCGACGAGCCGCATTTCAAGGCCCGGACGCCTGACGGCGAGGTGGTCGCCGACGAGTCCGTCGCCCTCCAGGAGGCGACGAGCGGCAACCCGCACGAGCGCGCGCTGGCTGTGCTGCTCGGCTTCATCGAGCGCTTCGATCCGTCGCTGAGCGTCGCGGCAGTGGGCCACCGGGTGGTGCATGGCGGGCCCGATTACGCCGAGCCCACGCGGCTCGACGACCAGACCCTGGCGGCGCTCGACCGCTTCGTGCCGCTGGCCCCCTTGCATCAGCCGCACAATCTCGCGGGCGTGCGCGCCGCGATGCGCGCTTTTGCGGGGGCCTTGCAGGTCGCCTGCTTCGATACGGCTTTTCATCGCCGACAGCCCTGGGTCGCCGACACCTTCGCCCTGCCGCGCCACTTCTACGACGAGGGGGTGCGTCGCTACGGCTTTCACGGCCTCTCCTACGACTATATCAGCCGCTATCTGCAAAAAGCCCATCCGGACCTGGCCCAGGGCCGGGTCGTGGTCGCGCATCTCGGCAACGGGGCGAGCCTCTGCGCCATCCAGGACGGCCGGGCGATGGGCTCGACCATGGGCTTCACCGCGGTCGACGGCATGCCGATGGGCACGCGCACCGGCCAGCTCGATCCGGGCGTGATTCTCTATCTTCTGGCCGAGAAGGGCCTCGGCCATGCCGAGATCGAAACGTTGATCTACAAGGAATCCGGTCTTTTGGGCCTTTCCGGCATCAGCGGTGACTGGCGTCGGCTGGAAGAGTCGGGACCGGGCCATGCCGCCGATGCCATGGCCTATTTCACCCACCGGGCGCTACGGGAGATCGGCGGGTTGGCCGCCACCATGGGCGGTATCGACGCCCTGGTCTTCACTGCCGGCATCGGCGAGAACGCGGCGGGGCTCAGGCGGGACATCGCCCAGGGCCTGGGTTGGCTCGGTGTCGCCATCGACCCGGCCCGCAACGACGCCAAGGCGGAGATCATCTCGACCGACGCATCGGCGGTCACCGTCCTCGTCATACCGACCGACGAGGAAGCCGTGATTGCGCATCACACCCGCAGCCTGATGACCTGAAGGTCATCACGCCGGCTCGCTCGCGGCGCGCCCTGCGGAGCTTCGTGGTTCGGGCTCGTCCGCACCCATACCGGAGGGGCCCGAAACACCGCCTCGAGTGGCTGGACAGCCCCGCCGTTCCATCCTATACCGCCGCGCGCATGGCGGATTTCCCGTGCCGAGCCCAGGTAGCTCAGTTGGTAGAGCAACGGACTGAAAATCCGTGTGTCGGCGGTTCAAATCCGTCCCTGGGCACCATTCTCTTCACCTGATTGTCGTTTGGCGGCCGTGCGCGGGGGTGTCGGTGCGCCGCGCTTGCTTTCGGCCGTGCTGCCGCCCACGTCCAGGGTGTCGGGATTAGAAAGGGTCGAGAGTGCTCGTTCGTTGCGGAAGCGCCGTGCTCGGCTGGACGGCGCGGTCTTGAGCGGTAGGCGAGGTACGCCGCCGCCACTGCCGCCTCCGGTGGTGGAAAAGGGCTGGGCCGAGCTGGCACGGTTCGCGGCACCCTATATCTGGCCCGCCGGTGAGACGGGTTTGCGCGCCCGGGTGGTCGCGGCCTTTCTCTGTCTGCTGGCGGCGAAGATCGTCACCATCTACGTGCCGTTTTTCCTCAAGTGGACGATCGATGCCCTGGGCGAGCCGGGGCTCGAGGCGATACCGCTGGCGCTGTTGATCGGCTATGGCGCCGCGCGGCTCTTGTCGTCGGTCTTTCAGCAATTGCGCGACGCTCTTTTCGCCAAGGTCGGGGCGCGGGCCGGGCGGCGGCTGGCGCTGGCCGTCTACACCCATCTCTTCGAGCTCTCGCTGCGCTACCATATCGAGCGGCGGACAGGCGAACTGGCGCGGGCCATCGACCGCGGCGTCAAGGCGCTCTCGTTCCTCTTGCGCACGGCGCTGTTCAGCCTGGTGCCGACCTTCTTCGAGTTCGCGCTGGTCATCGGCATCCTGCTCTGGAACTACCCAGCCAGCTTTGCCGGGGTCGTCTTCGTCACCATCGTCGGCTACGCCGTCTTCACCGTCGTCACCACCAACTGGCGGACGCTCATTCGCCGCCAGCTCAACGCGGCGGACAACGCCTTCAACGCATCGGCGGTCGACGGGCTGATCAATTACGAGGTGGTCAAGGCCTTCGCCAACGAGGGCTTCGAGCGTCGACGGCTCGACGATCAGCTCGCGACCTACGAGCGCTCAGCCGTCAAGTCCGAGGTCTCCCTCGCCTATCTCAATGGCGGCCAGGCCGGGATCATCGCGATCGGCGTGGCGCTTTTGATGATCATGGCGGCACAGGGCGTCGTCGCCGGCACCCTCACCATCGGCGATGTCGTGCTGCTCAACGCCTTCCTGCTGCAGCTCTACCAGCCTCTGAACTTCCTCGGCGTCGTCTATCGCGAGATTCGTCAGTCGGTGACCGATCTCGAGCACATCGAGGGACTGATGGCGCTCCAACCCGAGGTCGCCGATCTGCCGGATGCCATGCCGTTGCGCGTCACCGACGGCAGCGTGCGGTTCGAGAACGTGCGCTTTGCCTATGACGACCGCAGGCCCCTGGTCGACGGGCTGAGCTTCGCGCTCGAGGGGGGCCAGAAGCTCGGCATCGTGGGGCCGACCGGTGCCGGCAAGTCGACCATCGTGCGCCTGCTGTTTCGCTTCTACGACACCCAGAGCGGGGTCGTCAGCATCGACGGCCAGGACATCCGCCACGTGAGCCAGGCGAGCTTGCGCGAGCATGTCGGGCTCGTGCCGCAGGATACGGTACTCTTCAACGATACGATCGAGGCCAATATCGCCTACGGCCGGCCGGGGGCGAGTCGGGCCGAGATCGAGAAGGCAGCCAAGCTGGCACAAATCCACGATTTCATCGAAAGCCTGCCCGACGGCTATCAGAGCCTGGTCGGCGAGCGCGGCTTGAAGCTTTCGGGCGGCGAGAAGCAGCGGGTGGCGATCGCCCGGGTGCTCCTGAAGAATCCGCCGATTCTGATCCTCGACGAGGCCACCTCGGCTCTCGACAGCGGCACCGAGCACTCGCTGCAGGAGGCGCTGGAGCGGGCGGCGACCGGACGGACCACGTTGGTCATCGCGCATCGGCTATCCACCATCACCGACGCCGACCAGATCATCGTGATGGAGGAAGGCCGGGTGGTCGAGCGTGGCCGGCATGCCGAGCTGGTCGCCCTGGGCGGGCTCTATGCCCAGCTCTGGCAGCGTCAGCAGGCGGAGGAAACGGCGCCGATCGCGGCGCAGTAGGCCAGGGTCGTGGCCGCGGGTGCCGGCATGGTGGCCCTGGCGATCGCTGCGGCCTATAGTCCGCGCGGTCAGGCTGGTGGGTTGGGGAAGCTGAGGATGCGCTGCCCGTTTTGCGGTTCCGAGGATACGCAGGTCAAGGATTCGCGCCCGGTCGAGGACGCGACTTCGATCCGCAGGCGACGGCAGTGCGCGGCGTGCGGGGCGCGGTTCACCACCTTCGAGCGCGTGCAGTTGCGCGATCTCGTGGTCCTGAAGAAGGACAACAAGCGGGTACCGTTCGATCGCGACAAGCTGGCGCGCTCGATCGCCATCGCGATCAGGAAGCGTGGCGTCGACCAGGAGCAGATCGATCGCATCGTCAACGGCATCGTCCGGCGGATCGAGACCAGCGGCGAGCACGAGGTGCCGACCACCCGGATCGGCGAGCTGGCGATGGAGTCCCTGGCAAAGCTGGACGAGGTCGCCTATGTCCGCTTCGCCTCGGTTTATCGCGATTTCGCCACCGCGCGAGATTTCGAGGAGTTCATTCGCCGTTTGCCCGAGGTCGACGACCCTGAATCCTGATCGAGAAGCCTGATCGAGAACCCTGCTCGAAAACTCTGATCGAGTAGCGCCATCGCGGCGCGTGCTGAAAGCTCACCACCTTGCTCGTTTCGACCGATCCGTCCGATGCCCGCTTCATGGGGCTCGCCTTGGCCCTGGGCGAGCGGCATCTCGGGCGCACGGCGCCCAATCCCTCGGTCGGCTGCGTGATCGTCAAGGAGGGGGTGGTGGTCGGGCGCGGCTGGACGCAGGCGGGTGGGCGGCCGCATGCCGAGGCCGAAGCGCTGGCCCGGGCCGGTGAGGCGGCCCGGGGTGCCACCGCCTATGTCAGTCTCGAGCCCTGCTCGAACTGGGGCAAGACACCGCCTTGCTGCAAGGGTCTGGTCGAGGCCGGGATCAGCCGCGTGGTGATCGGCTGCCTCGATCCGGATCCGAGGGTCGACGGCAAGGGTATCACCTGGCTGCGCGAGGCCGGTCTCGAGGTGGTGGTGGGCGTACGCGAGGCCGAGGCGCGGGCGCAGAATCTGGGTCTCTATCGGCGGATTCGGGACAACCGGCCGATGGTCGGGCTCAAGCTCGCGATGAGCCTCGATGGGCGGATCGCGACCCGAACCGGCGAGAGCAAGTGGATCACCGGCGAGGCCGCGCGGCGCTTCGGCCATCGCCTCCGGGCCAGCCACGATGCCATCATGGTGGGCTCTGGCACGGCTCTGGCCGATGATCCGGAGCTCTCCTGCCGGCTGCCGGGGCTCGAGGACCGCTCGCCGGTGCGGGTCGTGATGGACCGTCGCGGCCGGCTGCCGACGTCGAGCCGGCTGATCGCTACCGCGGGTGAGCTGCCCTTGGTTCATGTGACCGCGGCCGATGGCGACACCTCGCTCGAGGCCGTCTTGACCCGGCTCGCGAGCCAGGGCATCACACGGCTGCTCGTCGAGGGCGGGGCCGGGCTCGCCACGAGCTTCCTCGGGGCCGGTCTGGTCGATCGGCTCTATCTCTTTACCGCCGATTGCCTGATCGGTGGTGACGGCGAGGCCGGCGTGCAGGCCCTCGGGATCGCGGCTCTGGCCGACCTGCCGCGTTGGCGCCTCGTCACCTCGCGCATGCTCGGCCCCGACCGGCTCTCGGTGCTCGAGCCCGCCACCTGACGCCCGGTTCGCCTTGCTGAGATCGAGACCCATGTTCACTGGCATCATCACTCATATCGGCCGGATCGCCGCCGTCGAAGACCGCGCCGGCGGTCGGGCGCTGGAGATCGAGACGGGGCTCGATCACACGAGCTTGGCGCTCGGCGCCTCGGTCGCACATTCGGGCGTGTGCCTGACGGTGACCGAAAAGCGCGACCGGACGCACACTGTCTACGCCTCGACCGAGACCCTGGCGCGGACCACCATGGGCGACTGGCAGGCGGGCAGCACGATCAATATCGAGGCCTCGCTCCGGCTCGGCGACGAGCTCGGCGGGCATCTCGTCTTCGGCCATGTCGACGGCATCGGCCGGATCGCGGGGCTGGCCCCCGTTGGCGAGAGCTGGCGGCTCGACATCGAGCTGCCCGAAGCACTCCGGCCGCTGGTTGCGGTCAAGGGCTCGATCAGCGTCGACGGCATCTCGCTCACCGTCAACGAGGTGGGGCCGACCACGATGGCGCTCATGATCATCCCGCATACCTGGGAAGCGACGACCTTGCACGAGCGCAAGCTCGGCGATCCGGTCAATCTCGAGGCCGACATGCTGGCCCGCTACGTGGCGCGGCAGTTGGCGTTCAAGGAAGGAACGGCTTGATGGCCGAGGCGGCATTCGACCCCAGCTTTCTCTCGCCCATCGAGGACGTGATCGAGGACGCGAAGGCCGGGCGGATGTTCATCCTCGTCGACGACGAGGATCGCGAGAACGAAGGCGATCTCGTCATCCCGGCCGAGTTCTGCAATGCGGCCGCGGTCAACTTCATGGCCAAGCACGGCCGCGGCCTGATCTGCCTGGCACTCACCCGCGAGCGCTGCGAGACCCTGGGCCTGCCCTTGATGGCGCAAGGCAACGAGCCGCGGATCTCGACCGCCTTCACCGTCAGCGTCGAGGCCCGGGAAGGGGTGACGACCGGCATCTCGGCGGCCGATCGGGCGCGCACCATCCAGGTCGCGATCGATCCCGCGAGCAAGCGCGAGGATCTGGTGGCGCCTGGGCACATCTTTCCGCTCATGGCCCGGGACGGCGGGGTCTTGGTGCGCACGGGCCATACCGAGGCCGCGGTCGATATTTCCAGGCTCGCCGGGCTCCAGTCGTCCGGCGTGATCTGCGAGATCATGAACGACGACGGGACCATGGCGCGGCTGCCGGATCTCGTCGCCTTCGCGCAGCTGCATGGGCTCAAGGTCGCCAAGATCGCCGATCTGATCGCCTATCGGCTCCGCCATGACCGGCTGGTCGAGCGCGATATCGCGACCACGTTCACCAGCCGCTTCGGGGGCGATTTTCGCCTCCAGGTCTATATCAACGTCCTCGATGGGATCGAGCACGTGGCGCTGGTCAAGGGCGACGTGACGACCGCGGAGCCCGTGCTGGTCCGCGTCCATGCGGTCAACATGCTGCAGGACCTCTTGGGCGAGGGCGAGAGCGGTCGGGGGGACCAGTTGCACCAGGCGATGCGGATGATCGGCGAGGCGGGCAGGGGGGTCGTGGTGATCCTCCGCGAGCCCTCGCCCCGCAGCATTTCCGAGCGGGTCAAGGTGGCCTTGGGTCAGGCCGCGTCGCCGCCGGCCGACTTGCGCGTCTACGGCATCGGGGCGCAGATTTTGGGCGATCTCGGGGTCAAGGACATGGTATTGCTCTCCAACACCGGACGCACCATCGTCGGCCTCGAGGGCTACAACCTTCGGGTCGTCGAGACGCGTCCCATCGACAAGGAAAGCGAGCGCTGATGGCCGGCACGCCCGACATCGAGGATATCCCGCAGCTGCCGGGCGCCCGGATTTTGCTGGTCGAGGCGCGCTATCATACCGCGATCAACGACCTGCTCCTGGCGGGTGCCCGAGGCGTGCTCGAGCAGGCCGGCGCCCGGATCGAGCATCTGGTCGTCCCGGGCGCGCTGGAGATCCCGCCCGCGATCCGCATCGCCGCGGATCTCGACGTCGAAATCGCTGGTTTCGTCGCCCTCGGCTGCGTCATTCGTGGCGAGACCACGCATTACGAGCTGGTCGCGGGCGACAGCTGCCGCGGCATCATGGAGCTGGGCACCAGCATCGGGCTCGCTATCGGCAACGGCATTCTCACCGTCGAGAGCGAGGCCCAGGCCATCGAGCGGGCCGATCCGCGGCAGCAGGACAAGGGCGGCCATGCGGCGTTGGCGGCGCTCGCCCTCGTGGCCTTCCGCCGCCGCCTCGCGGGGGGCGTGGCCGATGGCTGAGCGCAAGCGCCAGCCTGCCTTGAACAAGCGCCGGGCCGCCCGCTTCGCCGCGGTCCAGGCTCTCTATCAGGCCGAAGCCGGTGAACTCGCGATCGATCGGGTGATCGCCGAATTCAAGGCGCATCGCTTGGCCGAGATCTTCGAGCCGCTGGACCTGGAGACGCCCTCCCCCAAGGTCGACGAGGTCTGGTTTGCCGTCATCGCCGGTGGCGCCTGGCAGGCCAGGGACCAGCTCGATCCGGCGATCGAGAGCTGCTTGCGCGATAACTGGACCCTGACCCGCTGCGGGTTTCTCCTGCGCGCCACCTTGCGCGCCGGCGCCTTCGAGCTCGCCAATCGGCGCGACGTGCCGATCAAGGTCGTCATCAACGAATATGTCGAGCTGGCGTATCTCTTCTTCGACGGCGACGAGCCGTCGCTGGTGAATGCCGTCCTCGACCGGTTGGCCCCGATCCTCCGGCCCGATCCCGAGGCCGTGCTGTGAGACCAAACCCGGACAGGCCTTGATGCAGGGCGAGTTCGCGCTCATCGACGAGCTTTTGAAGCCCTTGGCCCAGGGCTTTCCTGGCGCTCTGGGGCTCACCGACGACGCCGCCCTGGTGGACGTGCCGGCCGGAAAATCGCTGGTCATCGCCAAGGATGCGATCGTCGCCGGCGTGCATTTTCTGGTGGACGATCCGGCCGAGGCGGTGGCGCAAAAGCTCTTGCGGGTCAATCTCTCCGACCTCGCTGCCATGGGTGCTGCTCCCTTGGCCTATCTCACCGTCATCGCCAAGCCCAAAGACCTCGACGACGCCTGGCTCGCCGGCTTCGCCAGCGGGCTCGGCCTGGACCAGAAGCGCTTCGGCCTGTCGCTCATCGGCGGCGACATCGTCTCGACGCCGGGCCCGCTCTCGCTCTCCTGCACCATCCTGGGCCTGGTCGAGAAGGGCCGGGCGCTGCGGCGCTCGACGGCCCGGCCGGGTGACGTGATCTGGGTTTCGGGCACGCTCGGCGATGCGGCCTTGGGCCTTCGGGTGATCAAGGGCCTCGCTGCCACCGAGGACGAGGCGTTCTATCTGGTCGAGCGCTACCGCCGGCCCGAGCCGCGCCTCGCCTTGGGCCAGCGCCTCCTCGGCCTCGCCCATTCGGCGATCGACGTCTCCGACGGGCTATTGGCCGATCTCGGCCATATCCTGGAGGAATCGACGGTCGGCGGCCGCATCGAGGCCGACCGGCTGCCGATCTCTGCTGTCGCCCACGGCCTGCCCGGCTGGCTGGAGGCGGCACTCGGCGGCGGGGACGATTACGAGCTGCTCTTCACCGCACCCGAAAGTGCCACGCCCGCGATCGAGGCCTTGGCCGGCGAGCTCGGGCTCCGCCTTGCCGCTATCGGCCGAATCGACACTGGCCCCGGGCTCGAGGTGGTCGACGCAACGGGTGCGCCGCTGACGGTCGAGGCCCATGGCTGGCGCCATTTCTGAGACCGAGGCCGCTGGTTCCAGCACCGCTGCGCTCACGGCTCCGGGCCCGGTCGAGCGCGCAGCCCCAGCGCTTTTTCTCCTTTTCTGGTCCTCGGGCTTCGTCGCCGCCAAGCTCGGCCTCGAGGGGGCGGCCCCCATCACCTTCCTGGCGCTGCGCTTTTGCATCGTCACCGTGCTGATGCTGGCGATCGCACTGGCGCTCGGGGCTCCATGGCCGCGCCGGCCGGCGCAGATCGGGCACATTCTGGTGACCGGGCTGATCATGCAGGCGATTTATTTCAGCGCCGCCTATCTCGCCTTCGATGCCGGGGTCACCGCGGGTGGCCTGGCCCTGATCGTCGGCATGCAGCCGGTGGTGACAGCCTGCCTCGCGGCACCGTTCCTGGGCGAGCGGGTCCGGCCGTTGCAGATCCTGGGCCTGGTGTTGGGTGTCGCCGGCATCGTGCTGGTGCTGGCCGAGAAGCTGGGCGCCGGCCTGGGCTCGCCCTTCGGCGTCGCGGTCGCCGTCCTTGCCCTCTTCGCGATCACCACGGGCACGCTCTACCAGAAGCGTTTCTGCCCGCATTTCGATCTCTGGACCGGGGGCACGCTGCAATTCGCGATCGCGGCCTTGGCCACGGGCATCGTAGCGCTCCTGGTCGAGGACAACGCCATCACCTGGACCCCGGCCTTCACCGGTGCCCTGGCCTATCTCGTTCTGATCAACTCGATCATCGCGATTGCGCTCTTGAACCTCATGCTCAGGCGCGGCGAGGCGGGTCGGATCGCGTCTCTCTTCTTCCTCGTTCCTCCCGGAGCGGCCCTCGTCGCCTATCTCGTCCTCGGCGAGACCTTGGGGATCACGGCGCTGATCGGTATGGCGGTCGCCACGGTGGGCGTCGCTCTGGTCATGCGCCGTGGCGGGCGAGACGTCAGCTCAGCGCGTCGATCTCCTCCTCGGTGAGCTGGCCCGGGACCAGGGTGACCGGGATGCGGAACTTGTTCTGGCCGATGTTCTTGATGAGGTAGGTGACGAGCGGGCCCGGATCGTTGCCCTCTTCGGCGGTGGCAAGGACCAGGAGCGAGATCGAGGGCTCCTCGGCCAGGAGCTCGATCAGTTGCTCGGCGCGCTGGCCCTCGCGGATGTGGACCGCGGGCATCGTGCCGGTCTGGGCGAAGACCTCGGCCGCCAGGGTCTGCATCTTCCGCTCGGCGTCGAGCCTCGCCTCCTCCTCCATTACCCGGCCGACGCCGATCCAGTGCTGGAACTCGACCGGCTCGACGACGTAGAGCAGCGCCACCCGGCCGCGGGTGTGCTGGGCCCGCCGGCAGGCGAAGCGGAGCGCGCTGTGCATCTCCTCGCTTTCGTCGACGACGACCAGGAACACCCGCTGCCCGGCCTCGGCCGGGGCACCGGTCGTGCCGGCGTCGTCGTCGCCATTGGTGCCGCCGGGGGTGCCGCCGGGGGTGCCGCCGGGGGTGCCGCCGGGGGTGTCATCCGGGGAGCCATCGGGGCCGCCATTGGCGCTCGTGAGATGGGGATCGACCCCGGGTTCGCCGTTCATGCCCTGCATCGCATCACTGCTTCTTGAAGACGACACCAGCGGTCCAGCCGGCGCCGATGGCGAGGAGAACCGAGACCAGACCATAGAGTGCCGGGCTGCTGCGCGCCGCATCGAAAATCTCGGCCTCGAGCCCGACCTTGGAGATCACCAGGACACTGGTCTGCGCGCCGACGACCACCGCGTCGCGGAGCTGCAGCACCTCGATCTGGTAGTTGCCGGGCGGCACGTTGGCGGGAAAGCTCAAGGTTGTACGAAACAGCCGGTCGCCCAGGAAGCGGACCGGATTGACCTCGATCGAGTAGAGATCGTCGCGCGCCTTGTTGCGGACGAGGGCCTCGCGGAAGGAGGCTAGCTCGACCGGCGAGCGGGTGACGCCGTCGACCGGCGAGAGGGCCAGCTTTTCCGTGCCGATGCGAAAGCGGACGCGTTCGTCCTCCGCCATGACGCTCTCCAACGGACCGCTGGCGGCGACCGCGTAGAAGGCCGGCGCACCGGTGAAGGTGAGCTCGTCGGTGTTCAGCCAGACCGGCCCGATCCGGCTCTTGCGCCTGACCGTGGTCCTCGTTTCGGGGCCGCGCACGACGACCACCACGTCACCGCCGGCTTCGTCCAAGGCGCCGAAGAGCAGCACGTTGCTGCCGGTGAAGGCGGTGGTGATGGCGATCAGATGATGCGAGAGATCGGCAATGAAGCCGCTGGCGCGCGCCGATGATGCCTGGCCGAGGACGACCAGGACGAGGACGAGAGCCCCGAGCCGCAGGCTCATGCGCGCCTGCTCCGTTGGCTCGGCCGTAGCACCGTTTCCACCCTGCTCACCTCGAAGGTCGGTGTCGATCTCGCCTCTCCCCTACTCCAAGCCAAGCTCGGCCGCCTAAACCCGGCCTGCCGGATCGAGCCCGGCTGCCCCGCCGAGGCCGAGGGCCGCCCGCCAGCTGCCCCGCTCTAGCCGTCGGAGCGCCATGATAGCGCCGGCAACGATCCCGGTCATCGCGATAAACGAGCCCAGGGCCAAGGTGGCGAGCCCGCTCATCCCCTGGCCCACCGTGCAGCCCAGCGCCAGCATGCCACCGAACCCCATCAGCACGGCACCGACAGCGTGGCGTATCATATCGTCCCTGGCACTGAACGTCTCTACCCTGAAGCGCCCGCCCTGCCAGGCGGAGACCGCGGCGCCGAGGATCGTGCCCAAAGCGAGCGCCGCCCCGAAGCCGGGCCAGAGACCGTTGCCGGTCATCGTCCAGAGCAGTGCCTGCGAGGTCGGTGCCACGTAGGAGAGGGAGACCACGGCCACGGGCTCGAAGGGATCGGCGAAGAGCCAGCCGGTGACGAGAAATCCCAGGGCGACGAGTGTACCGAGGCCGAAGCCGAGTGCGAGATCGGGCCGGCTCCGGCGGAAACGGCGGTCTGCGAGGGCGAAAGCGCCGAGTGCTGTGGCGATGGCCAGCGCCAGAACGAGGTCGGCCGTGGGCGCGCTCACGACGCCGCTACGGGCGACGAAGGCACCCAGGCTCTGGGTCGGCTGATCGAGTGGCCAGACGACCGCCGCGCGGAGCGCCTCGGCCGGCAAAACCAGGATACCGCCCACCGTGGCGAAGGCGGCAAGGCCGAGCAGCAGCACGACCACCAGCGCCTTCAGGCTGCCGGCGCCCAGTCGCACCAGATTGCGACTGGCACAACCGCCGGCCATGACCATGCCGAGGCCGAAGAGCAGCCCTCCGACGAAGAGGCCCAAGGGCTCGATCCGCGGCGCCAAATGGAAGCTCTCGGCCAAGGGCACCAGCCCGGCCGCGGCCAGGAGCTGCGTCGAGAGGACAGCCGTGGCGATGGCGAGGCCCCAGGCGCGCAGCCGCCGCCAACTGCCGAACAGATAAGCGTCGCTGATCGCCCCCATGGTGCAGAAATGGGTGCGCTCGATCAGCCAGCCGGCAGCCAAGCCCAACAACCCGGCCGCCATGGCCAAGCCCGCCAAGGGCGACTGCGCCAAAAATTCCAGAAGCGCCGCCACGAGCCTCCGCTCTCCCCCACGATCGACGCCCGACAGCGCCGCCCCGTCACGTTCGATCGGAACATGGGGTCTCCGGCGCAGCCTGCATAGGGAGAGGTGCGCGATCCAATACAATAGGAATATTAGCCGAATCTGGCACCGCCGTCAAGCCGGCGCTCGGGATCGTTCGGCAGCCAGACCCCGGCCGACGCACGAGCCTCGGCCGAGGCTCGGTCCGCCTCCATCGTGATCAAGGCAACACCATGAAACAAAACACGAATTCGGGCGCACCTGCGTCATCCTGCCCCCTCGGGTTCGTTCGCAAAACCCGGGTTCGTTCGCGTGCCAGCCGGGTTCGTTCGTCGATTCCTCGGGTTCGTTCGTCGAATCGGTGGGTTCGTTCGCAGGTTTTTCGGCCGAAACGAGTCGGTATATGCGCCATCACGATTGCTTATGGCGCATATGCCGACTCATTCCTCGGGTT
>JAABSG010000296.1 GCA_011390475.1 Geminicoccaceae bacterium | reverse complement strand
GGACCTGACGCGCCGCCGGCGGTCGGCCTTTGCCGACCGGGTGTTCGGCGAGGTCGCGCCGTCGAGGGGCGGCGTTCCGGGCGCTGTCCGGCGTCAGCGGTCGCGCGCCTGCTCGCGGACGACATGGCGGCGCAGGGCGTCTTTGATGGCAGTCTGACAGCCCTTGCCCTCGGGGCTCTGCGCCGTGAACCAGGCGACGAGGTCGGCATCGAGGCGGAGCGTCAGTTGTTGCTAGACGGGGCGGAAGAACGGGTTGCTGACGGCGCACGACCAGAAATCCTCGTCGGCCTCTGGGATGTCGGAGGTGTCGATGTCCTCGTCGCGCAGCTTGTCGAGCCCGGCAAGTCGGGTGTTCCGGCTTTTGCTCAGTGCTGGAGGGTCGGCGAGAGCGATCTCATCGATGACCTCGTCTTTCTTCTTCATGGGGCTTTCTCTCCGATCGCGGCGCAGACCGTGCCGAAACGAACCGAATGCGTTCCCCGTCATCCTGGTCATCCTCGATCGTGTGCGCCACGAGCGACGTCGGCCGACGATCTGGTCTTGCACGAAGCCCGCAAACGGATCGCTGAATACGAGAACGGCAAGTTCTGCCTCGACACCGTTCTTGTGCACGTTTGTCTGCGCTATTTTTCCGACTCCCGTCGTTACATTGGTCGTTCGTGTCAGCTGTTCTCGCCTGCCTCGCCATACCCGCCACCGGTCGGCGTCTGGATCGCGAACACCTCGCCGGCGCCGACTTCCGTGGCGTCGCAGCCTCGGAGCTGCTCTCGACTACCGTCGTTGCGCTCGACCCATTGATCGCCGCATTGGCCGTCGCCGCCGCCCTCGAGGCCGAAGGGGGGGACCTTGCGGTGGTTGCTCAAGAGGGCTGCCGACATCGGCTCGAGGAAGCGAATCCGGCGGAGCGTGCCGTCGCCGCCGTTGAACTTGCCCCGGCCGCCCGACCCCTTGCGGATGCGGTGTTCCTCGAGGAGGACGGGGTAGCGCCATTCGAGGATCTCGGGATCGGTGAGGCGCGAATTGGTCATGTGGGTATGCACGCCCGAGGTGCCGGGGTGGTCGGGCCCGGCACCCGAGCCGCCGCAAATGGTCTCGTAGTACTGGTAGGTTTCGTTGCCGAAGGTGAAGTTGTTCATCGTGCCTTGGGCAGCGGCCAGGACGCCGAGCGCACCGAAGAGGGTGTCGGTGCACCATTGCGAGGTTTCGACATTGCCGGCGCAGACGGCTGCCGGGTACTGGCAGGCGAGGACGGAGCCTTCGGGGATGATCAGCTCCAAGGGCTCGAGGCAGCCGTCGTTCAGCGGGATATCGTTGTCGACCAGCGTCCGGAAGACGTAGAGCACGGCAGCCCGGGTGACCGCCGCGGGAGCGTTGAAGTTCCAGTCCTGCTGCTCGCTCGTGCCGGTGAAATCGATCGTGGCCGACCGGCTCGGCTTGTCGACGGTGACCTTCACGGTGATCACCGGGCCCTGGTCGTGGGCGTAGGTGAACTGGCCGTCTTTCAGCCGGTCGATGACCCGGCGCACGCTCTCCTCGGCGTTGTCCATGACGTGGGCCATGTAGGCCTGGACGGTCTCGATACCGAACTGGCCGACCATGCGGTCGAGCTCGGCCGCCCCCTTGGCGCAGCTGGCGACCTGGGCCTGGAGGTCGGCGATGTTCTGATGGGGGTTTCTCGCGGGATAGGGGCCGGATTCCAGGAGAGCTTGGACCTCGTCCAGGCAAAAGCGGCCCTGGTCGACCAGATGGAAGTTGTCGAAGAGGACGCCCTCCTCGTCGATATGCTTGCTGAACGGTGGCATCGATCCGGGCGTGATGCCGCCGATGTCGGCGTGGTGGGCGCGGGAGGCGGTGTAGAAGAGGACGTCGCCCGAGTCGCCGAAGATGGGCATGACGGTGGTGACGTCGGGGAGATGCGTGCCGCCGTTATAGGGATTGTTGAGGGCGAAGACGTCGCCCGGCTGCATGGTGCCCGCGCGCAGGCGGATGATGGTGCGGACGGATTCGCCCATCGAGCCCAGGTGGACCGGCATGTGCGGCGCGTTGGCGATCAACCCGCCGCCGGCATCGAAGACCGCGCAGGAGAAGTCGAGCCGTTCCTTGACGTTGACCGAATAGGCGGTGTTCTGCAGGGTCACGCCCATCTGCTCGGCGATGGTCATGAAGAGATTGTTGAAGATCTCGAGCAGGATGGGATCGCAGGTGGTCCCCAGGGCCACGCGGTCCGGGAGCTTGTCGACGCGGGTCAGGACGACGTGGTCGTGGGGCGTGACCTCGAGCGCCCAGCCGGGCTCGACCACGATGGTGGTGGTGCTTCCTGCGACGATGGCGGGGCCGGCGAGGCGGCTGCCGGGGGCGAGCGCCTCGCGCTCGTAGATCCTGGCGGTGTAGCTTTCGGCGGGCTGATGCGGCGCCTTGGTGGTGAAGATCGCGGTTTCACCGACCGGCTCGGGCATGGCGTCCGCGGTCTTCTGTTCCGGCTCCTCGATGTCGGCCATCAGGCCGATACCTTCGAGCGTCAGGGTCTCGACCACCAGATCGCGACCCTCGACGGTGAAGCCGTAGCGGGATTTGTGCTCGCGCTCGAAGGCCTCGCGCATCGCCTCGGCGGCAGCGAGCGGCACCTCGATCGAGGTGTCGGTGCCGGCATAGCGGACGTGGACGCGGGGCAGGAGGCGCATTTGCGCTTCGCTCACGCCCTGCTCGGCGAGTTCGGCCGCAGCGTCCTCGGCCAGCGCCTGCCGGGCGCTGTCCAGGATGGCTTCCACCTCTGGTGTCAGGGTCTGGTCGATGGCGCGTTGGCGGATGACGCGGATGTCGGCGAGGCCCATGCCATAAGCCGAGAGGACCGAGGCGAAGGGGTGGATCTGGACGCTCTTGATGCCGAGGAGGTCGGCCACCTGGCAGGCATGCTGGCCCCCTGCCCCGCCGAAGCAGACCAGCGTGTAGTGCTGCACGTCGATGCCGCGGGCGATCGAGATCTCCTTGATCGCATTGGCCATGTTGTCGTTGGCGATGGCGAGGCAGCCTTGCGCGATCTGCTCGGGCGTCCGTTTGGTGCCGGTGGCCGCTTCGGCCTCGGCGGCGAGCGCTTCGAACTTCTGCTTGACGACATCGGCATCGAGCGGCTCGTCGGCATTCGGGCCGAAGACGCTCGGGAAGAACTCGGGCAGGAGCTTGCCCACCATCAGGTTGGCGTCGGTGACGGCCAGGGGGCCGCCACGGCGGTAGCAGGCGGGGCCGGGATTGGCGCCCGCACTCTCGGGGCCGACACGGAAGCGCTGGCCGTCGAAGACGATGATCGAGCCGCCGCCCGCGGCCACGGTGTGGATCTTCATCATCGGCGCCCGCATGCGGACCCCGGCCACCTCGGTCTCGAAGGCGCGCTCGAACTCACCGGCATAGTGGGTGACGTCGGTCGAGGTCCCGCCCATGTCGAAGCCGACGATCTTCTGAAAGCCGGCGATGGCCGCGGTCTTGGCCGCACCGACGATACCGCCTGCGGGGCCGGAGAGAATGGCGTCCTTGCCCTGGAATTTGTGGGCGTCGACCAACCCGCCGTTCGATTGCATGAACATCAACCTTACACCTTCGGTCTCCTGGTCGATGTGGTCGACGTAGCGGCGCAGGATCGGCGAGAGGTAGGCGTCGACCACGGTGGTGTCGCCGCGCCCGACGATCTTCATCAGCGGCGAGACGGTGTGGCTGACGGAGATCTGGGTGAAGCCCAGAGCCTCGGCGATTCGGGCGACCTTGGTCTCGTGATCGGGGTGGCGGTAGCCGTGCATCAGCACGATGGCGACGGCGCGAAAGCCGTCGGCGAAGGCGGCTTCGAGGTCGGCCTTAGCCTTGGCCTCGTCGAGCGGGCGGTCGATGCTGCCATCGGCCAGGAGGCGTTCGTCGATCTCGATGGTGCGGGTATAGAGTTGTTCGGGGAGGACGATGTGGCGGGCGAAGATGTCGGGGCGGTGCTGGTAGCCGATACGCAGGCAATCGCCGAGGCCTCGGGTGATGGCCAGCACGGTGGGTGTGCCTTTGCGCTCCAGGAGCGCGTTGGTCGCGACCGTGGTGCCCATCTTGACCGCCTCGATCTCCGCCACGGGCAGCGGGTCGGCAGAGTCGAGGCCGAGCAGGTCGCGGATGCCCTGCAGGGCTGCGTCCTGGTACTGCTCGGGGTTTTCCGAGAGCAATTTGTGGATCTGGATGCGGCCGTCCGGGGCCTGGCCCACGATGTCGGTGAAGGTGCCGCCGCGATCGATCCAGAACTGCCAGCCGGTGGGCATCGCCCTCGCCTCGTGCTTTGTTGCGTGTCTGGACCGCTATAGAGGAGGCGGGGTTGGAAGACGAGGCGCTGCGGCAGTCGATCGAGTCCGCCAGTTTGTGGGCCTGGCCGCCGGAGCGCACGGCCGGGGTCGGTGGCTGGCTGCTCGGGCAGGGCCCGACGGCGACCAGGCGGCAGAACGCGGTGCGGACG
>JAABSG010000295.1 GCA_011390475.1 Geminicoccaceae bacterium | reverse complement strand
CTGACGGTCAGCCTGGACAAGACCTGACCCTGCCGGCAGGGTCAGGCTACGCGAGACGATCAGGGGGAACCAACGCCATGCCGGCCATCGCCACCATCATGCCCGCATTCTACCGCATCCCGCTACCGGTGGTGCTCACCGACAGCACGCATGGCGAAATGGCCGCCTTCGAGCTCGTCACCGTCCGGGTGGTCGACGTCGAGGGTGTCGAGGGCGTCGGCTACACCTACACGGTCGGCCGCAACGGTGGGGCCATCTTCGACACCCTGGCCCGCGAGATCGCCGATCTCGCCACCGGCCAGGATGCCGACCGGATCGAACAGCTCTGGGAGAAGCTCTGGTGGGCCCTGCACTACGGCGGCCGCGGCGGCCCCACGGTGCTCGCCCTTTCCGCCTTCGACACGGCGCTTTGGGACCTGAAGGCCAAGCGCGCCGGCCAACCGCTCTGGAAGCTGCTCGGCGGCCACGACGCCCGTGTCTGCTGCTATGCCGGCGGCATCGACCTCGACCTCCCCCTGGACGATCTCCTCGCCCAGACCGACGCCAATCTCGCCCGCGGCTTTCGCGCCATCAAGATGAAGGTCGGCCGCGCGAAGCTCAGCGAAGACGTCGAGCGGATCGCCGCCATGCGCCGGCACCTGGGCGACGGTTTCCCGCTCATGGTCGACGCCAACATGAAATGGACGGCCGACCAGGCGATCCGTGCGGCCCGCGCCTTCCAGCCCTATGACCTCACCTGGCTCGAGGAGCCGATCTCGCCCGACGACATGGCCGGCCACGCCCGAATCGTCCGCGACGGCGGCCTGCCGATCGCCGCCGGCGAGAACCTTCGCACCTTGTGGGACTTTCGCCACCTCATCGCCGCGGGCGGCGTCACCTGGCCCGAGCCCGACGTCACCAATTGCGGCGGCATCACCAGCTTCATGAAGATCTGCCACCTGGCCGAAGCCTTCAACCTGCCGGTCACCAGCCACGGCGCCCACGACATCACCGTCCACCTCCTCGCCGCCTGCCCCAACGGGCGGTTCCTCGAGGCTCATGGATTCGGTCTCGAGCGCTACATCGAGCATCCGTTGGTGATCGAGGACGGCATGGCGATCGCCCCGGATCGCCCTGGCCATGGGATCGTCTTCGACTGGCAGGGCTTGGCGGCGATCAGTGCTGACTGAGCGCCGGATGCCACTGGGCTTCAGGGTTTCTTAATCTTCACGTGGCAGACTCCGTCATCGTCGATCGTCGGGCGGCTCCACTCGTGCAGTTCGACGGCCTTCCGGAGCCCACGGAGGAGCCCTTGGCGCCCATGCCGATCCGCCTCTTCAGGCGCGCCCACAGCCCGCATGCCCGGGAGGTCGCCTGCCTGACCTCGCTGCGCTTTTTCGCCGCCGCCTGGGTGCTGGCGCTGCATTACAGCGAGCGGATGCCGGTCGACGGCAGTGGCGTCACCGCCTTCTTCGTCAACGGCCGCTTGGGCGTGGACTTCTTCTTCGTCCTCTCTGGCTTCATCCTGACCCACGTCTATCTGCGCCAATTCGAATATCTGCGCCAATTCGAAGAGCAGCGCTTTTCCTTCCTGCACTTCATCCACAAGCGCTTTGCCCGGCTCTACCCGCTGCACCTGGCGATGCTCCTGGTCGTGCTGGCCTATGTATCGATCGGCGGTTGGCTCGGCATCACCTTTCAAAGCCCCGAGGCCTACAGTTGGGAGTCGCTCTGGCACAACCTGGTGTTGATCCACGCCTGGGGACTGCTCGACTCGATGACCTGGAACTACGTTTCCTGGTCGATCAGTGCCGAATGGTTCGCCTATCTGGTCTTCCTGCCGCTCAGTCTCGCCCTGATGCGTTTGCCTGGTGAGGCCGTGACCAAGCTCGCCCTGGCTTTGACCGTGTTCACGGTCTTCTACCTCGTGACACCCATTCTGGTCGGGCAGAAGCTGACCCTCTTGACCTACGATTTCGCGATGCTGCGCATCCTGCCCGAGTTTCTGCTCGGCATGAGTCTCTACCACGTCAGTATCGAATGGGATCTCGATCCGGAGGCTGGTCCCTGGCTGATGCTCGGGCTTGTCATGACCCTTTTGGGCATCGTCCATTTCGATCTCGGCACCTACCCGGCCGTGATCCTGCTGGGATTCGTCATTCTCGGCGCCGCCTCGCTCGAGCGCCAGGGCGACTTGCAGTTCCTCAGGCACCCGGCACTGGTCTATCTCGGCGAGATCTCCTACTCGCTCTATATGACGCACGCCGTCCTTTTCATACTCTACTTCAAGGCGATGGCCATCATGCTCGGCGACCGGTACGAGGCCTGGGTCTGGCAGCTCGGTCCGGTGGCCCTGGTTGCCGCATTTCTGCTCGCCTCCTCGAGCTACCATTTGATCGAGCTGCCTGGCCGCCGCTGGCTCACCAGCTTCCACCCGAAGCGCCGGCAGAGGTCGCGGCCCCTCGGCCTCTGACCCGGCTCGGCTCGCACCGCGGCGCGCCGATCGCGATGGCAGAGCATCATCTCGCAAGCCGGATCGAATTCGTTCCTCCCTCCACCAGTGGGGTGAGTGACGACGGCCATCACTCGAGCGGTGGTCCGCGACCAGAGCCGATCGCGGCGCTTGCCGCTGAGGGCCCGCCCTAGCGGATGAAGCGTCTATCTACTTGAAGTTGAATTTTGCGTGAGTGAATGGTAGCGATTGCACCTATTGCGGCTGGTGGAGCGCCAAATTCATGGCCGTCACGATCTTCTATGATGGGCAGTGCCCATTCTGTGCACGCTACGTCGCGCTGCTTCGGCTACGCCAGGCGGTCGGGCCGGTGGGTCTCGTCGATCTCCGCGAGGATACGGCGGCGCGCGACGAGCTCGAAGCCGCTGGCATGGTTCTCGATCAGGGCATGGTGATCGACCTCGAAGGGCATCGCCTGCATGGCGCCGATGCCGTGCATGCCCTGGCACTGCTGAGTTCGCCGAGCGGGCTCGTCAACAGCCTGAATGCCCGGCTGTTCGGCTCCGAGTGGCTGACCAGGCTCCTCTATCCGTTGATGCGCGCCGGCCGCAATACGACGCTCTTGCTGCTCGGTCGCCAGCCGCTCGCGGCCGTGGCCACGGGCTGGCAGAGTCTGTTCACGCTGTTCAGCCTGACCTTCGGTCTCTTCGGGCTGATGCATTTCATGAACTACGCCTTCCGCTACGGGCGGTTCAACGAGACCGTCTCGGGCTGGTTGATCCTGGGCTTCTCCTTGGCCCTGATCTGCCGTCCCGGCTCGCATCGCCTCTTCGTGGCGCTGATCCTCGCCATGGGCGTCGATGCATGGGCGCAGGCGCCGATTGCCTCCAATCACACCATCCTGCGCAATTTCCTGCTGCTCGCCTGCTTCGCCGCCGGGCTCTGGCACTGGCTCCGGGGCTCGCACTTTTTGCAGTTCTTCGCGGATGTGGCCCCGGTCGGCCGCAGCTTGCTTCTGGTGATGTACGTCTTCGGCATCTTCCACAAGATCAACACCGACTTCCTCGACCCGGACGTCAGTTGCGCCGTCACGCTCTGGCGGGCGATGCCACCGCCGCTCGCTTGGCTGGAGCACCCGCTGATCCATTGGTCGACGATCTACGGCACCTTCATCGCCGAAGGGCTGATCCTGGTCGCCCTGCTGGTGCCCTGCTGGCGGCACTGGGGGATCGTCGGCGGGATTGCCTTTCACGGGCTCTTGGCGCTCAGCGGCCATGCGCTCTATCCCGCCTTCTCCACCTTGGCGATCGCCCTGCACGTGCTGTTCATCGCGCCCTCGACCGCCGAGCGCATCCTCGAGCAGCCGACGACGGCGCGGCTTCTGGCGCGGCTCGCTACCCCAGGAGGCGTGCTGTTCGTTGCCGTGGCGACTCTTCTGGTGGCCCTGCATGCGGTCTTGCGTGACTACAGCCTAGCCGGGGTGACCTGGTTGGTCTTGGCCATGCCGCTCGTCATCGTGCTCGCCCTGGCGCCTCGCGGCGCGGCGGACAACGCCCGCGCGGGGCCGCTGCTCTGGTCGCCACTCGGCTGGCTCAATCTCGTCAGCCTGCTCTTCTTCCTCAACAACGCCATGCCCTATGTCGGGCTGAAAACGGCGCAGACCACGAACATGTTCGCCAATCTCCGGTTGGAGGGCGGGGTCAGCAACCACCTGCTGCTGAGTTGGCCGCCGGGGCCCTTTCGCTATCTCGACGACGTCGTGACGATCGAGGCGGCGGCAGGCGCTCGGCTGCTCGAGCATCTCGCCGGCTCGAAAAAAGAGCTCGTCTACTACGCGCTCCTCGATCAGTTGGACCGAGAGCCGGCGGCGGTGGTCTCCTTCGTGCGCAACGGCGAGCACTACCTCGACCAGACGGCGCAGACCCTGGCCACGGAGATCGACGCCAACCTGCACCCGGCCTGGTTCCGCAAGTGGTTCCACTTTCGCCCCGTCGATCGGCGCACCCCCAAACCCTGCAGTGATTGAGTCCGCGTAAGGTCGGCGTCCTGTCGATCCCG
>JAABSG010000294.1 GCA_011390475.1 Geminicoccaceae bacterium | reverse complement strand
GGCCGAGCGCTTGCCTGGCGATCGGATCACCGCGGTCGACGGTGCCGAGGTCGAGAGCTTCGAGAACTTGCAGGCGCTGGTCCGCGATCAGGCCGAGGTGCCGCTCACCTTCACCGTCGAGCGTGACGGCGACGTTTTCGACGTTACCGTGACCCCGGCGCTACGCGAGATCGAGGACCGCTTCGGCAACACCCACCGGGTCGGCCTGGTCGGCATCAGCCGCACCGGGGTCGAGTTCCGCCGCAGCAATCCGGGCATGGCGGTTTTCGAGGCGACGGGCGAGACCGTGCGGATGGTCACCGCGACGCTGGGGGCCTTGGGTGAGATGATCGTGGGCAGCCGTGGCACCGAGGAGCTCGGTGGGCCGCTCAGGATCGCGCAGATGTCCGGGACCATCGCCCAGGACGGCCTGGTGCCGGCGATCTGGTTCACCGCCATCCTCTCGATCAATCTCGGATTGATCAATCTCTTCCCGATCCCGATGCTGGACGGCGGCCATCTCGTGCTCTACACGATCGAGGCGGCGCGCGGGCGGCCGCTCGGCGAACGAAGCCAGGAAATGGCCTTTCGCGTCGGCTTGGCGATGGTGCTGACCTTGATGATCTTTGCGACCTGGAACGACCTGGTGCAGATGAACATCATCAAGTTCTTCACCGACCTGATTTCCTGACGCGGTCGGCCTTCACGCGCTCGGCACGCGCTGCCTCTCCTGTTCCGGGCGGCGCGCGGCGCCGATCCTGGCGACCGTAACGGCGGGCAGGTGACGGCTACGATCTTTTGCCATCGAGCGGAACGGCTGCGCACGTTACTCGAAACCGGGGGTTATCGGATGCTACGTGCGCTCGCCTTGTCCTTGGCTGCTCTGCTTCTCTCGTCCGGCCTGCTGGCCACGACGGTGGTGGCGCAAACCGCGGATACGATCGGCCAGATCGTCGTTCAGGGCAACGAGCGGATCGAGGATCTCACCGTCGAAAGCTACCTCGCTGTTCGCCGTGGTGATCCCTTCGACAGCGGGGCGATCGACCAGTCGCTGCGCAATCTCTTCGCGACCGGCCTGTTCGACGACGTGGCCATCCAGAGGGTCGGCAACGACCTCGTCGTTCAGGTCGTCGAGAACCCGATCATCAACCGGATCGCTTTCGAGGGTAACCGACGACTCGACGACGAGGTGCTCGAGGCCGAGGTCCAGCTGCGTCCCCGGATCGTCTTCACCCGGGCGCGGGTCCAGGCGGCGGTGGCGCGTATCCTCGAGCTCTATCGGCGCAACGGCCGCTACGCGGCGAGCGTCGAACCGGTGATCATCGAACTCGACCAGAACCGCGTCGACCTCGTCTTCGAGATCGAGGAGGGCCCGCTCACCCGCGTCGCCGGTATCGCCTTCATCGGCAACGAGAGCTTTTCGGACAACACGCTCCGCGGTGTCGTCGAAACCCGCGAGCGGGCCTGGTACCGCTTCTTCGGTTCCGCCGACACCTATGATCCCGACCGGCTGGCCTTCGACCAGGAACTGCTCCGGCGCTTCTATCTGGAACGCGGCCATGTCGAGTTCGCGGTGGTCAGCGCGCTGGCCGAGCTGACTCCGGAAGGCGATCGCTTCTTCATCACCTTCACCCTCGACGAAGGGCCGCAATACCGGTTGGGCTCGGTCGATCTGGTGAGCTCGATTCGCGACCTCGAGGTCGAGGAGTTCCGTGGCCTCGTGACGGTTCGCGAGGGCGAGATCTACAACGCCGAGCGGGTCGAGGAGATCATCCAGGCGCTGACCGAGCGGGCCGGGCAGTTCGGCTTCGCCTTTGCCGACATCGAGCCGGTGATCGACATCAACCGCGACGATCTGACGGTCGATCTCACCTTCCGCATCGACGAGGGGCCGCGGGTCTTCGTCGAGCGGATCGAGATCATCGGCAATGTCCGCACGCTCGACGAGGTCATCCGCCGCGAATTCCGCCTCGCCGAAGGCGACGCCTACAACCTGGCTCTGTTGCGGCGCTCCGAGCAGCGCATTCGCGCCCTGGGCTTCTTCGAATCGGTCGTCGTGCGGACCGCCCGCGGCAGCGCGCCGGATCGGGTGGTGGTCGTGGCCGAGGTCGCCGAGACCTCGACCGGCGAGCTCTCCTTCGGTGCCGGCTTCTCGACCGCCGATGGGCCGTTGGGCGATATTCGTCTGTCCGAGCGCAACCTCTTGGGGCGCGGGCAGAGCCTGGTCGCCAACTTCACCATCTCGGGGCGCCGGCAGGACATCGTCTTGAGCTTCACCGAGCCTTGGTTCTTGGGGCGTGAGCTCGCCGCGGGTGTCGATCTGTTTCGCACCAAGACCGACTTCCAGAGCGAATCCAACTTCGACGAGGTCAATACCGGTGGCACGCTCCGGGCGAGCTATCCCTTGACCGAACGGCTGCGCCACGGGCTGCGCTACACCCTGCGCGAGGACGAAATCGAGAATGTCGGCAACAACGCCTCGGTCTTCATCCAGGACGAGGAGGGGACCCGGGTCACCTCGCTGGTCGGCCAGACCTTCACCTACGATGTCCGGGACACCCGCTTTCTGCCGTCCGAGGGCTATCTATTGCGCCTCGATCAGGACGTGGCCGGGCTCGGTGGCGACAACCGCTTCCTGCGCCACGAGTTGCGCGGTGACTACTACTACGCGATCGTGCCCGACGTGGTCTTGAATCTGGCGGCCAGTGGCGGCTACGTCTTCGGCTTCGGCGGTGAGGACGTGACACTGGCGAACCGCTTCTTCATCGGGGGGGCGACCTTGCGCGGCTTCCGCACTGCCGGTATCGGTCCCCGCGATCGGGATACCGAGGACGCGCTCGGCGGCAACGCCTACTATGCGGGCTCGGCCGAGGTGCGCTTCCCCTTGGGGCTGCCCGAGGACCTGCGTATTTTCGGGCGTGCCTTCGTCGATGCCGGCACGTTGACGGATATCGACGTCAATGGCCCGACCCTCGAGGACACCGGCAATCTTCGGGTCGGCGCCGGGGTGGGCTTCTCCTGGCTCTCGCCGTTGGGGCCGCTCGCCATCGACTTCGCCCAGGCGCTCCGGAAGGATGGTCGTGACGAGACCGAAACCTTCAGAATCTCGTTCGGCACGCGCTTTTAGGAGGGCGTGGCAGCCCTCCTTCATGCTCGACTGGTGCCGGCGTTCGGCCGCACGCCGGCGGTGTGGCCGCTTCGGGCTGCCGGCTCTCGCACTGGCCTCGGCGCTGCTCGCGGCGCTCGCCGTGGCGGTGCCGCCGAGCGCCGCCCAGGACGCGGCCTCGCCGTTGCCGCCGGCAACGGCTGCGGTCATCGACTACCAGCGGGTGATGCGCGAGGCGCGGGCCGCACAGAGCATCCGCAATCAGGTCGAGGCGCGCCGGATTCGCTACCAGGAAGAGATCGCCGCTGAAGAGCAGCGGCTCTTGGAGGCCGACCGCGAGCTCGCCCGGCAGCGTGGCATCCTCTCGACCGAGGCCTTCGCCGAGCGGCGCAAGGCTTTCGAGGAGGAGGTGGCCCAGGTCCAGCGTTTCGTTCAGGAGCGTCGCCAGCAGCTCGACGACGTCTCGGCCATGGCGCTCGGCGAAGTCCGCGAGGCGGTTATCCAGGTGGTGGGTGAACTCGCCGATCAGCGCGGCTTCAACCTGGTCCTGCCGAGCGCCGGCGTGCTCCTCTTCTCGCCGCAGATCGAGATCACCGACGAGGTGCTCGACCGCCTCGACGCCGGCCTGCCGGACGTGCGCGTCCCCGAACGCGCGCGCTAGGCGAGCCGGGCTCAGCCCTTCTCGATCTTCTCGCAGACGATCTCCAACTCCTCGACCAGATAGCCTTCGGCATTGGCGTCGAAGGTCGAGAGCCGCCAGCGGCAGGGCCAAGCCTCGAAGAAGTTGAAGCGCGTCACTTCTTTGGCCGCGCCGTCGAGCAGGATGATCGAGCCCGACTTGCGCTCCAGCTTGCCGTCGCTGACCGCTCGGCGCCACTGCCAGAACGCGTCGTCGTCGGTGTAGGCACGACGCACGGTGATGCGGCCGTAGTGATGCCGGCCGGGGGTCGCCCGCACCAGGAGGTCGTTGCCCCGCTTGTGCGACATGACCGCGGTCGAGGTCTCGACGAGGTCGATGGCGATCACCGGACCCTGCGTCACGCCCTCGATCTCGATCGCGAAGTTGAAGCCGTCGAGCGGGTCGTCGCTGCGCCGATTGGGCATGATTTCTGCTCCTCTCGCCGTTGATTTGCTGCTTGCCCCGACCGTTTATCGGCTTAAGCCTCGCTCATGCCGACCGCAAGCCGTGCGACCAGGGAGGATGTGCTTGCCCGACCGTTCACCGACGAGGCCACCACGGCCGACGCCGCAGCCGGCCCCGCCGCCGGCCCCGCTGCCGTCAACGGGGCGACCGTCCGGCTCGACCGGCGAGCCGACGACGGCGTTCAGCTTCGATCTGACCATCGACCGGCAGCCACTGGCCCTCGCCCGGATCAGCGGCCTCGAGCTCGCCGGCGATCCCTCGACCCTC
>JAABSG010000293.1 GCA_011390475.1 Geminicoccaceae bacterium | reverse complement strand
CGGCGCTTGCCTCGCCCTCTCCTCGACCGCCATCGTCATGCAGCTCTTGATCGAGCAGCGCCGGCTCGGCACCGGGGTCGGCCGCTCGAGCTTCTCGATCCTGTTGATGCAGGATCTGGCGGTGGTGCCGATTCTCTTCATCGTCGGTGTGCTGGGGGCCAAGGTCGGCGGCAATGTCGGTCTCGATCTGGCCTTGGCCCTGGTCAAGGCCGTCGTCGTCATCGGCGGCGTCTATCTCGGCGGCCGCCTGCTGCTGCGCCCGTTGATGCGGCTGGTGGCGCAGAGCAAGAGCCCCGAGATGTTCATGGCGGCCATCCTGCTCACGGTCATCGGCACCGCGACCATCACCGGGATCGCCGGTCTGTCGATGGCCTTGGGCGCCTTCCTCGCCGGGCTGCTACTCGCCGAGACCGAGTACCGGCATGAGGTCGAGGTCGATATCGAGCCCTTCAAGGGGCTGATGCTCGGCCTCTTCTTCATGTCGGTGGGCATGGGCATCGACTACCGGCTGATCGCGGCCGAGCCCTTTTGGATCCTGGCCTCCGTGGTCGGCCTCTTCGTTCTCAAATCGACCGTCACGGCGGGCTTGTGCCTGGCCTTCGGCCTGCCGCGCCACACCTCGGTCGAGGCCGGCCTGCTGCTCGGCCAGGGCGGCGAGTTCGCCTTCATCGTCGTCGGCCTCGCCATGTCGCTCGGCCTAATCGGCGGCGAAGTCGGCCATTTCATGCTCATCGTGGCCGGGCTCAGCATGGTGGCGACCCCCTTCGTCGCCAGCTTCGCGACCCGGCTCGCCGGGGCGCTCGAAGGCCGTGGCGGTGAGCTCAGCGAGCGTGACGGACCGGTAGCGACGGACGGGCTCGAGGGCCATGTCCTGCTCGCCGGGTTCGGCCGGGTCGGGCAGACCCTGGCCGAAATGCTGGAGCGCGAGACGATCTCCTATCTCGCCATCGACGCCGATCCGACAACGGTGCACGAAGCGCGCAAGGCCGGCCGGCCGATCTTTTTCGGCGATGCGTCCCGTCTCGATATCCTCACCCGGGCACATGCCGAGCATGCTGCCGCCATCGTCGTCACCATGGACAATGCGGACGCGGTCGAGAAGATCGTCCGGGAGGTTCGCAGCCTCTACCCGCAAATCCCGATCCATGCCCGGGCGCACGACGCGGCGCAGGCACGACGGCTGATCGAGGTGGGGGCCACGGTCGCGGTGCCCGAGACGATCGAGGCCAGCTTGCAACTGGGCGGTCGGGTCCTCGCCGGCTTCGGCTTCGGCGACGACGCGGTCAACCGGCTGATCGACCAGCAGCGCGCCGCCTCGCAGCCGGCTCCACCGCCCGAGCCGCCGGCCTTCGCCATCCCCCGCTGAAGCCCTCGATCACCTCGCCAATCGCCATGCTCTGCGGCATGCTTCAGGGAGTGGGCAGGGAAGGAAAGAGCATGGCGAAACTGGCGTATCGGCCCTGGGTGCCGGAAGTCTCGGAGACTCGCGTCCAGGCGCTGGCCGAGGCAGCGGCATCGCGCGATCCGGCCGGCAACCTCGCCGAGCTCGACCGCCTGGTCGCCTGGAATGCCCGGATCCACGACGCCGACTGCGTCAACCTCGACCCCGCCGCCAACGTCATGAACCCGCGCGCCGAGGCCTTTCTCGGCTGCGGCCTCGGTTCCCGCCCCTCCCTCGGTTATCCCGGCGACAAATACGAGATGGGCCTCGAGGCGATCGAAGAAATCGAGGTCGTCACGGCCGAGCTCGCGGCCGAGGTCTTCGGCGCACGGCATGTCGAATATCGGGTCGGCTCCGGCGCCTCGGCCAATCTCTACGCCTTCATGGCGACGACCAGGCCGGGCGATACCGTCATCACCCCGCCGGCCGCGATCGGCGGCCACGTCACCCACCACGCAGCCGGTGCCGCTGGCCTCGTCGGCCTCGAGATCCACCATGCTCCCGTCGATCCCGACCGCTTCACGGTCGATCTCGACCAGCTGCGCCGCGATGCCCGGCGCCTCGGCCCGGCGTTGATCACCATTGCCGGCAGCCTCAATCTGGAGCCTCACCCGGTGCGCGAGATCCGGGCGATCGCCGACGAGGTCGGCTGTCCCGTGCTCTACGACGCCGCCCACCTCTCGGGCCTGATCGCCGGCGGCGCCTGGCAGCAGCCGCTCGACGAGGGGGCCCATCTGATGACGATGAGCACCTACAAGAGCCTCGGCGGTCCCGCCGGTGGCCTGGTTCTCACCAACGATGCCGACCTCGCCGCCAAGCTCGATGCCATCGCCTTTCCCGGCCTCACCGCCAATTTCGACGTCGGCCGTTGTGCGGCGCTCGCCGTCACCCTGCTCGACTGGCAGGTCCACGGCCGCGCCTACGCTTTGATGATGACCAGCACGGCCAGGGCCCTCGCCGAGGCGCTGGCCGCCCACGCTCTCCCGGTCTTCCGCACCCGGCAGGGCTTCACCAGCTCCCACCAGCTGGCGCTCTCGGCCGCTCGCTGGGGTGGCGGCCAGACGACGGCAAAGTTGCTCCGCCGCGCCAATCTCCTCGCCTCCGGCATCGGCCTGCCGGCGCCAACCCTGCCGGCGCCAACCTTGAATGACGACATGAACGGCCTGCGCCTCGGCACCAACGAGGTCGCGCGCCGCGGCATGACCGAGACCGACATGGCCGAGCTCGCCGAGCTCGTCGCCCGCGTGCTGATGAAGGGCGAGGCGCCCGAGACTGTCGCGCCGGACACCAGCGCGTTCCGCCGCCGGTTTCAGGGCGTTCACTTTACCGCCTCCTGACCCCCGGCACGCGACCGACCGACGAATGGCTCTCTCAAAGCGCCCCGGAATCGCCTATCTATAGGGCCGCAAGCGCCGAGGAACCCGCGATGACCAGCACCACCCACGCCACTGTCTGCCCGCACGACTGCCCGTCGGTATGCGCCCTCGAGGTCGAGAAGACCGCGGACGGCAGGCTCGCCAAGGTCAAGGGCTCGACCAGGAACAGCTACACCGCAGGCGTGATCTGTGCGAAGGTCAGCCGCTACGCCGAGCGCTACCACCACAAGGACCGGCTGGCCTATCCCATGCGCCGCACCGGCCCCCGAGGCTCGGGCCAGTTCGCCCGGATCGGCTGGGACGAGGCGCTGGACTCCATCGCCGAGGGCCTGACGCAGGCCGAGCAGCGACACGGGCCGGAGACCGTCTGGCCCTACTGGTACGCCGGCACCATGGGGTTCGTGCAGCGCGACGGCATCCAGCGTCTGACCCACACCAAAGGCTGGTCGCGCTTCAAGTCCACCATCTGCGTCATGCTCTCCGACACCGGCTGGCGGGCCGGCTACGGCAAGCGCTGGGGGGTGCCGGCCGAGGAGGCGGGCGAGCACTCGGACCTGATCACCGTCTGGGGCACCAACCCGGTCGCCACCCACGTCAACCTGATGAGCCATGTGGCCCGGGCCAAGAAGCGGGGCGTCCCGCTGATCGTCATCGACCCCTACCAGAGCGGCACGGCCCAGCAGGCGGACTTGCATCTGGCCGTCCGCCCCGGCACCGACGGCGCTCTCGCCTGCGCCGTCATGCACATTCTCTTTCGCGACGGCCGGGCCGACCGCGCCTACCTCGAGGCCAACACGGACGTTCCGGCGGAGGTCGAGGAGCACCTGAAAGCCCGTGGCCCCGACTGGGCCGCCGGCATCACTGGGCTTTCGATCGAGGAGATCGAGCGTTTCGCGGAGCTCTATGGCCGCGCCGAAGCGCCCTGGATCCGCTTCGGCTTCGGCTTCACCCGCTCACGCAACGGTGCGGCCGTCATGCACGCCGCCTCCTGCCTGCCCATCGTCAAGGGCGCCTGGCAGCAGCAGGGCGGCGGCGGCCTCTACAACATGGGCGACCTCTATCACTGGGACAAAACCCTGATCGAGGGCCTCGACGTCATGGACCCCCGGACCCGCCTGCTCGATCAGTCCAGGATCGGCCCGATCCTGATGAACGACGCCTACGACCTTCAGGGCGGTCCTCCTGTCACTGCCCTCCTCATCCAGAACACCAACCCGATGTGCATCGCGCCCGAGCTCGGCAAGGTCCACCGAGGCTTCGCCCGGGATGATCTGTTCGTCGCGGTCCAAGAGCAGTTCATGACCGAGACGGCCAAGCAGGCCGACATCCTGCTGCCGGCCACCATGTTCCTCGAGCACGACGACATCTACCACGCCTCCGGCCACTCCCGCTTCCAGATCGGCGCCAAGATTTTCGAGCCCTACGCCGACGTCCGCACCAACCACTTCGTCGTCTGCGAGCTGGCGAAACGCTTAGGCGCCGACCATCCCGGCTTCCACATGACCGAATGGCAGCTGATCGAGGACCTCCTCGCTCGCTCCGGCTGGCCCGACGCCCGAACCGTGCACGAATCCGGCGGCTGGGAAGCGCTGCCCGACGACGCCACCGCCCACTATCGAAACGGCTTTCCCACGGCGACCGGCAAGTTCCGGTTCAGCCCCGACTGGTCGGCCTTCGGCCCCGACCACGAAATCATGCCCAAGCTCCCCGA
>JAABSG010000292.1 GCA_011390475.1 Geminicoccaceae bacterium | reverse complement strand
CGGCGCCTCCAAGTACCTGTTCCACAACCGCTCCCTGGCCTCCGATCTCGGTCGCGCCGCGGCCAAGCGCGCCAACGAGCTCGACCTCATGAGCATGGCTCAGCTCGCTTGGAAGTCGGACGCGGGCGAGAGCGTCGTGGAGAACGTGGCGCCCTACTGGAAGGATTTGGGCGGCGAGGTGGTCTCGACCGAGTACATGGAGGTCGGCGCCCCCAACATCGACACGCAGATCGCCAAGATCCGCGCCTCCAACCCCGACTGGCTGGCGCTGTGGCTGTTCTCGCCCGACCCGGGCCTGGCCCTGAAGAAGGCGCGGGAGTTCGGTATGGACCAGCCGATCATCGGAATCGAGTTCAACCAGGACATCCAGAAGATCGCTGGCGAGCACTCCGACGGCTACGAGTACACCTCCGACTACTTCGAACCGACCGGGGACTGGTCTGAACAGTTCGCGGAAGGTTACGAGGAGCGTTACGGCGAGGCCCCGGAGTTCTACGCGGCCAACTACTACGAGAACGTCTATGTCCTGGCGGAGGCCATCCGGCGCGCCAAGGCCGCGGGCGGCGACTACTGGGACGGCGCCAAGCTGGCCGAGGCGATCCGGGAGAACCCGGAATTCGACTCCGTCTATGGCGGCAAGATGACCTACCAGGACAACGGCGTCGCAGCGAAGAACGTGGCCCTGTTCAAGGTGCAGGACGGCGAGTCGTCCTTCATCAAGTACATCTCCGCCGCCGCCGACTGATCCCGCGGAACCGCGTCCGGGGGCGGGCGGCCACAGCGCCGCCCGCTCTCTGCGCGCCCGCCCATGAGGGCTCCCGATGGACCTGCTGCTACAGCTTTTCGTCAACGGGGTGATCAACGGCAGCCACTACGCGCTGCTGGGCATCGGCTTCGGGCTGATCTTCGCCACCACCCGCATCGTGCATTTCGCCTACGGGCCGATCTTCACCTTCGCCGCCTACATCGCCTGGTGGCTGTCCGGCGCCATGGGCCTGCCGATCTGGCTGGGTCTGCTGGGCGCCGTCGCCGCGGCCGTGACCATCGGCCTGCTGAGCTACCTGGCGCTCTACCGCCCGCTGGAGCTCAACCGCGCGCCGCCGCTGGTGCCGCTGATCGCCTCGCTCGGCCTCTACATCGTGCTGGAGAACCTGACCGGCGTCATCTTCGGCTCCGGCGTGCGCGTGGTGGATGTGGATTACGGCATCTTCTTCGTCGGCCCGGTGTTCTTCACCTCCATCCATGTCTGGCAGGTGGGCAGCTTCGTGATCCTGGGCCTCGGTCTCGCGGCCTTCCTGCGTTACTCCCGCTACGGCAAGGCGATCCTGGCCATGACCGACGATCCGGACATGGCGCGCGTGATCGGCATCGACACCTTCCGCATCACTCTGCTGGTCTTCGCCATCGGCTCGCTGGTCTCGGCCGTGCCGGCCACGCTGATCCTGGTCAAGAACGGGGCCTCGACCCATATGGGCTTCGCCGCGGTCTTCATGGGCTTCGTGGCGGTGATCGTGGGCGGCGTCGGCAGCCTTCGCGGGGCGGCCGCCGGCGGCTTCGTGGTCGGGTTGGTCGAGAGCCTCGGCCTGTGGAAGATCCCGACCGAGTGGCAGGCCTCCATCGCCTTCATCGTGCTTTATCTCGTCATCATGCTGAAGCCCGAAGGGCTTTTCAGCATGGCGCGGCGCTGAAGAGGGCGCGCAGTGGAATACCTCCTCCATGTCGGCGTGATGCTGTGCCTCTACGCGATCCTCGCGGCCAGCTTCAATCTGTTGATCGGCTTCGCCGGGCTCTTCGCCCTGTCCCAAGCCGCGTTCTACGCGCTCGGCGCCTACGCCGCAGCCATCGTCACCACGCAGCTGGGCCTGCCCTTCCCGCTGCCGCTGATCATCGCGGTGGTGTTCACCGCCCTCATGTCGGCGCTGATCGCGCTGCCGGCGCTGCGGGTATCGGGCCACTACCTCGTGGTCATCTCCATCGCCATGCAGATCATCGTGCTGCAGGTGATCCTGAACTGGAAGAGCCTGACGGGGGGCACCGACGGCATCTCCGGCGTGCCGGCCTACGATCTCTTCGGCCTCAAGCTCGACACGCCCGAGCTGTTCCTGCCCGCCGCCGCGATCGGGGCGCTGGCCTGCCTGTGGTTCGCCTTCCGCCTCACCCGCTCCCCCTTCGGACGCGCGCTCCGCGCGATGCGGGAGAACGAGGCCGCGGCCCAGGCGGTGGGCAAGAACGTCCTCTACATGAAGGTGACGGTGTTCGCGATCTCGGCCGGCATGGCGGCGGTCGCGGGCGTGCTTTTCGCGCGCTACTTCACCTATGTCGGCGTGGATAGCTTCACCATCGACGAGACCATCTACATCCTAGCCATGGTCATCCTCGGCGGAGCCGGGAACCTGTGGGGCTCGGTGGTCGGCGCCGCGCTGCTTGTCATCGCGCCGGAGCTGCTGAAGTTTCTGCCCCTGCCCGTGGACATCGCCGACAAGATGCGCCTGATCGCCTACGGCGTAGTGCTGATGGGCGTTCTGTTGTTCCGCCCTCAGGGCCTGATGCCCGAGCCGCGAGGGCGCAAGGCGATGTTCGTCCCCGTGGACGCCGAGCGGGAGGAGAGCGACGCGGAGACCCTCTTCAAGGGCGACAAGGGCACCAAGGGCGAGACGGTGATGGAGGGCCGCAACCTGCGCAAGCAGTTCGGCGGCATCACCGCCGTCGACGACTTCTCCATCGAGCTCAAGCGCGGCGTCATCACCGGCCTGCTCGGCCCCAACGGCGCGGGCAAGACCACGGCCTTCAACCTGCTCACCGGCTTCCTGAGGCCGACCTCCGGCGAGATCGTGCTGCGCGGAAGCCCCATCGGGAACGCCAAGCCGCATGAGCTGGTGGGCAAGGGCGTCGCCCGCTCCTTCCAGGACCTGCGGCTGTTCACCCGCATGACGGTGATCGAGAACGTCATCGTGGCGCTGCCCGACCAGACCGGCGACCGCGTCCTGCCCCTCTTTCTTCGCCCCGGAAAGGTGAAGGCGGAGGAGCGCGCCAACGCCGCCCGGGCCATGGAGATCCTGCGCTTCGTGGAGCTGGAGGCGAAGGCCCACGACACCGCCGAGGACCTGTCCTATGCCGAGGAGAAGCTGCTGGTGGTCGCCCGCCTGCTGGCCACCGGCGCGGAGGTGCTGCTGTTCGACGAGCCGATGTCGGGCCTCGACAGGAACACGCTGCAGGAGGTGTTCCCGGTCATTCGCCGCCTGGCAGAGAACGGCAAGACCATCTGCATCATCGAGCACAACCTCGACGTCATCAAGGAGCTATGCGACGTGGTCTGGTTCCTCGACGAGGGCCACGCCATGGCCACCGGCACGCCGGACGAGCTGATGAACGACCCCGAGCTCGCGCAGAGGTACTTCAAATGAGCGAAGCCATCCTCGAGACCAAGGGCCTCGCCGCCGGCTACGGCAAGAAGCGCGCGGTGTTCGGCGTGGATCTCAGCCTCGCCAAAGGCGAGAAGCTGCTGATCCTCGGCCACAACGGCGCCGGCAAGACGACGCTGCTGCGCGCCATCTTCGGCCTGATCGAGCCCATGGCAGGATCGGTCATGCTGGAGGGCCGCGACATCACCGGCCGCACGCCGGCCGCCAACGTCGCCGACGGCGTCGCCTTCGTCCCGCAGGGCCACGGCATCTTCAAGAGCCTGACCGTGCGCGACAACCTCGAGCTCGGCGCCTTCGCCGAGAACGACAAGGGCAAGCTGCCCGAGCGGCTGGAGACGGTCCACGACCTGTTCCCCATCCTCAAGGAGCGCGCGAGCCAGGTCGCCGGCACGTTCTCCGGCGGGCAGCAGCAGATGCTGGCGATCGGCATGGCCCTGATGCACGGGCCGCGCGTGCTGATTCTCGACGAACCGTCCATCGGGCTGGCCCCCAACCTGGTGGAACGGGTCATGGAGGCCATCGCGACCATCAACGAGAAGCTCGGCGCCTCCATCCTGATGGTGGAGCAGAACGTGCAGCTCTCGCTGCCTCTCGCCGACCGCGTCATGGTCATCAAGACCGGCGTCACGGTCTACGAGGGCTCGCCCGAGCCGCTCAGGGACCATGTCGAACTCATGAAGCTGTTCTGAGGGCCGCCACATGACCAAACGCTGGAAACACCGACCCGAGGGCTCGACCTGGGGCGATTTCGGCGAGGACGACCAGACCGGCCGCCTCGCCCTGCTGACCCCGGACCGCACCCGCCGCGCCGCGCAGGAGATACGGGAGGGCCGCAGCTTCTGCCTGTCGCTGCCGCTCGACTACCCCGGCGGCAACCTGCTCAACGAGCGCCGCCACCCGCCGCGCCTGTTCGCCACCATCCGCGCCGACGGCGCGGCCATGTACAACCGCCCCCTGCGCGAGCTGGACGAGCGTTACACCGACGTCATCTCCGACGACGCCGTGCTTCTGCACTGCCAGTACTCCACCCAGTGGGACGCGCTCGCCCATGTCGGTGGGCTGTTCGACGCCGATGGTGACGGCGAGGCGGAGATCGTCTATTACAACGGCTGGCGCGCCGGGGAGCATGTCCATGCCCCCCGCGGGTCCGGCGGCCACGCACATGGCGAGGGCTGCTC
>JAABSG010000291.1 GCA_011390475.1 Geminicoccaceae bacterium | reverse complement strand
AGCCGCACGACTCGATCCTCGTCCATCGTTCGCTGGTCAATCCGGTGCACGTCTGGGATCGCAACGACCCGATGTGGGCGGAGACCCGGGCCCAGGCCGAGGCGGACGGGGTGGACATCGACGACTGGATGGAGACCGTGATCCGCGACGGCGACAAGGTGCGGGTCTACATGTCGTCCATGGCGCCCAGCTTCAGCATCGAGCAGTTCACGGTGAAGCAGGGCGACGAGGTGACGGTGATCGTGACCAACCTCGACGACATCGACGACCTGACCCACGGTTTCTGCATGGGCGATCACGGCATCGCCTTCGAGCTCGGACCGCAGGCCACGGCGTCGGCCACCTTCGTCGCCGCCAAGCCCGGCGTCTACTGGTACTATTGCCAGTGGTTCTGTCATGCGCTGCACATGGAGATGCGCGGCCGCATGCTGGTCGAGCCCAGAGGCGCCTAGGTAGAGGGCCGCTCGCGCCATGAAGTTCCTCGGACTCTCGCTGATCGTCACGCTGCTCTTGGCCGTCGCCACATCGCTGGCGGCGGCGGAGCGGGTGGTGCCGCCCGAGTCCGGGGCGCTGGCCCGGGCCATTGCCGGCGCAGCACCCGGCGATGTCCTGGTCCTGGCACCGGGTCGTCACGACGGCCCGGTGGTGCTCGACCGGCCGATCACCCTCGAGGGGCGAGGCACCGCACTCGTCGAGGGTGACGGCACCGGCAGCGTGATCACCATAACCGGCGAGGCCATCTCCATCCGCGGCCTCGAGATCATAGGCTCGGGCTCATCCCACGAGACCATCGACTCCGGCGTCCAGCTCACCCGCACCGCCGCCCGCGTCTTGGTTGAGGACAACCGCATCATCGGCAACCTGCACGGCGTCGATGTCCACGGTGCGAAGGACAGCACGGTCAGAGGCAACGTCATCGTCGGCCGTACCGACCACCGCATGAACGATCGTGGCAACGGCGTCTATGTCTGGAACGCGCCCGGCACGCTGATCGAGGGCAACGACATCCGCCTCGGCCGCGACGGCATCTTCGTCAACGCCTCCAACCACGGCACCTTCAAGCACAACCGCTTTCGCGATCTGCGCTTCGCCGTCCACTACATGTACGCCAACAACAGCGACGTCATCGGCAACGTCTCGATCGGCAACCACCTCGGCTATGCGATCATGTTCTCCAACCGCATCACCCTCCGGGACAACCTCTCGCTCGGCGATCGCGGCCACGGCATCATGCTCAACTATGCCAACAATGCCGAGGTCAGCGGCAATCTGGTGCGCGGCGGGGCGGAGAAATGCACCTTCATCTACAATGCGCACCGCAATCTCATCTACGACAACCGCTTCGAGGGCTGTGCCATCGGCATCCACTTCACCGCGGGCTCCGAGCGCAACGCGCTCACCGGCAATGCCTTCATCGGCAACCGCAACCAGGTGAAATACGTGGGCACGCGCGACGTCGAATGGAGCTTCGAGGGCCGCGGCAACTACTGGTCCGACCACCCGGCCTTCGACCTCGACGGCGACGGCATTGCCGATGCGCGCTTCCGCCCCAACGACCTCATGGACCACATCCTCTGGTCGCAACCGGCCGCCTCCCTTCTCCTCGGCTCGCCCGCGGTGCAGCTCGTCCGCTGGAGCCAGGCCCACTTCCCGGCGGTCCTGCCGGGCGGCGTGGTCGACAGCCACCCGCTCGTGCGTCCGATCGAGATCGAGGTCCCCGACGACATCGCCGCCCTCGAGACCGAGGCACGGCAGCAAAGGCCCGACGATGCAGAGCTTGACCCTCTCGACGATTACTAAGGCGTTCGGGGCCGTCAGGGCGCTGACCGACGTGAGCTTCACGGTCGCCCCGGGCGAGCGCGTGGCGCTGCTCGGCCACAACGGCGCCGGAAAGTCGACGCTGATGAAGATCGTCCTCGGCCTGCTCCGCGCCGACCGGGGCCAGATCACCGTGCTCGGTGCCGTGCCCGGCAGCAACGCTGCTCGCACCGGCACCGCCTACCTGCCCGAGAACGTCGCCTTCCACCCCTCGCTCACCGGCCTGGAACAGCTCCGCTACTACCTTCGCCTCCGCGGCGAAACCCCGGCTAAGGCCATCGACCTCCTGGAGCGCGTCGGCCTGAAAGACGCGGCCAGGCGCCGGATCGGCACCTATTCCAAGGGCATGCGCCAGCGTGTCGGCCTGGCCCAGGCACTGATCGGCACCCCGCGCCTCCTCGTCCTGGACGAGCCGACATCCGGCCTCGACCCGGTCTCCAGGCGCGAGTTCTACACCATCCTCGAAGGCCTCGCCGCCGACGGTGTCGCCATCCTCCTCTCCAGCCACGCGCTCACCGAGGTCGAGGCCAAGACCGACCGCATCGTCATCCTGCGCGACGGCCTGCTCGTCGCCGACGACACGCTCGCCAACCTCCGCCGCAAGGCAGCACTCCCGATTCGTCTCCAGGTCGCCGCCCGCCCGGGGTCCGCCGACGAAGTTGCAAAAAAGCTCGCTGGCGGCAGGCGCAACGGCGTCGTGGTCGACCTCCTCTGCCAGCACGACGACAAGCTCGCCCGGCTCGGTGACATCGCCGCCTTGGGCGCGATGATCGAGGACGTCGAGATCCTCCCCCCCAGCCTCGAGGACATCTACAGCCACTTCAGCCAGAGGCCCGCCTCATGAGCCGCATCCTGGCGGCATCCACCGCCGAATTCCGCATCGCGCTGCGCAACCGCTGGGTCACCATCGCCGTCCTGATGATGGCGCTCTTCTCCCTGGTGCTGGCCGCCGCCGGCAGTGCGCCCACCGGCGATGTCGGCGCCGACCGGCTCTCGGTCACCGTCGCCAGCCTCACCAGCCTCGCCGTCTACCTCGTCCCGCTCCTGGCCCTCTTGATGTCCTTCGACGCCATCGCCGGCGAGGTCGAGCGCGGCACGCTGCCGCTCGTGCTGACCTACCCCGTCTCCCGCGCCGAGCTCCTCTTGGGCAAGTTCACCGCACATCTCGGCATCCTGGCCCTGGCCGTCATTGTCGGCTACGGCCTCGCCGCTGCCGCCGCCATCGCCACCGACGCCCGGGCCATTGCCGGCATCCCGGCCCTCGTCCGCCTCGTGTGGACCTCGCTCCTCTTGGGCGCCACCTTCATCGCCATCGGCTACGCCATCTCCGCCCTGGCCCGCCGCCCGGGTGCGGCCGCCGGCCTCGCGGTCCTGCTCTGGCTGGTCATGATCGTGCTCTACGACCTCGGCCTCCTGGCTGCGGTGGTGGCCGATGGCGGCGGCAGCTTCACCACCGACGTCTTCCCCTGGCTGCTCTTGGCCAACCCCGCCGACGCCTTCAGGCTCTTCAACCTCGCAGCCTCCGAGGCCACCGCGGCGGCTGCCGGGATCAGCGGTGCCGCGGGCACCATCCCAACCGCCCACTCCCTGACCTCGATCGCGCTTTGGCCATTCGCCGCCCTCGGCCTGGCACTCGCCGCCTTTCGCAAGGTGACCCCATGACCCGCCCCCTCATCCTCTTCACCTGCCTTCTGGCGCTCGCCGCCTGCAACGAGAACGAGACCGCGAACCTCCCGCCTCCGGTCACCATGACCGAGGAGGCCCTGGGCCACTTTTGCCAGATGGCCCTCGTCGAGCATCCCGGTCCCAAGGCGCAAATCCACCTGGCGGGGATGCCGGCCCCGCTCTTCTTCAGCCAGGTCAGGGACGCCATCGCCTACCAGCGCATGCCCGAGCAGAGCCACGCCATCACCGCGATCTACGTCAACGACATGGCCGCGGCCCCGAGCTGGGAAGAGCCCGGCATCGACAACTGGCTCCTGGCCGAAACCGCTCACTTCGTCGTCGGCTCCGATGCCGTGGGCGGCATGGCGGCCCCGGAACTCGTTCCCTTCGGCGACCGTGCCGCAGCCCTTGCTTTCACCGCCGAGCGCGGCGGCACCATCCTGGGGCTGGCGGAGATCCCCGACAGCGAGGTCCTGGCCCCGGTCGAACTGGAGCCCGCCCCCGGCATGCTGGACGACGACGACTTCGAGGACCGCCTGCGCGGCCTCTCCAAGAGCCGCGAGAGCTGACATGGCCAGCCTGACCCGCCGCCGCTTCGTCACCATCACCGCCGCCGCCACGGCCCTCGCCGGCCGGCCCGCCAGCGCCGTACCCATGCACCAGTGGCGCGGCATCGCGCTCGGAGCCGAAGCCTCGATCACGCTCGCCCACCCCGACGCGGCACCCGTCATCGCCAGCGCAATCGCCGAGATCAGCCGCCTCGAAGCGATCTTCAGCCTCTACCGGACCGACAGCGCGCTGAGCCGCCTCAACGCCGCCGGCAGGCTGGAGAGCCCACCCTTCGAGCTGCTCGAATGTCTCAGTCTCTGCAACACGGTCCACGACCTCACGAACGGCCTCTTCGATCCCACCATCCAGCCACTCTGGGCCACCTGGGCGGAGCACCAGAGCCGGGGCCATCCACCCATCCCGGGCGCCATCGCCGAGGCCCTGACCCGGACCGGCTGGCCGAACGTCAGCTACGCCCCGACCGCCATCAGCTTCGCGAGACCCGGCATGGCGCTCACCCTCAACGGCATCGCCCAAGGCTACATCGCCGACCGCGTCGCCAGCCTCCTCGAAGCCAGATCGGAAGAGCACACG
>JAABSG010000290.1 GCA_011390475.1 Geminicoccaceae bacterium | reverse complement strand
GTCGTCATGGGCCTCTGCCGCGTCCTGGTCTATGCCGCAGCCGGCTTCGCCGCCGTCAGCAGCCCCGATCCAGCCCTCTTCTGGGGAGCGTTGGCACTCCTGGCTTATCTGATCGGCCTCACCTATGTGGCCAAGCAAGAGAACCTCGGCGAGGTCGGTAATCTCTGGCCCTTGGCATTCCTGGCCTGGCCCTTCCTCTTCGCCTTTCCGGCCTTGGCCGCGGGCGTGGTCCCGGCCCTGCTCTATCTGGGCTTGGCCCTTTGGGTCGGCTTCGCCTTGAGCTTCGTCTTCAGGCGTGACGAGCGGCGCAGCGTGCCCCGAACGGTAATCTCGCTCATCGCCGGCATCTCGCTCCTCGATGCCCTCCTGATCGCCTGGGCGGGTGCCCCGGGCCTGGCCTTCCTGGCGATTGCCTGCTTCGGCATCACCATGGGCGGGCAACAATGGATCAAGGGCACCTAGGGGAGGTGGACAAGCGGGCCGGTGCAAGGCTAGGCTTCGAGGCTTGCGAAGCGCGACGACAGCGCGACAATAGGGGGGAAACACTGGTGGCCGCGATGCGCCGCAACACACCCGTCCAACTGCTCGAGACTTGGCTCGATCGCCAGCTCGAGAACGATGCGCGTGACTGGCTGCACGCGCAACTGCCGGTGGTCGCGGCCGGCGACGGCGACCGCGCCCTCTTCATGGCCATAAGTTTCGTCCAGCGCCGCCTCGGCAAAGCCGATCTCACCCTGGACGGCAGCGATCTCACTGCCGCCCGCACGGCGCGTCCAGGCTGGGATCCCTCGGATTGGAGCGTCGATCAGGCAGCCCGCATTCTGCTCCTGCTCGAGGGCGGCGGCACTGGTGCTGGTTTCGCCGAGAAGCTGAAGAAGCTCATGGCGACCTCGGACGTCGCTGAGACCATCACCTTCCTGCGCGGCCTGCCGCTCTACCCCGATCCGCCTCTGCATCTCGCCCGGGCCCGCGAGGGCGCCCGCTCCAACATGCGGCCGGTGTTCGAGGCGGTGGCGCACAAGAACCCCTACCCGGTCGAGGTGTTCGACGAGAACGCCTGGAACCACATGGTCCTCAAAGCCCTGTTCGTCGGCTCCACCCTGCACCCGATCCAGGGCCTGGAGGCTCGCGCCAATCCCGAGCTCGCGTCGATGCTGCGCGACTACGCCCACGAGCGCTGGGCCGCCGGCCGGCCGGTCACGCCGGAACTCTGGCGCTGCATCGGCCGCTTCGCCGACAGCGAGGCCTTGGCCGACCTCGACAAGGTTCTGACCAGCGGCAACCAGCTCGAGCAGCAGGGCGCCGCGTTGGCGCTCGCCGATTGTCCCAGGCCCGAGGCCAAAGGGCTACTCGCCAAGGCACCGGCGCTCGCCGCCGCCATCGAAGCCGGCACGCTCACCTGGACCACTCTCGGCCAGCACCTCTGAGCCAAAAGATCCAAGGACAGAACCGATGTTCATCGACCCGCACACCCACATGATCTCGCGTACGACCGACGATTACGAGGCGATGGCCAAGGCCGGCATCGTGGCGCTGATCGAGCCGTCGTTCTGGATCGGCCAGCCCCGGACTTTCGTCGGCACCTATATCGACTACCTCTCGACCATCGTCGGCTTCGAGCGGTTCCGCGCCGGACAGTTCGGCATCCGCCACTACTGTACCATCGGCCTGAACAGCAAGGAGGCCAACAACGAGGAGCTGGCCGAGGAGGTGATGGAGATCCTTCCTCGCTTCGCCCTGAAGGAAGGTGTCGTCGCCATCGGCGAGATCGGCTACGACGAGCAGACCCCGCTCGAGGACCGCTACTTCCGCCAGCAGGTGGAGCTCGCCAAGGAGCTCGGCCTGCCGATCATGATCCACACCCCGCATCGCGACAAGAAGCGCGGCACCCAGCGCTCGATGGACGTGCTCGAAGAGCACGGCATGCCGGCTTCGAAGGTCGTGATCGACCACAACAACGAGGAAACGGTGAACGAGGTCCTCGATCGCGGCTACTGGGCCGCGTTTTCGATCTACCCGGGCACCAAGATGGGCAACGAGCGGATGAGCGAGATCGTTCGCCAGTACGGGGCCGAGCGGATCATCGTCGACAGTGCCTGCGACTGGGGCATCTCCGAGCCGCTGGCCGTGCCCAAGACCGCCGAGCTGATGCGCCAGCGCGGCCACTCGGAAGAGCATATCCGGAAGGTGACCTACGCCAACGCGCTCGCCGCCTACGGCCAGAGCGGCCAGATGCAGGAGAGCGACTGGCTCGAGCCCGCCGCCATCGACCAGCGCACCCTCTACGCCGGCAACTCGATCCTCAGGGGCGGCCAGGAGCCCAAGGTCGAAACGCCGAAGCGCGACATGAGCGCCCTCGAGATCAAGTGACGGCGTAGCGGCTGCGCTCGTGACGCGCTGCGGTCCCGATGCCGATCAGGGTCGCCACGGCACAGATGAGATAGCCGAACGCCTCGCGGGCCTCTTCGACATGAATCCAATCGCGCCCGATGGTGGGGGCGAGCCAGATAAAGCCGGCTAGGAAGGCGACCGCACTCAGCCAGGCGCCGATGCGCACCGGCGGGCGCGCGGCGAACCTGCCGGGGGCAAGGGCCGCGATCGCCGGCCAAAGGGCACCCAGGAGGTAGATCGGGATCCAGATATGCGGGTCCGGATCGTCGATCTGCACATAGGCGAACAAAACGAGCACTAGGGCGAGAATTCCCGAGAGAATGCGCATGGTGATGGCGTTCCATTGCCGCGGAGGATAAAGGCCGGCGATGCCGCATGGGCCGAGCACGGAGGTCGCCCGATGTTTTAGTCGCGCGACGGCGGCAATTAAAGAGACCGTGAAAATCGGACCGTTGGCGTCACCCCGGCAGATCGGCTATGCTGACACGGTCGTCCCTCGAGCGACTGCTGGACTTCAGCCGCGAGGTGGACTTCCAACCAAGCATACGATGATTAGGGGGAACTGAAACATGACGAGCAAGACGAGGTTACGCCTCTTGTCGGGCGCGGCGGCGTTGGCCATCGCCCTGCCGGCGCTGGCCGCCGCCCAGTCGATCCCGACCGCGAAGGACCAGGTGGCGCACCCCGACGGCACGTTGCCGGGCAACCCGGAGATCGCCCTGGTCCAGGTGGCCGACGGCTTCTTCGATCCGGTCAACGTCACCTCGGCCCATGACGGCTCCGGCCGGCTCTTCGTCGTCGAGCGTGTCGGCCGCATCAAGGTCGTCAATGCCGACGGCAGCGTCAACGACGAGCCCTTCCTCGACCTCACCACGGTCAATCCGCTCGGCAACATCGTCCAGACCGGCTTCGTCGAGCAGGGCCTCTTTTCCGTCGCCTTCCACCCGAACTTCGCCGAGAACGGCCATTTCTTCGTCCACTACTCGTCGCTGCCGTTCAACGGCGACGGCATGATCGCGCGCATCACGGTCGATCCCGAGAGCCCGGACGTGGTCTCGGCCGAGCAGGTCAACGAGACCTTGAAGGTCATCATGCGGGTCGAGCAGCCATATTATAACCACAACGGCGGCGACATCATGTTCGGCCCCGACGGCTATCTCTACATCACCTCGGGCGATGGCGGCTGGGAAGGCGACGTGCTCCAGGTCGGCCAGGACCTCACGACGCTGCTCGGCAAGATCTTGCGCATCGACGTCGACGTGCCCGAAGACCAACTCGTCCCTTATGATATCCCAGAAGACAACCCGTTCCGCCACGCCGTCGCCGAGCGCGAGATGGTGCTCTTCGGCATCACCGAGGAGGGCTTCGCCCAGATCCGCCCGAACGCCCGGCCCGAAATCTGGCACTGGGGCGTGCGCAACCCGTACAAGATCGCCTTCGACCCCGAGACCGACGACCTCTGGATCGCCGATGTCGGCCAGAACCACTGGGAGATGATCAACTGGCAGCCGGCTGGTGTCGGCGGGCTCAACTACGGCTGGCCGACCAGGAACGGCACCCAGTGCCATCCGCTCACCGGACCCGACGACGAATGCGTCCTGACCGGTGCCCTGCCGGTGGCCGAATACCCGCACAACGAGCCCTATCCGGGCGGTACCACCGACCTGCCCACCGGCTGCTCGGTGCAGGGCTTCGGGGTGGCCCGCTACGGCGGCATGGACGGCGTCTTCCTCTCGGGCGACTGGTGCTCGGGCCGGGTCTTCGGCACCGGCTGGGACGCCGAGGCGGGAGAATGGGTGCTGCAGTCCCTGATCCAGACCGACCTGCAGTTCACCGCCGGCGGGATGGACGAGGACGGCACGGTGCTCGCCGTCAACTGCAACTGCTTCTACCTGATGGACCAGGGGCCGATGCAGAACGAGCCCGGCGCGCTCTGGCGGGTCGTCCCCGCCGATCAGGTGCCCGAGGGTGCCGTGGTCGCCCGCACCCTGCAGAACTGACCTGCACGCGACCGCCCCGGTATCGCCATTGGCGATACCGGGGCGGTACTCGCTCGCCAACAACACAACAACTAGAAAAGACCCCTCCCATGCCCCGAGCCTCAGCCCTGGGTGCTGCACTCGTCGTGCCGCTCCTCGCCCTGGTAGCCGTCACCGCAACTGCCGCCGAGCCGCTCGACTTCGGCCACGTGTTCGACGACGCCCCGCTCGATGTCGCGACGCCACGCAGCGGCGAGACCTTCAC
>JAABSG010000289.1 GCA_011390475.1 Geminicoccaceae bacterium | reverse complement strand
CGTCCTCGATCGACCGACCCCTTGCGGGGCCGTGGGGACCCCGCAGCCCCGCTTGGGCTGCCGCATCGACGGCCGATCGACTTCTCGCATCTGCTCACTGCCATGCTCATGCAATGCCTCATAAACTTCTCGGCCAGGCTCTTGGTCTCAATCCTGGCGGATGGCTTCGATCTCGAAGACGAGGCTGATCTCGTCGCCGACCATCCCCCCCTCGAGCGCATAGGTGCTGCCGAAATCGCTGCGGTTGATCGTGGTCTCGGCCGAAACGCCGACGACGTAGTTGGAGCCCCAGGGATAGGCCCCGACCTTGTTCAGCTCGACATCGAGCGTCACCGGCCGGGTCACGCCCCTGAAGGTCAGATCGCCGGTGACCCTGCCGGTCGTCTCGGAGACTGCCTCGGCTTCGGTCATCACGAAGCGGATCATCGGGTGGTTCTCGGCATCGAGGAAATCGCCGCTGCGGAGATGGTTGTCGCGCGCCTGATGATTGGAAAAGACGCTCGCGGCCTCGATCTCGACGACGAGATCAGCCAGCTCCAGGCTGGTCTCGTCGAAGCCGAAACTGCCGCTGCCCTCGAGGAACATGCCGAGCTGTTGCTGGTAGCCGATATGGCCGGCGCTGAAGAGGATCGAGAAGTGCTCGGGATCGATCGCGTATCGGGCCATCTCGGCCCCGGCCGAGCGCGCCGCCAGCGCCGGTGCGAGGAGACCGAGGACGGCGAGGACGGCGGTGGTGCGGACGATCGGGGCTCGACGCGGCATGGATCCCTCGTTGCGGTGACATTCGTGACTGATAGCACGAATCATAGCGCGCCGCGCGGCCGGGACCAGCGTCGGCGGGCGATTGGTGAGCCCTGAAATTGTCGAAGACGGCGAACGACTTGTTCGGCTTTCCACATTATCCACAAGCGGCGCCAAACGACGGCGAGCCGGCGTTTCGGCAGCCGCGACAGCCGCCGGGGCCGGCGGCACGAGACGCCCAGGGGGCGGCTTCGGCAGGCTTGCCGGCAGTGAGAAAAAACCGTTATCTCTCAGAATGTTGACAGGCGACTGCCCAGGTCTTGGGCAATCGTGGTCGCCCCTCGATCGGTATTCAACCACAAGCCGCCCGATCCGGCTTCGACCGAGCATCCGAGGTCTCGGGCTTATCCACAAGTTCGGGGATAGGCTTGTTCACCGCGATGTGGATGCCCTGTCGACCAACTGTCATTCGCCTTTCACATCATGGACATGGCCCGACCGCCTCCGCGGCTCCGGCCATTTCGCCTATTGCGCGAACTGTGCATCAATTTATTCACCCTAATCGCCAAGGCATCGACGCGCCGCCTATCGTCAGCAGCGGGCGCGCCTGCTAGGAGCACCGAGGCCGGATGGCTGCCACCTCGGCCGGTCACCACGATCGCCCCCCACAACCGAGAAAGAACGCCGTCGTGCCGAGCCCGCCCGCGCGGTCCCTCCCCTCCGAGCCCCAAACCCCGCGGCCCCTGCCCCCGCAGCCCCTGCACCCCCTGCCTCCGCGGCCGCTCAAGGGCATCGCCTTCATCCTGATCGCCATGCTGACCTTCGCGACCCAGGACGCGATCACCAAGACGCTGGCCCAGGACCTGGCCGTGGCGCAGATCGTCATGGTCCGCTACTGGCTGTTCGCCACCTTCGCCACCGTCCTGATCGCCAACCGGCCGGGCGGCCTGCCGCAGGCGGTGCGCGCCAGGCGCCCCTGGCTGCAGGCGCTCCGCTCGGTCGTCTTCGTGGTCGAGGTCGGCGTCTTCGCCTGGGTGGTGGGCAAGATGCCGCTCTCGACCGCTCAAGCCATCTTCGCCGCCTGCCCGCTGATCGTCACCGCCCTCTCGCCGATGATGCTGGGCGAACGCGTCGGCCCCCGCCGCTGGCTCGCCGTCACCGCCGGCTTCATCGGTGTGGTGATCATCCTCCGCCCGACCGACGGCTTCCTCGATCCCGTGGGCATCGTCGCCGTGATCGGGGCCGGGATGTTCGCGACCTACACCATCCTCACCCGGCTCCTCAGCCAAGAGGACCGCTTCGAGACGTCCTACGGCTATGTCGCCTGGATCGGCTGCCTCGTCGCCACCCTGGTCGGCCCGTTTCTCTGGCAGAACCCCACCGGCGACCAGTGGCTCGGCCTGCTCGTCCTCGGCTGCACCGGTATTTTCGGCCACATGCTCTTGATGAAAGCCTACGAGCTCGCCCAGGCGAGCGTGCTGCAGCCGTTCACCTACACGCAGCTGTTGTGGGGCATCTTCATCGGCATGCTCGTCTTCGACGAGATCCCCGATTTCTGGATGCTCACCGGTGCTGCGATCATCGTCACGGCCGGCCTGGTTGCCATGCGCGAGCGCTGACCACCGGCGTCCCGCTCACGACATCTTGACAAGCGCTGCGCTTTGGCGTTGCTGACTGTCGGGCGCACTGTGACCTTTTTGCGACGGCGCCTCCCCGGCCGGCCCAGCTCGAACGGGCCGGCACAATCAGAAACAAAAGGGCGATCATGCACGCAGCCTCCATCCCGGCCCGAAAACCCGCCACGATCGAGTGGCCGACCATCGGCCTCGCGGTCGCGATCTACACCAGCTTCTTCGCCCTCACCTGGTGGCACGCAGCCATCCCCTGGTACGTGCTGATGCCCGTGGGCGCCTATGTCGTCGCCTGGCACAGCTCCCTCCTGCACGAGCTGGTCCACGGCCATCCGACCCGCAACCGGCGCCTCAACGCGCTCATCGGTGGCCTGCCGCTGCTGCTCTGGCTACCCTTCGAGATCTACCGCTCGCAGCATTTGCAGCACCACCAGGACGCCAACCTCACCGACCCCCTGGACGACCCCGAAAGCTACTACGTCACCCCCGCCCGCTGGCAGCGCCTGCCCGGCTGGCGCCGCCGCCTGTTGAGCCTGCGCAACACCCTGGTCGGTCGGCTGACTATCGGCAGCCTCCTGGTCGTGGCCGAATTCCTCTGGACCCAGGCCCAGGCCTTCAGGGCCGACCAGCCGGGCGTCCGCCGGGCCTGGACCGTGCACGGCTTGGGCGTGGCCGCCCTGCTGGCCTGGCTGGTCCTCGTGGCGCAGCTGCCGCTCTGGCAATACGCGCTTCTGATCGTCTGGCCCGCCACCTCGCTGATGCTGGTGCGCTCCTTCCTCGAGCACCAGGCGACGCCCGAGGTCGAGCACCGCACCGTCATCGTCGAAGCCGGCCCGCTGATGCGCCTCCTCTTCCTCAACAACAACCTGCACATCGTCCACCACGCCAAGCCCGCCCTACCCTGGTACGAGCTACCGGCAGCCTACGAAGCAGACCGCGAAACCTGGCACACCCGCAACGGCGGCTACGTCTTCAAGGGCGGCTACGCCGAAATCCTCCGCCGCTTCGCCTTCCGCGCGAAGGAACCACCGGTCCACCCCTTCGTCGACCACGCGTAGCGGGACGGGGTGCAAGAGCGATGCTTTCTGACATTGGCAGGAACCCAGTGCCAACAGCCTCGCATGTCCTGTCGGTGAGTTCAGAAACACACGTTACCAGTGCATGAGAATATCATAAAGCTTGAGGTTGGCAGGGAACTGATCAGTACACTTGGCGGACGAGCAGGCTCGCATCATCGCGCCAGCCTCTGCACGAGGATCTGGGCAGCAGCTTCCGCCTCATCGATCCATGTCTCCTCCCCATGGATCAGACGCAGAGCCATCGCTCCCTCGATCAGAAGAACAAGTGCCCGCGCGACGCCTTTCGGCTCCGCGACCCCGACCCGGTCGAGCGCATCGGACAAGGCACTCTCGACAGCAGTCTTCTGAGTTGCCGCGGCCCGACGGGCATCGTGGCCGGGCGCCCAAGCCAGCTCCATCGCCGCTCTCGTGAAGCCCGAACCCCGCCACTCAGGCGTCCGCGACCAGTCACGAAATCGCGTGAAGATCGTCTCGACCAGCGCCTCGGGCGTCGGCGGCGCGTCCCCACACCAGCGCTCTATCTGCTCGGCCGCAAGATCGGCCTGAGCCCGGAGAACTTCGGCTATCAGCTCGTCCTTGGACGAGAAGTGATTGTAGAGGGTGCGCTTCGTCACACCTGCCGCTTCGGCGACGGCGTCGATGCCAGAACGCTCGAAACCCTCCCGATAGAACAGCCCATAGGCGCTCTTCATAATGCGATGGCGGGTCTCACGGGCATCTCTCGGCATGGCAGGAAGTATACCCACAAGTGAATGTACGTTGGTCGGGAATCGCCCCAGCTTTCCGAAGATTTCAGGCGGCCGGTTGCCGCGCCGATCCTCAGGAGCGCTTGGAACCCATGACCCGATCAGCGGCCATCGTGCTCGTCCTGCTCATTCTCGGCGATGTTGTAGCGGATCATTTCTCGCTTCCCGTGCCCGGCGCGGCGCTCGGTCTTCTCGCTCTCGCCACCGCGTTCGCGATCCGCGGCGGGCCCGATCGCGGATCAGAGGAGCTCTTCGATTTCGCAGCACCCTATTTTCCGCTGTTCTTCGTGCCCGCGGCCGTCGGCGTGGTGGCGAGCCTCGACGTGCTCTCCGCCGCCTGGGTTCATGTCCTGGCCGCGATCGTCGTCGGAACCACGGCGACGCTGCTGATCACCGGGCTTGTCTTTCAGGGACTTCTGTGGCGCATCGCCCGCGAGACAGCGGTATGAGCGACTGGTTGGCACTGGCCGAGCGCCA
>JAABSG010000288.1 GCA_011390475.1 Geminicoccaceae bacterium | reverse complement strand
GGACGGCATCGCGTACGAGGAGCGGATCGACCGCTGCATCGGCGCCATCGCGCGCCTGCCTTTGCCCACGCTCGCCATCGTCGAGGGCTATGCCGTGGGCGGCGGGCTCGCCATCGCCGCTGCCTGCGATCTCAGGATCGCCACCCCCGACGCCCGCTTCGGCGTGCCGATCGCCAAGACGCTCGGCAACTGTCTCTCCGCCTCGAGCCATGCCCGCCTGGTCGCCGGCTTCGGTGTGGCCCGCACCAAGCGCATCCTCCTCCTGAGCCAGATGATCGGTGCCGCGGAGGCACTGGCTGCGGGCTTTCTCGTCGAGATCGCCGAATCCGAAGCTATCGACGCACGGGCCAACACTATCGTCGAAACGCTGGCGACTGCGGCTCCCATCACGCTCGCGGTCACCAAGGAAGCACTCGAGCGACTGGCCCCGGCCAACCTGCCCGACATCGACGACCTCGTTCGTCGAACCTACGGCAGCGAGGATTTTCGCGAAGGCGTGGCGGCCTTCATGGCCCGGCGCAAGCCCGTCTGGCGCGGCCGCTGAGAGGAGACGAGGTGAGCGACAGCCGATCGAACGACCGTGTCGGTGCCGGCGAATTCGGCCAGACCTTCATGGCCCAGGCGGCGCGGAGCCCGCATTTCGCCCTGCGCGTCGTCTGCGACAGCTCGCCGGAAAAGGCGCTGACCGCGCTCGCCAATGCCGGGCACGGCGCCGACGCATGTCCGCTGCGACAGCCGCGAGGCTGCCCTCCGCGCGATCGAATCCGGCAAGATCGCCGTGGTCGAGGATCATGCGCTGATGGCCGGCCTGCCGATCGTCGCCGTCGTCGAGGCGACCGGCGTGCCCGGCACCGCCGCCGCCGTCGCCGAGAGCGCCATCGCCGCCGGCTACCACGTCGCCATGGCGACCAAGGAGGCCGAGGTGGTGGTCGGCCCCGTCCTGGCCCGCCGGGCCAAAGTCGCGGGCGTCGTGCACACCGTGGTCGACGGCGACCAGCCGAGCCTCTTGATCGGCCTGATCGCCCGCCCCCGGCTCCTCGGGCTCACCGTGGTCGCCGCCGGCAAGTCGACCGAGGCTGACTACATCCTCGATGCCGAACGCGGCACGGTCACGGCCTGGGGGCGCACGATCGCCGTCGAGCGCTACGACTGGCGACTGGACGATCTCTCGGCCCACGAAGATCGCCGCATCACGTCTCTGGCGACCAAGACCGTGCCCGATCTCTGCGAGATGACCATCGTCGCCAACCACACCGACCTCGCCCCCGACTGCCCCGAACTGCACGGCCCGGTCGCGCGCACCGTCGAGCTGCCGTCATTGTTCCGGCCGAAGGCCGAGGGCGGGCTACTCGAGCGCAGCGGCGTGGTCGACGTCTTCACCTGCCTCAGACGGCCAGACGAGATCAGCTTCGCCGGCGGCGTCTTCGTCGTCGTCGAGGCGCCCGATCCCACCACCGGCCGGGTGCTGGCGAGCAAGGGCATCCCGGCCAGCGACGACGGCCGCTACCTCCTTCTCCACAACCCCGTCCACCTGCTCGGCGTCGAGGCGCTAGCCTCGCTCTACAGTGCCGTTTACCTGGGCCGCTCGACCGGCGGATCGGACGTTCGCCAGCGCTTCGATCTGGTCGCCCACACGACCCGCGCTTTCGCTTCGGACGAGCAGTTGATGATCGGCGAGCGGCACCAGATCCCCGACCTCGCGCCCATGATCATGCCGCACTGTGCCGACGAGCCTGGAGTACCCATCCCCTACTACCTCGCCGCCGGGGGGCGGATTGTCCGCCCCTTGGACGCCGGCCACCTGCTGACCTTCGCCGATGTCGAGTCCGACGCAACATCGGCGCTCTACAGTCTGCGTCGCGAAACATAGCGTCGAGGAGTGGCCGACGCGGTCGGGAACCAGCTGTTCGGCGCGAGAAAAGTGGGTGCTGCCGAACCAGTGGTACTGAGAGGTGGCTCGCTAAATCTGCACAGCGGGATGAGTGGATTGTCTGCCTGAAGCCGGCCATGGTGGTCGGTAGCAGGAGGGCGATGGAGATCACCGACGTGCCGATGGCCCGTGGCTTCGTCTATCTCGCGGCCGTGGTCGACTGGTTCAGCCGACGCGTCCCGGCTTGGCGGCTGTCGATCACGATGCATGCCGAGTTCTGCAGGCCGGATATCTTCAATACGGACCGAGGCAGCCAGTTCACCAGCACCGATTTCACGAAGGTGCTGCTGGCCAAGGAGATCAAGATCTCGATGGACGGCAAGGGCGCCGGCTGTGCCAATGTCGTCGTCGAGCGGCTCTGGCAATCGATCAATTACGAGGGAATCTACCTGCGCGCCTACGACACCGTCAGTGAAGCCCGGACCTCGATCGGTCGGTATCTGGATTTCTACAACGGACGACGGCCGCGTTCATGCCTGGGGCGGCAAACGCCCGAACAGGCATACTTCCATCAGCCGCTTTTCGCAGCGGCCTAACCCCGGCAGACGATCCACTCATCGAAGCGGCGAGCCTGTTCAGAAAAACCGAGCCACCTCTCATGGTGCGCAGATCGAAGCGGCGCAAACCGGTGACCCGGCCCGCTGAAACAGGTCCACGGATAAGGGGAGTGGGTAAAGTAGTTTGGGCGCCGGGTGTGGTGTCGTAGGCCGGGGCATCGATCGACGTGGTGCCGGCGACGACACAGCGATAGAATCGGCTCTCGAAGGCCGCCGAGCCGCTGCCGGGGCAAGTCACCACGCGGCCGTGGTCGCCCAGCGCATAGGCCGTCACGCGCGCTACTGCGGCCGGCCAAACCGGCACCCGGCAGCGGTGATCGCCGAGATCGGCACGGCGTTCCGGGCTGTGGAGCTCGCCGATCCGCTGCGAAAGCACCTGGGTCAGACCGCGAAGCTCGGTCCGAAAGACGCCCTGCTCGGTCAGCACGACCTCGCCGAACCAGCCGCGCCCGAGCCGCAGGATACCCATCGAGGGATCGGCCCAGTTGACCAGAAAGATCCGCACTTCGGCGCGGTCGAAGAGGCCGGCCCGAGGAGCGCGACGTCGGCGATCCGGCGACCCGGCAGGCGGTGGCCGAAAGCGCCGGCCTCGACGGCCGGCGTCTGCTCGAGCTGCAGGACGCGCCGGAGATCATGCCGGCTTGGCGGGCCAGCCACGACGAGGCGGTAGCGGCCGGCCTGTTCGGTACGCCCACCTACGTCTTCGACGGCCAACGCTTCTGGGGCCAAGACAGGCTCGACTTTTTGGCCGAGCGCCTCGCCTTCTGAGGGAGTTCTCCAGCGCAGAGCCGGATGCACCGGCCCCATGTGGAAAACTCCGTGCTTGCGCGCCTGGGCGTCAGTGGGGCAGTCTTCCGTCGAGCGCCAGTCGAGAAACGACAAGTACAATTCTCGGTCGGTCCATGTCAGCGGGCGACCGGGCGGAGGATATGCCATGCTCGCGCGGGTCGGCCTCGCTATTATCTTGGTATTCGCCCTGGCCGCACCGGCCGCCACCGAATCCTTCAAGTCGCTCAAGATCACCGGGCCTGCAGCACTCGAACTCGCCGCCGATCCGAGGCTGCAACTAGGAGCGGAGGGGACGATCGAGTTCTGGCTCGCCGTCGCCGACCCACAGCCCGTGTCGACAACGGACGAGGCGGACCAGGCAGGGCAGGGCCGCTGCATTCTGCAGCACGGCGATGCCGAGACCGGGATCGACTATCGGATCTCGCTCACCGGCCCGACCGGCGAAGGCATCGCCATCCACCGCGACGCCCCGGCGACCGGTTCGCAGCGTTTTTTGCGGCTGGTGGGCGAACCTTACGTCCATCTCGCCTTCGTGACCACCGGCATGTCGACGGAAGTCTTCGTCGACGGCCGTCTGGTCGGCACTCGTGACGGTCTCGGCGTTCCCGACACCCGCACCCCCTTCGGCTACGCGCCGATGCTGCCCTCCGGCCGGCCGCTGATCTTCGGCTGCGACGGCGAGGGGCCCGCGGCCGAGGTCTGGATCTCCTCGCTACGCTTCTGGGACCGTGCCTTGGACAGCGACGATCTCAGATGGGCCTCGGGTTTCTCGGGCTTTCCCAGGGGCCGACCGGAGCTGACCCGGCATCTTTTGGCCTATTCGCTCTTCACCGATACACGGCAGGAAATGCGGCTGACCGCCCCCCGGATCGCCTTCACCGAGCCTGCCGGCGATGCCGAGGGCGACGCCTTTTTCTATCGCCGGCCGCAGGACCAGGAGTTGGCCTCGCTCTATGTCCTGCCGCATGCCGACGGCCAGACCTTCGGCCCGATCGCCGATCTCGTGCTGGAATTCGACGGCCAGGACCGCGGCCTCGGCCTCACCGACGGCGCCGACGGCAAGGCGCTGACCCTGCCCACCGTCCTGCCCGTTCGGGTCGAGCCCGGCGATCTCGCCGCTGCCGTCTTTCACCGCAATGCGCTCGAGGACTATGCACAGCGGTCGCAGGATTCCGACGATGTCGTCGACCCGAGCGACGTCGCCGTCTTCCGCGACGCCTTCCTGGAGGCGCGGTTGCGGGCGAGGCAGGCCGCACTCGGCTTCGACGACATGGACGGCATCGAGACCTTCGGCGAGCGCGGCGAAGGCCGAGAATTGTACCATGCGCGCCGGCTCGATGTCTGGCGCGGCGAGCGGCTCAGGCGCGTCGCCGGGCTGCACAATGGCCGCCAGATCAC
>JAABSG010000287.1 GCA_011390475.1 Geminicoccaceae bacterium | reverse complement strand
GTCGCGCCACGGCGGATCAGGTGATTCTCGAGAGGCGTCTGGAGGCCCTCCGGCTGCCGGCGGTGGCCCCCCGGCCTGCGGCCGTGTGGTCCACCCGTGTGTACCAGAATCCGGCAAAACGCGGGCCGCTGACCAATAAAAGCTTGTGGCTCAATGGCTAACGGGAAAGTGGCGGAGAATCCCCCCGTCTCCGCCAAACCTCGTTATCCGTCAATGCGTTGATGCGGGCCGGCTCGCTGCCCGAGCGTTGCGCCCGAGACTTCGACGCGCCGGATGATTTCGGCGGCGCGCGCCGGTCGTGCGGTGTCTCATACCAACCCCACTATTTTCCGACCCCGGTGGCCCATGCCGTCGAACAGAGGGAGTTTATCCTTCCAGTATCGCTGGTGACCCGCTGCCGAGCCTTGCACACCGCATCAACGATGGCGTCGTAGTCGGGCCGGGGGCGGCGGGCGCGAGAGCGAGAGGAAGCATTCCTCGAGGTATAGCCAAGAGGCACTCGATCGCGTTCATTCCAGGTGAGGAGGGCGGCAGAAAGGCCGCCGCTATCCATGACGCGCAACGCCTGGGCAGCGTTGGTACAGCTCATTCTGGCCGGGATGCGGCTGTTTTCGGGTCGGCTGCTGGCGCTGCAACTCGAGCAACATGTCTCCCGAACTCTCTCCGTGCCGTCGGCGTGCGCCGGCGTGTGAGCAGTCCTCTTGCCCGAACGAGCGGTGGGGCGTGGGGCGGTTTGCCTCCCCACATCTCTTCCCTTTCTCGCCTTCAGTTCGTGGCCGGTGGTGGCCCGCTGAAGGCTTGGGCGAGGAAGGGGCGGAAGGCGGTCATGAGGTATTCGGCGCTGGCATCGGTCGGGGTCATGCCGGGGGTGAAGCCCCAGTCGAGGAAGGGCTCGAGGAGGCCGGGATCGCCGGAGATGACGTGGATGGGGACGGCGCGTTCGTCGGTGGTGCCGCTGATGCGCGACGCGGGTTCGTGGTCGCCGATCAGGATGGTCAGGGTATCGGCGTTGGCGTAGCGGCGGGTGTGGGACTGGAGGGTTTCATAGGTGTAGTCGATCGAGCGGGTGTAGGCGGCGAGCAGGGTGTCGTGGTCGCGCCAGACGTCGCGTGGTGCCCCGCCGTCCTTGGGCAGGTCGTGGACGATCGAGCCGTCGCCCATGAGCTCCCAGGGCTCGACGACCGGGATGTCGGGGGTGAAGGGGGCGTGGCTCGAGATGAGGGCCACTTGCAGGTAGACGGGCTGGCGCTCGGCGAGCGGCAAGGCGCGTTCGGCGTTCTCGAGCGCCCAGAGCGTGTACTGGTCGGGCATGGTGACCCATTCGAGGGTCGGGCCCCGGTAGCCGAAGTGGTCCGCAAAGTACCACTGGTCGAAGCCCAGATGGTGGACTTCGGGCCAGGGGCTGACGATGGCCGGCATGCCGAGCACGGTCTTGTGGCCGGCCCGGGCGAAGAGGTGGGCGAGGTCGGCCCGGGCGTCCTGGAGGTATTGGCGATGCGACGGCTGGTTGGTGGTCCAGACGCCGGATGCCAGGGTGGCGTGGGCCAGCCAAGACTGGCCGCCGATGGTGGGCGAGGTGAGCCAGCCCGACGCGGCGGCGAGGCCCAAAGGCTCGAGGTCGGCCTCGAAGTCTTCGAGCCGGGCCAGCAGCTGGTCCTTGAAGGGGTCGAGGGTCAAGGCACTGCGGCCGAGCGATTCGATCCAGAGGAGGAGGACGTCCTTGTCCCGAAGGCCGGTCAGGAGGTGGTCGGCCGGGATGTCCTTCACCGGATCGACCGCATAGGCCGTCTGCCAGACCCGCCTTGCGTCCAGGGCGGCCCGGCTGCGCTCGACTTGGAGGCGGAGCTGGTCGAAGCCGTGGGCGGTGGTCAAGAACGGCGCCGGCTGCAGCCGGTCGTAGGTGAAGAGGACGGCGGTGACGGCAACCAGACCCAGGAGAGCCGCCCGGGGCGCTTGGGCCAATCTCGCTTGCCACGTCCAGGCGAGGGCCGTGGCCAGTGGCAGCACGACGAGGGCCGCGAAGGCGAGGCCCAGGGTCAGGGGCCAGCCGAGGGCGGCGAAACCGATCTCGACCAAGGAGAGGCCCAAGGGAATGTCGAAAATGGCGGTGAAGGGGCGGCCCATCCATTGCCAGACGAGCTGGTCGCCGAGACGGAGCCAGAGCATCGCCCCCATGACCAGGGCCACCAGCGCGGCGAAGATCCGGCCGGGCAGGAGGAGCATGACGAGGAGTGCGGTCATGGGCTCGAGCGGCAGCCGCCAGCTCGCGAGATGGCCGAGCTCGGCCAGGCTCTGCGGCTGGTTGAAGGCGATGACGAGCGTGAGGCTGAGGCCGATGGCGGCGAGCCAGGGCCAGGTTCGGGTCATGGGCGGTCCGGTTGTAGGTCGCGGGTGATCAGGCGGTGACGCCGCGGCGCCTCATCAGATAGCGCAGATCGTGGCCGAAGGACCAGGTGAGTTGGAGCAGGGCCAAGACGGCCAAGGCCGGGGCGAGCGGTGCCAAAGGTGGGGCGAGGCCGGCGACGAGGCAGGCGAGCGAGCCGGCGCAGGCGATCTTGCGGCCGCGGCTCGGCGGCAGCGGGCTGCGCAGCGCGGGCCAGAGGCGGCCGGCCGTGGCGAAGGCCGGGCGCAACAGACCGAGCAGCAGCACCCAGACGCCGACGAGGCCGAAGGCGACGAGGCAGAGCGTGGTGATGATGGTAAACGCCGTGTCGGCGCCCATGTCGAAGCGCTCGCCGAACTCGCTGGCTTCCTTTCGGCGTCGGGCGAGCCAACCGTCGACGCCGTCGAGGGCGAGGGCCGTGGCGGCGATGGTGAACAGCACCCAAGACTGGACGATGCCGGGCTCGCCGGGCCAGATGGCGACCAGCATGAGCGCCACCAGGTTGAGGCGAAAGAGGGTGACCCAGTTGGCGAGGCCGAAGCGGTGATCGGCAACCCGGCTATGGAAACGCCAGAGTACGCCCGAGGTCACCGCCAGTGCGGCCGGCACGGCGGCCCAGAGCGGCAAGTCGGCCAGGGCCGCGAGACCGACGGCAACGACCAGGACGGCGGCCAGCGGGCTGCCGTCGGCAGCGATGCTGCGCCAAGGTTCGCGCTCGATGGGCCCGTGCGCGGCCTCGAAGATACTCATGGCTAAGGCGTCCCTCACCGCGTCGATCAGCGCGCTCCATACGTCCGGCAATCGCCCGAATCGACAATTCGATGATGAATTTAGGACGGTACGATGGCAAGACCAGCGCCGGGTCCGACAGGCTCTCAAGCCGCCGATTTTTTTGGCGTGATGTGCCCCTGCTCGACATACCAGGCGGCAGTGCGCCGCACGCCTTCGGCGAGCGGGATCTTGGGGTCGTAGCCGAGCACCCGTTTCGCCCGTTCGATCGAGAAGGCGCGGTGTTTCTTGAAGAAGTGGGCGCGGCGCGGGTGCAGCGGCGGCTCGATGCCGAAGGGTTTGCAAATCCCCTCGCAGGCGACAGCGGCGGCCTCGAGCGGCCAGTAGGGCAGGCGGAGCCGAGGCTTGGGCACGTCGAGGGCCTTGGCGATCTCGGCCACCCATTCGTTGAGCGAGACCCAGCGGTCGCCGGCGATGATGAAGGTGCCGCCCAGGGCCGCCGGGTGCTCGCCGCAGAGCAGGATGCCGTCGATCAGGTCGTCGATATAGACGAGGTGATAGAACGTCTCGCCCGAGCCGAACATGATGAAGCGGCCGTTGTTGACCGACTTGAAGAGCTTGAGGAAGCGCAGATCGCCGGGGCCGTACATGCCGGCGGGGCGAAAGACGACGCCCGGCAGGCCGGCCTTGAACGCCGCTTGTGCGGCGTTTTCCCCGGCGAGCTTGGTTCGTTGGTAGATGTCGCCAGGGTTGAAGGGGCTGTCCTCGGTGCAGGGGAATTCCTGGACGTCGCCGTGCACGCCGATGGTCGAGCAGTGAATGGTGCGCGCCACGCCGTGTTTTTTCGCAGCCTCGAGCACATTGACCGTGCCGCCGACATTGACGTCCTCGTAGTAGCTGTCGGGGTGGCTGGCAGTGCGGTAGACGGCGGCGATGTGGTAGATCTTGTCGCAGCCCGCGGCGGCCTGCTCGACGTCGGCGCGCTTGGTGAGATCGCCCGGGACGAGCTCGACCCCGGCGGCTTCGAGGTGGTCGCTCTTGGCGGTCGGGCGGACGAGGGCGCGGACCCGGTGGCCGTTCTTCGCCAGCCGCAGCGCCAGATGGCCACCGCAGAAGCCGGTAGCGCCAGTGACCAGGATGGGTGCGGCGTCAGCTGGCATAGTCGATTCGTTCCTTCGATGAAAACGCACCGCCAGCGGTGCCGGCCGCGGAGCGAGCGCTCGGGAACCGGTAGCGACGGTCTGGTGACAACAACCCGATGCCCCTAGCGCAATCCGTGGTGGCGGGCCACCAGTTCATGGTTTGTTTCGAACTCTGGGCGATGAGGCACGGGGCTCCTTGCTCGATCGGCGTCGGCTGGCCCCGAGGCCGAACCCGACATAGGCCCAGAGCCTGGGTAAGAAAGCCTCAATTGCGGTGGCGTCGGCAAAGCGCAGACACCGGGCGGCGGCCTGCGCCGCCTCGGTCGAGCGCTGCCGGAGTCCTGACCCGCAGGGCCAAGGAGCCCTGACCCGCAGGACCAGGAGGCGGGCGGACAACGGGTAGAGCCGAGCGAGCAATACGGCG